>NZ_JALQEB010000004.1:0-73249 GCF_023630905.1 Caballeronia sp. ATUFL_F1_KS4A | reverse complement strand
AACTCAACCCTTGACGCTCAATACAGTTGCTTTCTTTGCAGCAGCAAAGAAAGTGACTGCCGCCCCGCACAGGGGCAACGCTAATAGACCACTAAGAAAACGGGATCCAGCGACAACCCCAAAGCGCCAAAGCTCAAAAGCCCCAAAACTCAAAAACCAAAAAGCCCCCTACGGCCAGCATCATTCTTTTGGGCTATGATCAAACCCTACCCGCAGGAGCAAAAATATGTCACAGATCGCTGACACGGCGAATCTCGAAGCTCAATCCAGAACCGAAACGCCCATTTGCCTGCCGTGGATCGAACGGCTCGTATCCATCGATACCGTAAGCCGCAATCCGAATCTCGGCCTGATCGAAACGGTACGCGACGAACTGCGAAAAGCGGGCATCGAAGCGACCATCACCAACGATCCGCGCGGCCAGTGGGCGAATCTCTTCGCCACGGTCCCGGCGCACGACGGCCAAACCGACGGCGGCATCGTGCTGTCGGGTCACACCGATGTCGTTCCGGTCGACGGTCAGGACTGGCAGAGCGATCCGTTCAAGCCCGAAGTGCGCGACGGCCTCCTCTACGGCCGCGGCTCATGTGACATGAAAGGCTTCATCGGCGCCGCGCTCGCCATGCTGCCGAAGATGCAGGCGACCAAGCTCGCGAAACCCATCCACTTCGCGCTTTCCTACGACGAAGAAGTCGGCTGCGCCGGCGCGCCGCTGATGATCGCCGACCTGAAAAAGCGCGGCCTCAAACCCGATGGCTGCATCGTCGGCGAACCGACATCGATGCGCCCGATCATCGCGCACAAAGGCATCAATACCTATCACTGCTGCGTGCGCGGCTTCGCGGCGCATTCGTCGCTGACGCCGAAGGGCCTGAACGCGATCGAGTACGCAGCGCGGCTCATCTGCCACATCCGCGATCTCGTCGACGAGTTTCGCGCGCAAGGTCCGTTCGACGAACTCTACGACGTGCCCTTCACCACCGGTCAGACGAGCACGATAAAAGGCGGCAACGCGATCAACACCGTGCCCGCCGAATGCAACTTCGAGTTCGAATTCCGCAATTTGCCGACGATCGATCCCGATCAGATCTTCGAACGCATCCAGTCGTACGCGCATGACACGCTGCTGCCGAAGATGCTGAAGGAACACGGCAACGCGGCGATCGAATTCACGAAGCTCGCGTCCGCGCCCGGCCTCGACGCCACCGAGCAGGCCGCGATCACGCAACTCGTGCGCGCGCTCACGCAAAATCAGGACAAGCACAAGGTCGCCTACGGCACCGAAGCGGGCTTGTTCGCGAACGCGGGCGTGCCGAGCATCGTCTGCGGGCCGGGCAACATCGAACAGGCGCACAAGGCGAACGAGTATGTGTCGCTCGAACAGCTCGTCCAGTGCGAGGCGTTCCTGGGCAAGTTCATCCACAGCATGTCCGTCGAAGCACAGCCCCGTTGACCTCTCCAGATCGACAACACGTCATGTCCACTGCCATGCAGCATTCCGACAATACGATCGACGGCACGCCGATTCCGACGCTCGACGAAATCGCCGAGCAGCATATGGCGCTCACGCCGTGGGTGACGCGCACCCCGACCTTCGAGCGCCACGACTTTCCGACGCTCGAAGGCACGCCGGTCACGTTCAAGTTCGAACTCTTGCAGGCAAGCGGCACGTTCAAGGCGCGCGGCGCGTTTTCGAATATCCTCGCGCTCACCGACAGCGAACGTTCGGCGGGCGTCACGTGCGTATCGGCGGGCAATCACGCGGTGGCGGTCGCGTACGCGGCGCAGCGCATGGAAGTGGGCGCGAAGGTCGTCATCATCAAGAGCGCGAGCCCGGCGCGCGTGGCGCTGTGCCGGCGCTACGGCGCGGAAGTCGTGTTCGCGGAGAACGTCGCCGAGGCGTTCGATGTCGTGCGGCGCGTCGAAGCGGAAGAAGGACGCGTGTTCATCCATCCGTTCAACGGCTATCGCACGGTGCTCGGCACGGCGACGCTCGGCTACGAGTGGACGTCGCAGGCGCCCGATCTCGACGCCGTGATCCTGCCGATCGGCGGCGGCGGCCTGGCCGCGGGCGTATCGACGGCGATGCGCCTCGCAAATCCGTCGCTGCATGTCTTCGGCGTGGAACCGGAAGGCTCGGATGCGATGAAACGCAGCTTCGAGGCGAATCACACGGTCAAGATGGGCGCGATGCACGGCATCGCCGATTCTTTGATGGCGCCGCATACCGAGCAGTACAGCTACGAGCTATGTCGGCGGCATATCGACGAGATCGTCACCGTGTCGGACAACGAGCTGCGTCACGGCATGCTGCAGTTGTTCGGTGAACTCAAACTGGCGGTCGAGCCGGCATGCGCCGCCGCCACCGCCGCCCTGCTCGGACCGTTGCGCGAGCGGCTGGAAGGCAAGCGTGTCGGCGTGCTGCTGTGCGGCACCAATACCGACCCGACGACCTTCGCGAAGCATCTCGCGCTCGCGCGGGAAGCGTCGGGCGACTGAAGCTTTCGCAAGCAGGCGTTTGCATGTCTTTTCTCGGGGCGCATCGTGCGCCCCGAACTCGTTTTGCGCAAACTTCACGCTGAGATTTTCTCAAAGCGTATTAATGAAAAAAATAATTGATCTTTGTGCATATCTTTGTCATTCCGGCGGCAAAGCTTGTCTGCGCACGTGCGCGCTGATAGTGTCGCCAACCAAATGCAGTCGGAAGATCTGTTTCTAAATCTGAGCACTGTTTAATCCTTTTCAATCGCCATTAGCGCCCGTTCCAAAGTTCGCCGAGCTGATTCGCCACGAACAAGAACTCTCTCCGGCAAGTACAGGCAGCAACGATCCATCGTTGCGGGAACACGCACACCTACGAATAGCGATTAAATTCAATTAATGTCTACCGCGATATTTCACAAAGCGGATAGATAGACGGATCCATTTATTACGGCGCTTTTGGACGCACCAATTTTTCAAACAATGAGCAAAATAAATCGAATCCCAGAAACGGGAATAATGCAATGCGTTTTATCTGAATTCGGCACGCGTCGCGGACTTACCGCGCGCCGATCAGTTCTGGCGCTGATGCTGGCGGCCTCATCGGCCTGCATTCCCGTTGCTCATGCAACCGAAAGCGCGCTCGGCCGGCCTGTCGCGGGCATGAGCGTCGGCCCGAGCGCGGGCATCGTGCCGCCCGAGCCGATGACCATCGTTAACTTCGAGAACATCTATCTCGACGGCTCGATCGGCGCGAACCGCTCCGTGCCGATCGCCGGCACGGCGACTGCCGGCGTCGACGCGAAGATCGACTTCACGCTCGCTACCCTGATGCGCTCGTGGGGCAGCACGGGCGGATGGAGTTTCGCGTCCGCCATCACGCTGCCCTACGTCTGGACCGACGTGAAAGCAGGCGCGTCCGTCGGACGCCTGAACGGCGCGCGCAGCGACAGCGCCGCGAACTTGTTTGACCTCTACTTCACGCCGATCGTCGCGGGATACCACTTCTCGCGCACCGATCACATCGCGCTCAGCTTCAACGTCTGGGCGCCGACCGGCCGTTACGACCCGAACGCGCTCGCCAACACGAGCCTGAACAACTGGACCTTCGTGCCTCAAGTGGCGTACACGAAGCTCGTTCCGCAGTACGGCCTGGAATTCGACGCCGTCGCGGGACTGCAGTTCTACACGCGCAATCAAGCCACCGATTATCAAAACGCCCCGCTCTTCACGCTCGATCTAATGGGCCTGAAGAAATTCGCCAATGGCGTCGGCGTAGGCCTCGTGATGGGCACCGTTCAGCAGCTCGGCAAGGACTCCGGCCCAGTCGCCGATCGGCTCGACGGCTTCGTCGGACATGACTTCTCGCTCGGTCCCATCGTCACTTACGACACCAAGGTGGGCGGCAAACATCCCGTTTCGGCGAGCTTGCGCTGGGTGCCGAGCATCGCGAGCACGAACCGGCTCAAGAGCACCAACAGTTTCATGGCAAGCGCGACGCTGGCGTTCTGATGCCTGCCCGCATCGCGATATGAATTCAACCCGAAGAAGGAGCAACGCATGAAAAAAACCTCTATCAGCACGATAACCGCGCTGCTGTTCGCTGCGGGCACCGCGCACGCGCTGGAAGCGAAGCAGCCGCCGCGCAACCCGTTCCTCGCCGCCGAGAAATATTCGATCACGCACTTCGATTCGTCGCAGAGCGATGCGTTTCCGTATGCGGTCAAGCCCGGCTTCTTCAACGTCGATATCAGCAAGGCGCCGCGCGTCGTCGCCGGTCCGGTGAACATCATGACGCTCGCGTCGACGTCGCCGAACTACATGTGGGGCGTGTCCAGCGAAGGCGTGACGTATATCGACGTGTCGAACGGCGGCTTCAAGGAAGTCGCACGCGCCCCGGCGCCCGGCAACAAGGTCATTCCGGCCGCGCTGCACGACAAGGTGCTCGGCGAGCGCTACACGAACATCAAGCAGGCCGAAGACGCAGTGTTCAAGACCTACGGCCTCGACTGGACGCGCGTCGTCAACGGCGTGTACTCGGTGGTGGACAAGGATAATCATGTCTACTACAACGATTCGGACGGCAACATCAGCATGTTCGGTCTCGTGGACGAAAAGAATCCGGCCGCCGGCATCAAGGTCATTAAGACGATCGACATGAAACCGATCGTCGGCAAGGCGCATCTCGTCGGCACGGGTGTCACGTACGACGGCAAGTTCGTCGTGGCATCGAACGTGTCGATCAGCGTGTTCGACCGTTCGCTCGAAGGCCAGCCGCAGACGATCCGCTTTGCGCCGGGCGAATTCGTGAGCAACTCGTTCGCGATCGATCAGAAAGGCGGCATCTACATTGCGTCGAATCGCGTGATGCATAAGGTCGTTTGGACCGGCACGAAGCTCTCGGAAGACGAAGCAGACGGCGCATGGAAGGCCGAATACGAGCACGGCGATCAGCCGCCCGCAGTCAAGTTCGGCGACGGCACCGGCTCCACGCCCACGCTCATGGGCTTCGGCGACGACCAGGACAAGCTCGTGGTCATCACGGACGGCGCGAACCGCATGCACCTCGTCGCGTTCTGGCGCGACCAGATGCCCGCGGGCTGGAAGCAGATTCCGGGTACGAAGTCGCCGCGCATCGCCGGTCAGATCGGCATCACGGCCGGACTCAAGCATCCGCCGAAGTTCGTTCAGAGCGAACAGTCGGTGGTCGTGAACGGCTACGGCGCGTTCGTCGTCAACAACGTTGCCGAGAAGGGCCATCCGGACAAGCTCGTCGACGTGCTGTCGCTCGGTCCGGTCAACAGGCCGGCCTCGGGTGCCGAGCGTCTCGAATGGGATCCGAAGAAGCACGCATGGCGCTCGGTCTGGACGCGTGACGACGTCGTTTCCATCAGCATGGTGCCGAGCACGAGTTCGGCGTCGAACATGGTGTTCGTGAACGGCTACTATCCGAAGACGGGTTGGGAAATCACCGGCATGGACTGGAACACCGGCAAGACCGTGCATCGCGTGTCGTTCGGGCAGAGCAATCTGGGCAACGGCGCTTACGCCATCATCCAGTACCTGTCCAACGGAGACCTCCTCATGAATAGCATCGGCGGTCCGACGCGCGTCGTTCTGAAGGACGCAGCAGCGAAGTAAGCGGCGCGTCTTGATGCAAGAAGGGCCATCGCGACTGAACATCGCGATGGCCCTTCGGCGTTTACAGCGTCGTGCCGGACGCGCTTTTTGCGTCCGGCCACTTGACGTCACATCACCGTTGCGAGCTTTCTCCGTTCGCTGCGCAGCATGAAGACGTTCGCCGCGATCACGCCGACCGTCACGAGCGCGATGAACAAAGTCGCGAGCGCGTTCATCTCCGGATTCAGGCCAAGACGCACGCGCGAGAACACGACGAGCGGCAATGTCGTCGAACCGGGACCGGACAGGAACGCCGACAGCACGAGATCGTCGATCGAAAGCGTGAACGACAGCAGCCAACCTGCGACGAGCGCCTGCGAGATCAGCGGCAGCGTGATCGAGAAGAACACGCGCAGCGGCGTCGCGCCGAGATCGAGCGCGGCCTCCTCCAGCGAAGGATTCAGCTCCCGCACCCGCGATTCCACGATGATCGCCACATACGAGATGCACAACATGACGTGTCCGATCCAGATCGTGAAGAATCCGCGATCCGGCCATCCGATGAGCTTCGCCATTTCGACGAACAACAGCAGCAGCGAAATGCCCTGAATGACTTCGGGGATCACGAGCGGCGCGTTGATCATGCCCGCGTAGAGCGTGAAGCCCTTGAAGCGCCCCATGCGCGCGAGCACGAAGCCCGCCCACGTGCCGATGACGACCGACGCGCACGCCGTGAAAAACGCGATGCGCAACGACAGCCACGCCGCGTTGATCAGTTCGTCGTCGGTGACGAGCGCGCGATACCACTTGAGCGACGGCTCGGTCCAGACGGTGACGAGCGGCGAATCGTTGAACGAATAGACGATGAGACTCAGGATCGGTATATAGAGGAACGCGAACCCGAGTCCGAGCGCGGTGATTTGCAACGGACGGCTGACCTTGATCATCGCTTTTCCTCCAGTTGCTTCGCCTGGAAGTGCTGGAAAAGCGCCATCGGCACGAGCAGCAAGAGGACCATCGCGCAAGTGACGGCGGAAGCCATCGGCCAGTCGGCGTTGTTGAAGAACTCGTTCCACATGACGCGGCCGATCATCAGCGTGTCCGCGCCGCCGAGCAGTTCGGGAATCACGTACTCGCCCACCGCCGGAATGAACACGAGCAGGCAGCCCGCGATGATGCCGTTCTTCGACAGCGGCAACGTGATCTGCACGAACGCCTTCCACGGCTTCGCGCCGAGATCGTAGGCCGCTTCGAGCAAAGTCAGATCCATCTTCACGAGATGCGCGTAAAGCGGCATCACGAGAAACGGCAAATACGAATACACCATGCCGATATATACCGCGATGTTCGTGTGATACAGCTCGATCGGCGAATGCAGCAGGCCGATCGAAATCAGGAAGTTATTGAGCAGGCCGTTGTTCTTCAGAATGCCGATCCACGCGTACACGCGAATGAGGAACGACGTCCAGAACGGCAGCATCACGGCCATCATCAGGATGTTGCGCGTGGCCGGATTCGAACGGGCGATGTAATACGCCATCGGATAGCCGATCAGGAGGCACAGCACCGTCGATACCGCCGCGACCAGCAGCGAGTTCATGTAGGTCGCGAAGTACAGGCTGTCCTTGACGAGGAACGCGTAGTGCGCGAAGTCGAGCGCGATATGCATCACGCCCTCTTCCATCGTCACGAGATCCGTGTACGGCGGAATGCCGAGCTGGCTGTCGGCGAAGCTGATCTTCACGACGAGCAGGAACGGCACGAAGAACAGCAGCAGAAGCCACAGATACGGACCGCCGATGACGAGCGTGCGTCCGGAAACGCCGATGCGCTTGAGCCAGTTCGTCATCATGCGGTCAGCACCACGCCCGCCGACGCGCTCCAGCGCACGTAGACTTCGTCGTCGAACGTGGGCGAATCGATCTCGCCGATCGCGAGGCTCGACAGGTTCGCGACCACGACCTTGCCGGAATCGAGCGTCACGTGATAGAGCGTGTAGCCGCCCATGTACGCGATGTTCGTCACCTTGCCGCGGCCCCAGTTGTAGGTGCCTTCGGGCGGCTTGCGCGTGAGCGCGATGCGTTCGGGACGCACGGATATCGTCACCGGCATGCCGAGCGGCCCGGTGATGCCGTGGCTCACATAGAGCCGCACCGGAAGGTCCGGCGATTCGACGAAGATGTGATCCGGCTCGTCCTCGACGACATTGCCGTCGAAGAGATTGGTCGAGCCGATGAACTGCGCGGAGAAGCGGCTATTCGGATACTCATAGACTTCGTGCGGCGTGCCGAGCTGCACGATCTGCCCTTCGCTCATCACGGCGATGCGATTGGCCATCGTCATCGCTTCTTCCTGATCGTGCGTCACCATGATGCAGGTGACGCCCACCGTATCGAGAATATTGACGAGCTCGATCTGCGTGCGCTGGCGAATCTGTTTGTCGAGCGCGGACATCGGCTCGTCGAGCAGAAGCAGCTTAGGTCGCTTGACGAGGCTGCGCGCGAGCGCGACGCGCTGCTGCTGACCACCCGACAACTGGTGCGGCTTGCGCTTGGCGAACTTCGCCATCTGCACGAGTTCGAGCGCGTTGTGGACGCGGTCCTTCAGCTCGCCGCCCTTTACGCCTTCCTGCTTCAGCCCGAACGCGACGTTCGATTCCACGCTCATGTGGGGAAAGAGCGCGTAGGACTGGAACATCATGTTGACCGGCCGGTTGTACGGCGGCATCTTCGCGAGGTCTTCCCCGTCGATCAGAATCTGCCCTTCGGTCACCGATTCGAGTCCGGCGAGCATGCGCAAAAGAGTCGACTTGCCGCAGCCCGAGCTGCCCAGCAGCGCGAACAGCTCGCCCTTCTTCACCGACAGGTTGACGCCCCGCACGGCCGTCGTCTCGCCGAACTTCTTCACGACATCGACGATCTGCACGAAGCTGTCGTCCGTGCTCGAGACCGATGGGAAACTGCCCGGCTCGCGCCGGCCGGAATTAGGCGCTGCCTTCAACGCGCTCGACTGCTCACTCATGATTGCCTGTTCGACTCCTTGCTTCCATGCGTCTTTCGTGACTCGCCCCGCCACGCGATGCGATCACGAACAAAGCCCCCGGAGGTCCAGGGGCTTCGTCGTTTCAAAAGAATAACCGGCTTATCGGATTCATCGGCCGGACTTGAATTCCGTCCAGAGCCGCGTCTGCAGGCGCTGGATTTCCGGCGGCAACGGCTTCAGCAGGAACAGCGTCTTGATGACATCCTGCGGCGGATACACGGCCGGATCGTTCGCGACGTCCTTATCCACGTACTTGCGCGCTTCGAGATTTGCGCTCGGGTAGTACACGGCGTTGGTGATCGCGGCGTGAACCTGCGGCGTCTCGATGTAGTTGATCCACTCGTGCGCCGCGTCCTTGTTCTTGGCGTCCTTCGGAATCGCCATCACGTCGAACCACACGGGCGCGCCGCCCTTCGGAATGTAGTACTCGATCTTGAACGGCTTCTTCGCATCGACGGCGCGATGCTTCGCGATCACGACGTCGCCCGACCAGCCGTAGGTGAAGCAGATATCGCCGCCGACCATGTCGTTGATGTAGCCCGACGAGTTGAACTGCGTGATGTACGGACGGATTTTCTTCATCATCGCGAGCGCTTCGCGATAATCGGCCGGGTTCGTGCTCATCGGATCCTTGCCGATGTAATGCAGCGCGGCCGCGAACATCTGGTCCGGCGCGTCGAGCACCGAGACGCCGCACGCCTTCAGCTTCGAGATGTTCTCGGGCTTGAAAAGGATGTCCCAGTTGTTCAGTTCGGCGTTCGCGCCGAGGATCTGCTTCGCCTTGTCGACGTTGTAGCCGAGGCCCGTCGTGCCGTACGCCCAGGGCACCGTGTATTTATTGCCCGGATCCGCGCCCTCGACGAGCTTCATCAGGTCGGGATCGAGATATTTGAGGTTCGGCAGCTTCGACTTGTCGAGCGGCGCGAAGATGTTCGCGGCGATCTGCTTGCCGGCGTAATTGCTGGTCGGCACGACGATGTCATAGCCGGAACGGCCGGTCAGGAGCTTGGCCTGCAGGGTGTCGTCGCTGTCGTAGTTGTCGTACTTCACCTTGATGCCGGTCTGCTTGGTGAAGTTGGGAATCGTGTCCTTCGCGATATAGTCCGACCAGTTGTACACGTTCAACTGCGTGTCTTTCGCGAAGGCCGCGAGCGGAGTCAACATCGCGGCGCATGCCAGGGCGCCCGCCAGCTTGGCCGTGCGGCTCGCCAGTTTCTCGTTCATTTCGATTCTCCCTTGTTCCGACTTGTCACGACGTCGTGCCGCCCGGACCCGGCGCATTTTCGCATCGCCGAGCGACCCGCGACTCCCCTAAAACCCCGAAAACTACCATTAAACGCGGACGCGACAAAAAATAATCCGCCGCTTGTCGCGCAAAATGTACACGCCCTTGCGCCACGCGGCGACGGTCTTGCCGCGCGGGGCTCTGCCCGGCTTAGCGCCGCGCGCCGACAGCCGGAAAGAGCGCGCATTTTAGCCCCTAATCCGCTGCCGCGGCACGTGATAAACCCACACTCGTCAAAGTGACACGCAGGCGTAAGCCCGATGCAATGTCATTATTCGTGGTCGGTCGCCTGCGTCCCCTTGCGCCCGCCGTTTTGCGAGTCGTTTCTTCGTCGTTTCGTTGACTCGCACGAGCGCGGCCGAGACGGGACAAGCCTGACGAATAGCCAGCGGAACAGTTGTTGCGAGCCAATTCGACGTGCGCCGCGAAAAGCGGCGTCTTCTGAACCGGCAACGCGCACCGTTGCAACGCTATCCGAGGCCGCCTCCCGCATGAATACCAATCCCTCCGCGCTCGCCCGGCCGTCAGCCGCGAAATCCGACGCGCAGTCGCCCGTGGCGACCCGTGAAGATCGGGAGCGCGCGCCGCGCCCGCGCAGACACTGGTATTCGTTCGCCGGCGCGGGCGCGCTCGTCGCTGTCGGCTACATGGATCCCGGCAACTGGGCGACGGCGCTCGCGAGCGGCGCGCGCTACGGTTACTCGCTGCTTTTCGTCGTCCTGCTCGCGAGCCTGATGGGGATGCTGCTGCAATGGGTCGCGTCGCGCGTGGGCGTCGTGACCGGGCGCGACCTCGCGCAACTGTGCCGCGAACGCTACAGCCGCCGTACGACGCTTGTCCTGTGGATCGCGTGCGAAATCGCGATCATCGCGTGCGACGTCGCGGAAGTCGTCGGCAGCGCGGTTGCGCTGCAAATGCTCTTCGGCCTCTCGCTCACGGCCGGCGTGCTGGTTTCGGCGGTCGGAACCTTCGCGATGCTCGCGCTGCAAAACCGCGGCAAGCGTTCCCTGCAGCGGGCGGTATCGACGCTCATCTTTCTCGTGAGTTTGTGCTTCGTCATCGAACTCGCGCTGGCGCATCCGGTCTGGGGCGATGCGCTGCGCGGGCTCGCGCCGTCGCGCGAACTCGTCCGCGATGCCGGCATGCTCTGGCTCGCCGCCGGCGTGCTCGGCGCGACCGTGATGCCGCACAACCTTTACCTGCACTCCGCGCTCGTCAAGGAGCACGCGAGCGCGCGCGACGACGCGACCATCGGGCGCGCGCTTCGTGGCGTGAACATCGATACGTTCGGCTCGCTCGGGCTTGCGTTCATCGTCAACGCGTCGTTACTGATCGTCGCGGCCGCCGTCTTCCACGCGAACGGCCACACCGGTGTGAACGATCTCGCCGACGCCCACCGTCTCATTGCGCCGCTCGTCGGCAGTCATTGGGCGGGCGTCGTGTTCGCCGCCGCGCTGCTCGCGTGCGGCCTGAACGCGACGGTCACGGGCACGCTCGCCGGCCAGGCGGTGATGGAAGGCTTCCTGCGCCTCAAGATGGCGCGCTGGGCGCGGGCGCTCCTGACGCGCGGGCTCGCGATCGGTCCGGCGCTCGTCGCGGTCGGAAGTTTCGGCCAGCATGGTTCGAACGCGCTCCTCGTCGCGACGCAAGTCGTCTTGAGCCTGCAATTGCCGCTCGCCGTGATTCCACTCGTGCGCTTCGCCTCCGATGCCGCGCTGATGGGCCGCTGGCGCGTCGCGCGCGTGCCGCTGGCGCTGGCGTGGATGTGCGCGGGCGTGATCGTCGCGCTGAACGGCGCGATGCTCTGGCAGGCGGTGTTTTCGGCCTGACGCACCGGTTTCGATGCCATTTCGTCTGGAATGTCGGGATCGCGGCGCGGCTCGCGCTGTCAGACTGTCCTGATGCCCGCCCCGCCCCAACAGGACACGAACTACATGGCCCACGGCCCACGATCGATTTCGCTGAAAAATTCCCGCCGCTCTGCCGGCCGCGCACGCATGTTCGCGCTTCTTCTTGCCGGCCTTTGCACAAGCGGCGCTACGCGCGCGACCGTCGCGGTGCTGCAACCCGCGCGCGAAGCCGCCGCCTCGCAACCGCTCGAACTGACGCTCCTCTATACCGACGATGACGCGAAACCCCTGACCGTCGATGTCCCGAAGCAACTGACCGTGAATCTGACCAATGGCGATTTGCCGCCGGCGCCGCTCACGCTCGAGCGCGATCCGACAGTGCCGGACCGTCTGCGCCTTGCGCCCGGCCAGTATCGCCGCGTGCGTTTTTCGGCGCCGTGGCCCGATTCGGCGCGCGGGACGGTGAAGATCGATCCGGTCGGCTTCGATGCTTCGCCGATGCTCGTCACGCTCAATCGCAGCGATACGCAGACCGAGGTCGCCGCCGCGGAGAAGGCCGAGTCGCAAGCGACGACGCCCGGCCAACTCGCCGTCGCGACGGCCGCGGCGAATACCGCCGTCCAACCGGCGTCCAGCACGGACACGTTGCTCTCGGGCCGCTTCTCGACGTTCGAGCCGATCTATTTCGCGGATGGCAAAAACGGCGACAATCTCGCGAAATTCCAGTTCAGCTTCAAATATCGCCTGCATCTGCCTGACGATCCCCGCTCGCGCGGCTTCCTCGACAACCTCTATTTCGGCTACACGCAGACGGCCATATGGAATCTCTCGGCCGAATCGGTGCCGTTTCGCGACATCAGCTTTCAGCCGCAACTGTTCTATTACGTGGAGGACACCGGCTGGAAAAGCGCGCTCTTCACGCGCATGGGCGTCGCGGCGGGCATCGGGCATGAATCGAACGGCAAGAGCGGCGACGAATCGCGCTCGATCAACATCGCGTTCGTGCGCCCGACATGGGATTTCGGCGATCTGAACGGCAATCACCTGACGCTCTCGCCGAAGTTCTATTACTACCTGTCGAAGGCGGGCAACGAGGACATCGCGGATTATCGCGGCTACGTCGATTTCCTCGTGAAATACGGCAGCCCGGACGGCTGGCAACTCGCGACGACATTACGCAAAGGCACGAAGCACTGGTACGGCAGCGTGGAATCGCAGTTGACCTATCCGCTCGCGAAGCTGATCGGCAGCGCGTGGGGCGGCTATCTGTTCGTGAGCTACTTCAACGGGTACGGCGAGGACATCCTCGATTACAACCAGCGGCATCACTGGATCGCGCGGATAGGCTACAGTATCGCGCGTTGAGTTTTTTTACGCATTTTGAATGCCGCGTTGCCGCCCTTTTTGTTCGGCGCCGATGCGGTCACGAGCTAGCCCAATGTCTTCGAATCTTCACGATCTGCCTGATAGCCCCTGCATCGGCGTGTGCTCCACGCTCTTCGACGACGTCTGCAAAGGCTGCGGCCGCACGGCCGGCGAAGTGTCCAACTGGGTGTTTCTGAACGACGACGAAAAACGCGCGATCTGGGAGCGCATTACGCGCGAAGGAACGGCGATGCGGTTTCGCAACGACAGGCTTTGACCGGCATGTAAAAACGGCCCGCTCTTTCGAGGCGGGCCGCTTGTTTCGGCGCGAGCGCGAAGCCGGTGATTACTGAATCCCCTGGCTCGCCAGAAAATCTTCGTAATTCCCGCCGAAGTCGCGCAGCGTGCCATCCGTCTTCACTTCGATGATGCGATTCGCCAGCCCGCTCACGAACTCGCGGTCGTGCGACACGAAGATCAGCGTGCCTTCGAACTTCTCCAGCGCGATCTGCAGCGACTCGATCGACTCCATGTCCATGTGGTTGGTCGGCTCGTCCATCAGCAGCACGTTGTGGCGGCCGAGCATCAGCTTGCCCCAGATCATGCGGCCCTTTTCGCCGCCCGACAGCACCTTCACGTTCTTCTTGATATCGTCCGCGTTGAAGAGCAGACGGCCGAGCGTGCCGCGCATCATCTGCTCGTCGTCGCCCTCCTTGCGATACTGGTCGATCCACTCGGTCAGCGTCTCGTCCTTCGGAAACTCTTCGTACGTGTCCTGCGGCATATAGCCGACGTTGGCGTTTTCCGCCCACTTCACCGTGCCGTGATCGAGTTCGAGCGCGCCCTTGAGCGACTTGAGCAGCGTGGTCTTACCCGCGCCGTTCTCGCCGATGATCGCGATACGCTCGCCCGGCTGCACCGAGAGCGAAAAGTTCTGGAAGATCGTGCGGTCGTACTTCTTCGTGATTTCTTCCGCGACCACCGCGATGTTGTGCAGCTTCTTCTCGTACTCGAAGCGGATGAACGGATTCTGACGCGACGACGGCTTGAATTCCTCGATCTTGATCTTGTCGATCATCTTCAGACGGCTGGTCGCCTGACGCGCCTTCGACTTGTTCGCCGAGAAGCGGCGCACGAAGTCCTGCAGGTCGGCCACGCGCTCCTTCGCCTTCTGGTTCGCGGCCTGCTGACGCTCGCGCGCCTGCGTCGACGCCAGCATGTAGTCGTCGTAATTGCCCGGCCAGACCTTCAGCGTGCCGTAGTCCATGTCCGCCATGTGCGTGCAGACCTGGTTCAGAAAGTGACGATCGTGGGAGATGATGATCATCGTCGAGTTGTACTGGTTCAGCACGTCTTCCAGCCAACGGATCGAGTTGATGTCGAGGTTGTTGGTCGGCTCGTCGAGCAGCAGCACGTCGGGCTTCGAGAACAGCGCCTGCGCGAGCAGCACGCGCAGCTTCCAGCCCGGCGCGACGTTGCTCATCGGGCCATTGTGATCGTTGATGTTGATGCCGATGCCGAGCAGCAGTTCGCCCGCGCGCGCTTCGGCCGTGTAGCCGTCGTATTCGGCGAACTTGGCTTCGAGGTCGGCGGCGCGCATGTAGTCGTCGTCGGTGGCGTCGGGGTTGGCGTAGATCGCGTCGCGCTCGGTCATCGCGGCCCACATTTCGGTGTGACCCATCATGACGACGTCGAGTACGCGCATGTCTTCGTACGCGAACTGGTCCTGGCGCAATTTGCCGAGACGCACGTTCGGCTCCAGCATGACGTTGCCCGAGGACGGCTCGAGATCGCCGCCCAGGATCTTCATGAAGGTCGACTTGCCGCAGCCGTTGGCGCCGATCAAGCCATAGCGGTTGCCTTCGCCGAACTTGACCGAGATGTTCTCGAAGAGGGGCTTGGGCCCGAATTGCATGGTGATATTGGCGGTAGACAGCACGGCGCGTCCTTTTGAATGGGGTACGACGAAAAACCTGAGATTTTAACAGCTTTTGGCGGGCTTCTGCCCGCGAGCGGCGATTCTGCGAAGCTGGCTCCGGCGGCGGATTTCGTGCCGCATCATGAAAAACGGGGCGCGGCCGTGCAGCCGCGCCCCGTTCATCCCGATGACGATCGTGTTACGTGCGCTCGGCGATGAACGCCTTCACGACGCCAGCATCGGCAGGAACGATATCGAACCTTTGTGGCAGTTTTTCAAGTCCGACGAACGCAGCCGGCCGCTCGGGCTCGCGATTGAGCGCCTCGCGGATCGTCTCGCCGAATTTGATCGGCTGCGCGGTTTCGAGGACGATCATCGGCACGCCGGGCTTCAGATTTTCGCGCGCGACCTTCACGCCGTCGGCGGTGTGCGTGTCGATCATCGTGTGATAGCGCTCGAATACGTCGCGGATCGTCTTCACGCGGTCGTCGTGGCCGCTCTTGCCCGACACGAAGCCGAATTCCTTCACGCGCGCGAAATCGCCGCTCACCGCGAGGTCGAAGCCGCCCTTCTCTTCGACGTCGCGGAACAGTTGCAGCACGCGCGCCGGATCGCGTCCGAGCAGGTCGTACACGAAACGCTCGAAGTTCGACGCCTTCGAGATATCCATGCTCGGGCTCGTCGTGTGATACGTTTCCGCCGCGCCGCGCACGCGATACACGCCGGTCTTGAAGAACTCGTCGAGCACGTCGTTTTCGTTGGTCGCGACGACGAGTTGATCGATCGGCAGGCCCATCATGCGCGCGATGTGCCCCGCGCACACATTGCCGAAATTGCCCGAGGGCACCGTGAACGACACGCGTTCGTCGTTGCTCTTCGTCGCGGCGAAATAGCCTTTGAAGTAGTACACGACCTGCGCGACGACGCGCGCCCAGTTGATCGAATTGACCGTGCCGATCTTGTGCTTCGCCTTGTACGCGTGATCGTTCGACACGGCCTTGACGATGTCCTGGCAGTTATCGAAGTTGCCTTCGACCGCCAGATTGAAGATGTTCGGATCCTGCAGCGAGAACATCTGCGCGGTCTGGAACGCGCTCATCTTCTTGTGCGGCGAGAGCATGAACACGCGCACGCCGGTCTTGCCGCGCATCGCGTATTCGGCGGCGCTGCCGGTGTCGCCCGAGGTCGCACCGAGGATGTTCAATTCATCGCCGTGCTTGGCCAGTGCGTACTCGAACAGATTGCCGAGCAGTTGCATCGCCATGTCCTTGAAGGCGAGCGTCGGGCCGTTCGAGAGTTCCAGCAGCGACAGCGTCGTGCCGTTTTCCTCGCCGAGCGTCTTCAAAGGCGTGATCTGAACCGCGCTCTCTTCGTGGCGCACGTTGCTGTACACCTGCGCGGTGTACGTCTTGCGCGTAAGCGAGCGCAGGTCGTCGGCAGGAATGTCGTCGCTGAACTTCGACAGCACTTCGAATGCGAGATCCGCGTACGACAGCGTGCGCCAGCGCGCGAGTTCGTCGGCGCTGACTTTCGGATACTCCGCCGGCAGATACAGGCCGCCGTCTTTGGCGAGGCCGCCCAGCAGAATGTCGGAGAACGTGTGGCGCTCGTCGGTGCCGGCGCCGCGCGTCGAAATGTAGTTCATCGTGCTTGCCTTTAGTTGAGCGCTTCCATGCGCAGCTTCGTCACCTTGGAGACGACCGTGGACAGCGCCTCGATCTGCGCGATCGCCGCGTTCACGTTCTTTTCGAGCGTCTCGTGCGTGATGAGGATGATGTCGGTCTCGCCCTTGTTCGCGCCGTCGACTTCTTCCGATTCCTTCTGCAGCAGCGCGTCGATGGAGATGCCCTTGTCCGCGAGAATGCGCGTGATGTTCGCGAGCACGCCCGTCACGTCCGCGACGCGCAGGCGCAAGTAGTAGCCGCTCGTCACTTCGTCGATCGGCAGGATTGGCGTGTTCGACAGGCTGTCCGGCTGGAACGCCAGATGCGGCACGCGATGCTCGGGATCGGCCGTATGCAGGCGCGTCACGTCGACGAGATCGGCGACCACGGCGGACGCCGTCGGCTCCGCGCCCGCGCCCTTGCCGTAGTAGAGCGTCGTGCCGACCGCGTCGCCGTGCACGACGACCGCGTTCATCGCGCCTTCCACATTGGCGAGCAGGCGCTTGGCCGGAACGAGCGTCGGATGCGTGCGCAGCTCGATGCCCTTCTCCGAGCGCCGCGCGATGCCGAGCAGCTTGATGCGATAGCCGAGATCTTCCGCGTAACGAATGTCGATCGCGGCCAGCTTGCTGATGCCTTCCACATACGCGCGATCGAACTGCACCGGCACGCCGAACGCGATTGCGCTCATGATCGTGACCTTGTGCGCGGCATCGACGCCTTCGATGTCGAAAGTCGGATCGGCTTCGGCGTAACCCAGTTCCTGCGCGGCCTTCAATGCGGTCGCGAAGTCGAGCCCGCGGTCACGCATTTCCGAAAGAATGTAGTTCGTCGTGCCGTTGATGATGCCCGCGATGTACTCGATGCGGTTCGCCGTCAGCCCTTCGCGCAGCGCCTTGATGATCGGAATGCCGCCCGCCACCGCGGCCTCGAACGCGACCATCACGCCCTTCGCGCGCGCGGCCTCGAAAATTTCCGTGCCGTGCACCGCGAGCAGCGCCTTGTTGGCCGTCACGACATGCTTGCCGTTCGCGATCGCGCGCAGCACCAGTTCGCGCGCGAAGCCCGTGCCGCCGATCATTTCGCACACGATGGCGATGGAAGGATCGTCGACGACCGCGTTGAAGTCGTCCGTCACCGCGATGCCTTCCTGCTTCGCCGCTTCGGCCTTCGCCGTCGTACGCACGGCGACACGCGAAATTTCGATGCCGCGTCCCGCGCGTCGTTTGATTTCTTCCTGGTTACGGCGCAGCACCGTGAAGGTGCCGCTGCCGACCGTGCCGAAGCCCAAGAGTCCTACTTTGATCGGTTCCATGCAGCGCGAGTCTTTAAAAGAGAGATTAAGCGGAATGTCGTTTGCGATAGCCGTCGAGGAAGCGCGCGATGCGGTTGATCGAATCCGCGAGATCGTCGACGTTCGGCAGGAAAACCACGCGGAAGTGATCCGGCGTCGGCCAGTTGAAGCCGGTGCCTTGCACGAGCAGCACGCGCTCCTCGAGCAGCAGATCCGTGATGAACTGCTGGTCGTCCTGGATCGGATACATCTTCGGATCGAGCTTCGGGAACATGTAGAGCGCGGCTTGCGGCTTCACGCACGTGACGCCCGGAATCGCCGTGAGCATGTCGTACGCGAGTTCGCGCTGCTTGAAAAGGCGCCCGCTCGGGACGATCAGGTCGTTGATGCTCTGATAGCCGCCGAGCGCCGTCTGGATCGCATACTGGCCGGGCACGTTCGGGCACAGGCGCATCGACGCGAGAATGCCGAGGCCTTCGAGATAATCCTTCGCGCGGCGGCGGTTCTCTTCGATCAGCCCGGAGATCGCCATCCAGCCCGCGCGATACCCGCACGAGCGGTAACTTTTCGAAAGGCTGTTGAACGTGACCGTGACGACGTCTTCGGAGAGCGCGGCCATCGACGTGTGCGTCTTGCCGTCGTAGACGATCTTGTCGTAGACCTCGTCCGCGAAAATGATGAGGCCGTGCTCGCGCGCGATCGCGATCAGATCGCGCAGCAGTTCGTCGGAGTACAGCGCGCCTGTGGGGTTGTTCGGGTTGATGACGACGAGCGCCTTCGTGTTCGGCGTGATTTTCGCGCGGATGTCGTCGAGATCGGGCATCCAGCCGTTGCTCTCGTCGCACATGTAGTGGCGCGGCGTGCCCGACGACAGGCTCACCGCGGCCGTCCACAGCGGATAGTCCGGCGCCGGAAGGAGCACTTCGTCGCCGTCGTTGAGAAGCGCCTGCATCGCCATGACGATCAGTTCCGACGCGCCATTGCCGATGTAGATATCGTCCAGTTCGACGCCCGTCACACCCTTTTGCTGCGTGTAATGCATGATCGCCTTGCGCGCGGCGAACACGCCCTTCGAATCCGAATAGCCCGACGAACCCGGCAGATTGCGGATCATGTCCTGAATGATCTCGTCCGGCGCCTCGAAGCCGAACGGCGCCAGATTGCCGATATTCAGCTTGATGATGCGATGGCCTTCTTCTTCGAGGCGCTTCGCGTGTTCGAGCACGGGCCCGCGAATGTCGTAGCAGACGTTTTGCAGCTTGTTGGATTTGAGAATCGGTTTCACGGCTGGCGCTCTGGGTCTGATGTGAATGCGGACGGGTTCTGGTGATGTCGGTCGCGTGCGGCTCGGAATTCGGGGCAGCCAGCCTCGCGCGCGGCGGACGGGCGTTGCAATAAATACCGAGGTGAAAGCCGATGGCGGCTCGCCCGGACGGCTCCCTTTTCCCGAGCGCCGAACGATGCATTTTAGACGCCGCGCCAGGTAAGGCATGGGCGATGCGGACCGGATTGCGTGTCGAAGGCGGCTTGTGGCGGCACGCGAGCGCAACGGGTGGCGCACGAGCGAGCCCGGCAGCCAAAAAGTTATAATTTACTGATTATGGCCCAGTTCCGCAATGCACCAATCGAATGCGCCGGAACCGGCGCAAACGGCGCTACGCGCGCCCGCCGGGCCTCTCTCCTTTTCCTTGCCGGATCATTGTTTTGAAACTGCACCAGGATTCCACCAGCGCGCTCAATACCATCACGAGCTACGGAGACGGTTTCGTGGCGATCAATCTCGAAAGGCACGAAGGCAGCGTGATCGTCATGCCGCAGACGCCCGTCGCGGCGTGGCCGGTGTCGTCGTTCGATGCGCTCAAGCCCGAGGATTTCGATGCGCTCGTCGAGGCCGCGCCGGAAGTCGTCATTTTCGGCAGCGGGTCGCGGCTGCGCTTTCCGCATCCGCGCCTCACCGCGCAACTGGCGAAACACCGCATCGGCGTCGAAACGATGGATTTCGGCGCGGCCTGCCGCACCTACAACATACTGATGTCCGAAGGCCGGCGCGTGGCCGCCGCACTGCTGATCGAAGCCTGAGGGGATCGCTAAGGCGGCGCTAAGGAAGCGTTGGCAGACTCCCGCCGCCCGTCCGATATCGGCAGCAGCCGTCGCTTGCCAGTCGTCAATTTTGACGGATGCCGGTCGGCCGTGCGCTACACTCCCGCCCGGCATCGTCGTTACGCCGGGCGTTTCGACGTCGGACAAGTGCGCAGCGCGCGCTCGAACGTGCGAACTCGCATCGACAATGCGTGCCTGAGCATGCACGAGTTGCATCCTCGCGCGGCGCGCATTCATCGCTCAATTCGTTTCATTAGCGCCGCGCATCGCGGCATCGGACAGGTCGACTTCATGAACGATACGCCTACCCGGCTACCGCTCACGCGTCTTTCGCTCATTCTTCTGGTACTCGCACTCGCGATCATCTGGTTCGCGCCGCTCGGGTATCGTCATCTCGTGCCCAGCGACGAAGGCCGTTACGCCGAAATGGCGCGCGAGATGTTCGTGACCGGCGACTGGATCACGCCGCGCTACAACGGCTACAAGTATTTCGAAAAGCCGCCCCTGCAAACGTGGGCGAATGCCCTTACCTTTGCGTGGTTCGGCATCGGCGAATGGCAGGCGCGCCTTTATACGGCGCTCACGGGCTTTCTGGGCGTGCTGCTCGTCGGCTATACCGGCACGCGCGTATTCAACGCGATGACGGGCTTCGCCGCCGCGGTCATCCTCGCGACGTGCCCG
This sequence comes from Caballeronia sp. ATUFL_F1_KS4A, assembly GCF_023630905.1. Lineage (NCBI taxonomy): Bacteria > Pseudomonadati > Pseudomonadota > Betaproteobacteria > Burkholderiales > Burkholderiaceae > Caballeronia > Caballeronia sp. ATUFL_F1_KS4A. The sequence goes on along the minus strand of NZ_JALQEB010000004.1, from coordinate 52,449 downwards.
TACTGGAACCTGATGGGCCACTTCAACGCGCTCGACATGGGCCTGTCGTTCTGGATGGAGCTGACCCTCTGCGCGCTCCTGCTCGCCCAGCGCCCCGGACTGCCGACCCGCGAAGTGCGTCTCTGGATGTGGCTCTGCTGGGCCGGCATGGGCGCCGCGGTGCTGTCGAAGGGTCTCGTCGGCCTGATCCTGCCGGGCGCCGTGCTCGTTCTGTATTCACTCGTGTCGCGCGACTGGGCGCTCTGGAAGCGGCTCTATATCGGCAGTGGGCTGATCGTGTTCCTGATCGTGACCGGCCCGTGGTTCGCGCTCGTGCAGATGAAGAACCCGGAGTTCTTCGACTTCTTCTTCATCGTCCAGCAGTTCAAGCGCTATCTGACGCCCGAGCAGAACCGCCCCGGCGCGTTCTATTACTTCGTGCCGGTTCTGATCGTGGGTTTTCTGCCGTGGCTGTCGATCGCCTTTCAGAGCGTGCGCCACGGCTTGAAGACGCCACGCCAGCCCAACGGCTTCGCGCCGGTCACGATGCTGCTGATCTGGTCCGCGTTCATTTTCCTGTTCTTCAGCGCGTCGCATTCGAAGCTCATTTCGTACGTGCTGCCGATCGCGCCGGCGCTCGCGCTCGTCATCGGGCTGTATTTGCCCTCGCTGACGAAATCGCAGTACCGCATGCATCTGATCGGCTATGCGGTATTTCTGATCGCCGCGGCCTTCGGAGCGATTTTCCTCGGCCGCGCGGGCAGCGCCAACACGCCTAACGCGCTCTATCGCGAGTTCCAGATCTGGGTGTACGCGGGCCTCGCCGTCGCTTTCGTCGTGACGATATTCGCGTTATGGCTGAACCGGCGCAGCGTGCTCGCGGGCGCGACGGGACTAGGCGCGGCCTGGCTGCTGCTGGGCACGATCGCGGGCTCCGGTCACGATGTCTTCGGCACGCAGAGTTCCGGCGTGCGGCTCGTGCCGGCCGTGAAGGCCGCGATGGCCAAGCTCCCGCCCGACACGCCGTTTTACTCGATCGCGAAGCTCGACCACACGATGCCCTTCTACCTCGGCCACACGATGATCATGGTCGGCGAAGCCGACGAGCTGACCTTCGGCGTCCAGACCGAGCCGCAAAAATGGGTGCCGAGCGTCGACGAATGGGTCAGGCTGTGGGATTCGGAGCGCTACGCGTTCGCGCTGATGCCGCCCGCACGCTACGACGAGCTCATGGCACGCCACGTGCCCATGCAGGTGATCGCCCGCGACGAGCGCCGCGTGATCGTGGAGAAACCGCAGCCGTGAGCGCGCGTTTTCCTCCCGGTCGCGATGCTGCGCTGCACGATCGTTCGGCATTTCGCGATGAACCGAGTATCCTTGTTCCGCATTTGAAAAACGCGCGATGAACCCGATCTCCTTTATTTGCATCGTCATCGGCGTATCGTTGAACGCATGCGCCCAGCTCCTGCTCAAAGCCGGCGTGAACGCGGTGGGCCATTTCGACATGACGCCCGCCAACATTCTGCCGGTCGGCATCAAGATCGCGACGCAGTGGCCGATCATCGGCGGGCTTGCCTGTTATGTGCTGAGCGTCGTCGTGTGGATCGTCGGGCTGTCGCGCGTGGACGTGTCGATCGCCTATCCGATGCTCTCGCTCGGCTACGTCGTCAACGCGTTCGCCGCGTGGTACCTGTTCGGCGAAGTGCTGTCGATGCAGCGGCTCATCGGCATCGGCATCATTCTGGTCGGCGTCGTGGTGCTCGCGCGCGGCTAGTTGCCGGACCGAAGCGTCCGCCGGATCAATTCATTTTTTAAACGCATAGTCCATGACTCAAACAACGCGGCCGTTCCTGCCCTTCGTGAAGCCCGATATCGACGAAGAAACCATTCAGGGCGTCGTCGACGTGCTGCGCTCGGGCTGGATCACGACCGGCCCGCAGAATCAGCAGTTCGAGGCGGAGTTGTCGGCGTACGTGGGCGGCCGCCCGGTGCGCGCCTTCAACTCGGGCACCTGCACGATGGAAATCGGCTTGCGCATCGCGGGCGTCGGCCCCGGCGACGAAGTCATCACCACGCCGATGACCTGGGTGTCGACCGCGAACGTGATCCTCGAAGTCGGCGCGACGCCGGTGTTCGTCGATATCGATCCGGTCACGCGCAACATCGACCTGAATCTGCTCGAACGCGCAATCACGCCGCGCACCAAGGCGCTGATACCCGTCTATCTGGCCGGCCTGCCCGTCGACATGGACAAGCTCTACGAGATCGCGCGCGCCCACAAGCTGCGCGTGATCGAAGACGCCGCGCAGGCGTTCGGTTCGACGTGGAAAGGCCAGCGCATCGGCGCGATCGGCGACATCGTGTCGTTCAGCTTCCACGCGAACAAGAATGTGACGTCGATCGAAGGCGGCGCGCTAGTAATGAATAACGAGGACGAAGCGGAACTGGCGCGCAAGTACCGTCTGCAAGGCATTACGCGCACGGGCTTCGACGGCATGGATTGCGACGTGCTCGGCGGCAAGTACAACCTGACGGACGTGGCGGCGCGCGTCGGCCTCGGCTCGTTGAGGCGCGTCGAGAGCCTCACGCAGCAGCGCCGCGAACTGGCGCGCCTCTATTTCGATGCCTTCAAAGGCGGCGCGGCGGTCGAGCTCGGCGTGGGTCTGCCGGTCGAGAACTTCACGGACCACAACTGGCACATGTTCCAGATCGCGCTGCCGCTCGAAAGGCTCAAGCTCACGCGCGCGGAATTCATGGCGCAACTGAAGGAGCGCAACGTCGGAAGCGGCGTGCATTACCCGGCGCTGCACTTGTTCACGCTGTATCGCGCGCGTGGCTACAAGGAAGGCATGTACCCGCATTCGGAGCATTACGGCGCGTCGAACGTGACGCTGCCGCTCTTCCCGGGCATGACCGCCGACGACGTGACGCATGTCGTCCGGTCCATCGACGAAATCTGCGAGCAGTTCGGACACAACGGGTAACACGGACCATCAAGGACAATCAGCGCAACATGAGTCATTTCGATTTTCCGGCGACGTCCCCCGAGCTTTCGGTGATCATCCCGGTGTACAACGAAGCGGACGGCCTCGCCGCGCTTTTCCAGCGCCTCTATCCGGCGCTCGATGCGCTCGGCACGTCGTACGAGGTGATCTTCATCAACGACGGCAGCCGCGACAAGTCGGCCGCGCTGCTCGCGCAGCAGTTCCACGTGCGGCCCGACACCACGCGCGTCATTCTGCTCAACGGCAATTACGGCCAGCACATGGCGATCCTCGCGGGCTTCGAACAGTCGCGCGGCGAGATCGTCGTCACGCTCGATGCCGACCTGCAGAATCCGCCCGAGGAAATCGGCAAGCTCGTCGCGAAGATGCGCGAGGGCTACGATTACGTCGGCACGATTCGCCAGCAGCGGCAGGACAGCCTGTGGCGCAAGAAGGCGTCGCGCGCGATGAACCGCCTGCGCGAGCGCATCACGAAGATCAAGATGACCGACCAGGGCTGCATGCTGCGCGCGTACAGCCGCCATATCATCGATACGATCAATCGCTGCGGCGAGATCAACACATTCATTCCGGCGCTCGCGTACACCTTCGCGCAAAACCCGATCGAAGTCGATGTCGCACACGAGGAGCGGTTCGCGGGCGAGTCGAAGTATTCGCTCTATAGCCTCATCCGCCTGAACTTCGATCTCGTTACCGGCTTTTCGGTCGTGCCGCTGCAATGGCTGTCGTTCATCGGCGTGATTCTGTCGGTCGGCTCGGCGGGCCTGTTCCTGCTGCTGTTGATTCGCCGCTTCATGTTCGGCGCGGAAGTCCAGGGTGTGTTCACCCTCTTCGCCATCACGTTCTTCATGCTCGGCGTCATCATCTTCGCGCTCGGGCTGCTCGGCGAGTACATCGGGCGCATCTATCAGCAGGTGCGCGCGCGGCCGCGCTATCTCGTGCAGACGATTCTCGAACAGCGCGACGGCGTATCGGTCGCCGCCAAGCCGTTGCAGGACGCCGTGCAGCAAGTGGTCGCCGTCACGCGCGAGGAAGACGACCGATGAAGCCGCGCGCAGTCGTCTTCGCGTATCACAACGTCGGCGTGCGCTGTCTGCAGGTGCTGCTCGCGCGCGGCGTCGATGTTGCGCTCGTCGTCACGCACGAAGACAGCGCAAGCGAGAACATCTGGTTCGGCAGCGTCGCGCAGGTCGCGGCGGAACACGGCATCGACACGATCACGCCTGCCGATCCAAAGTCGCCCGAGCTTTTCGGCGCGGTGGAGAAAATCGCGCCGGACTTCATCTTCTCGTTCTACTACCGGCACATGCTGCCCGTCTCGCTGCTTTCGCTCGCAAAGCGCGGCGCGTACAACATGCACGGCTCGCTTCTGCCCAAGTATCGCGGCCGCGTGCCGACGAACTGGGCCGTCATCAACGGCGAAACCGAGGCCGGCGCGACGCTGCATGAAATGCTCGCGAAACCCGATGCAGGCGCGATCCTCGCGCAAACGCCGGTGCCCATCCTGCCCGACGACACAGCAGCGCAAGTCTTCGACAAGACCGTCGTTGCCGCCGAACAGACGCTCTGGCGCGTGCTGCCCGCCTTGCTCGCCGGCGAAGCGCCGCATCTGCCGAACGATCTCGCGGCGGGCAGCTATTACGGCGGACGCAAGCCGGAAGACGGCCGCATCGACTGGTCGCAGCCGGCGCAGCGTGTCTACAACCTGATCCGCGCGGTCGCACCGCCGTATCCGGGCGCGTTCACGGATATCGGCGCCGATCGTTTCATCGTCGCGCGGGCGCGGCTCGTGCCCGAAACGGGCGCGCCGGGCGTTTCACCCGAAAGACTCCGTGAGCTGCGGGGTTTGCCCCCGGGCCTGACCGTGGCGGATAATGCGCTGTTTGGCGTCTGCGGCGATGGCCGCGTCATCGCCATCCACGAATTGCGTCACCGGCCCCTGAACGCCGACGCGCAACCGTCGGGCGAAGAACGCACCGTCGATCCTTCCGAATTCGGCCGAATCATTCAATCCTCTCGTCATTCATGAAAAAAGTTCTGATCCTGGGTGTCAATGGCTTCATCGGCCATCACCTGTCCAAGCGCATCCTCGAAACCACCGACTGGGAAGTCTTCGGGATGGACATGCAAACCGATCGCCTGGGCGACCTCGCGAATCACGAGCGGATGCATTTCTTCGAGGGCGACATCACGATCAACAAGGAGTGGGTCGAGTATCACGTGAAGAAGTGCGACGTGATCCTGCCGCTCGTCGCGATCGCCACGCCCGCCACGTACGTGAAGCAGCCGCTGCGCGTGTTCGAGCTCGACTTCGAGGCGAATCTGCCGATCGTGCGTTCGGCCGTGAAGTACGGCAAGCATCTGGTGTTTCCGTCGACGTCCGAGGTGTACGGCATGTGCACCGACGAGCAGTTCGACCCGGAAAACTCCGTGCTTTCCTACGGCCCGATCAACAAGCCGCGCTGGATCTACGCGTGCTCCAAGCAACTCATGGACCGCGTGATCTGGGGCTACGGCATGGAGGGTCTCAACTTCACCCTCTTCCGTCCGTTCAACTGGATCGGCCCGGGCCTCGACTCGATCTACACGCCGAAGGAAGGTTCGTCGCGCGTCGTGACGCAGTTCCTCGGGCATATCGTGCGCGGCGAGAACATCAGTCTCGTCGACGGCGGCGCGCAAAAACGCGCGTTCACCGACATCGACGACGGCATCGGCGCGCTGATGAAGATCATCGAAAACAAGGGCGGCGTGGCGTCGGGCAAGATCTACAACATCGGCAATCCGACGAACAACTTCTCGGTCCGCGAACTCGCGAACAAGATGCTCGCGCTCGCAAACGAATTCCCCGAGTACTCGGACAGCGCGAAGCAGGTGCAACTGGTCGAGACGTCGTCGGGCGCGTACTACGGCAACGGCTATCAGGACGTGCAGAACCGCGTGCCGAAGATCGACAACACGATGCAGGAACTCGGCTGGGCGCCGCAAGCGTCGATGGACGACGCGCTGCGCAAGATCTTCGAAGCGTACCGCGGCCACGTGGGCGAGGCCCGCAAGCTGGTGGAACAGGCGTAAGGCGCGCGCGTGGCTCGCATCGTTCTGAAAATCGACGTCGATACGCTGCGCGGCACGCGCGAAGGCGTGCCGAACCTCGGGCGGCTCCTCGACAAGTACAGCGCCCGCGCGACGTTCCTCTTCAGTCTCGGCCCGGATCACACCGGCTGGGCGCTGCGGCGGGTCTTCCGGCCCGGCTTTCTGAAGAAGGTGTCGCGCACGTCGGTGGTCGAGCATTACGGCGTGAAGACGCTCATGTACGGCGTGCTGCTGCCGGCGCCGGATATCGGCCGCGAAGCGGTGTCGGAAATGCGTGCGATCCACGAGGCCGGCTTCGAATGCGGCATCCATACGTGGGATCACGTCTACTGGCAGGACAACGTGCGCGGGCGTGATCGCGACTGGACCGTCGCGCAGATGCAGCAGAGCCACGCGCGCTTCATCGAGATTTTCGGCGGACCGCCCGTCACGCACGGCGCCGCCGGCTGGCAGATGAACGGCTACGCGTTCGAGCAGATCGACGCGTGGGGCATGCGCTACGCATCCGACGGGCGCGGCCACACGCCGTATATTCCCGTGCTCGACGGGCGCACGCTGAATCACATCCAGATGCCGACCACGCTGCCGACGCTCGACGAAGTGCTTGGCGTCGACGGCGTCGACGAAAGCAATGTCGCGGCGCACGTGCTGCGTCATACGGCGAACAATCCGCGCGATCAGGTGTTCACGCTGCACGCCGAACTCGAAGGCCAGAAGCTCGCGCCGGTGTTCGAGCAACTGCTCGCCGGCTGGCGCGCGCAGGGACACAGCTTTGCCACGATGGGCGATTACCATGCGGCGCTGGACCGCGCGTCGCTGCCCACGTACCCTGTGACGTGGGGCGAGATTCCGGGCCGCGCGGGCGAACTGATCGTCCAGCCGGGCTGAAGCGGCGCGTGGCCGCTTTCTCCCCGCCTCGCTTTTCTCACCGATAAACCAGAACGACCGGAGAAACCTACGTGTCAGTTGCAGTCGACCAGCCCGTTCCCGACTTCACCGCACCCGCGACGGGTGGCGAGTTCACCCTGTCCTCCTTGCGCGGCAGAAAGGTCGTGCTCTTCTTCTATCCGAAGGACAACACGCCCGGCTGCACCACCGAAAGCCTGCAATTTCGCGACCACTACGATCAGTTCAAGGCGGCCGGCGCGGAAGTGATCGGCATCTCGCGCGACAGCGTGAAATCGCACGACAACTTCAAGGCGAAGCTCGATCTGCCTTACACGCTGGTTTCGGACGCTGACGAAGCGATCTGCACGCTCTTCGATGTCATCAAGATGAAGAAGATGTATGGCAAGGAAGTGCGCGGCGTGGAGCGCTCGACCTTCCTCGTCGACGCAAACGGCGTGCTGCGACGCGAGTTTCGCGGTGTCAAGGTGCCGGGCCACGTAGAGGCGATCGTCGAGGCTGTACAAGCGATTTGAGGCACGTTATATTGGTTCGCAATGAGCGCCTGCCTTCCCCATTTCCTTCGTTCCAGTGCAAGCCGCCGTGTGCCTGTGGGTACGGTGGGCATGGACCCGGGCTATGTGGATCCGGCAAGGGAAAGGCGCTCTGAAGCTGAAGTCAGCCGCTGGTTCCGGTAGTCGGAACGGCGGCTTTTTCATTTGGCGTCGCACGAAAGCCACGCTTCATCGGCTCGGGCGCGGCGTGTTGCACGCAACCTCCAAGGAGCAGATCGAAACTTAGGCGAACCGGCGATTTCGACAACGAAGCGCGCCTCCGGGCGCAAACTGCAGGATTCGTATCGCTTCGAGGGCGTACGAGCAGGATGCGACAGGCGGCGCACGATACACGACCCGATTCCTTTCGAGGGAACATCATGCCTTTGCCTACCGCCCCGGCCAAGCTCGGCCATCTCCTTCCGGCTGAAGAATACAAGGCCAAAGCCCGGCCTTCGAAGCAGTCGAAAAAACAAGCCGCGGCGAGCGATGACGACGCCTATGGCGCGGTCGAGACCGTCGCCGCCGAGCGTCCCGCCACGAATGCCGCGCACACGCTGCGCTCGATCGCGAACGAAGTGCTGACCCAGATTCCGGCCGAGCCGCACGTCGAAGCCGTCGTGCCGCCGCCCGCACCGGGCACCGTCCCTACGCGCGCCCGAAAATCGAAGCAGACCGCCGCGCTCCTGCAGCCGACGCCCGGCGCCCGCGCCACGCCGGATGCAGTCGAAGCGCGCACGGAGCGCGCCGAAACGCCCGTCGCGACCGAAGCACCTGTCTCGGCCACGACGCGCGATACGCGCGCGCAGAACAAACGTCGCAAGGGCACGGCTGCCGAAGCCGAATTGCGCAAGCTCTTCGTGCTCGACACCAACGTGCTGATGCACGACCCGAGTTCGCTCTTCCGCTTCGAGGAACACGACGTCTATCTGCCGATGATGACGTTGGAAGAACTCGACAACCACAAGAAGGGCATGTCGGAAGTGGCGCGCAACGCGCGTCAGGTGAGCCGGACGCTCGATGCGCTCGTCGCGCACGCGGGCAACGCCAGCAAGATGGCCGAAGGGCTTCCGCTCGCTGCGCAAGGCAATCGCGACGCGCTCGGCCGCCTCTACTTCCAGACGACGCTCACGGACATCGAGCCGGTCGAAGGCCTGCCCGTCGGCAAGGCGGACAACCAGATTCTGGGCGTCGTGCGCGCGCTGCAGAAGGAGCGGCCGGATCGCCAGGTCGTGCTGGTGTCGAAAGACATCAACATGCGCATCAAGGCGCACGCGCTCGGTCTGCCTGCCGAAGACTACTTCAACGATCAGGTTCTCGAAGACAAGGATCTGCTCTACTCCGGCGTGCGCGCACTGCCGCAGGATTTCTGGACCAAGCACGCGAAGGGCATGGAGAGCTGGCAGGACACCAAGACCGGCACCACGTATTACCGCGTGACCGGGCCGCTGTGCCCTTCGATGCTCGTCAACGAGTTCGTCTATCTCGAGCCGCAGAACGGCGAGCCGTCGTTCCATGCGGTCGTGCGCGAGCTCAACGGCAAGACCGCGCTCCTGCAGACGCTGCGCGACTACGGTCATCACAAGAACAACGTGTGGGGCATCACTGCGCGCAACCGCGAGCAGAACTTCGCGCTGAATCTGCTGATGAACCCGGAAGTCGATTTCGTCACGCTGCTGGGTCAGGCCGGCACCGGCAAGACGCTGATGGCGCTCGCCGCGGGCCTTGCGCAAGTGCTCGACGACAAGCGCTACAACGAGATCATCGTGACGCGTGCGACGGTTCCGGTCGGCGAGGACATCGGCTTTCTGCCCGGCACCGAGGAAGAGAAGATGCAGCCGTGGATGGGCGCATTCGACGACAACCTCGAAGTCCTCCAGAAGACGGATGACGCCGCCGGCGAATGGGGCCGCGCCGCGACGCAGGAGCTCATCCGTTCGCGTCTCAAGGTGAAGAGCATGAACTTCATGCGCGGACGCACGTTCGTCGACAAGTACGTGATCATCGACGAGGCGCAGAATCTCACGCCGAAGCAGATGAAAACGCTCGTCACGCGCGCGGGCCCCGGCACGAAGATCGTGTGCCTCGGCAACATCGCGCAGATCGACACGCCGTACCTGACCGAAGGCAGTTCGGGTCTCACGTATGTCGTCGATCGCTTCAAAGGCTGGACGCACAGCGGTCACGTGACCCTCGCGCGCGGCGAGCGTTCGCGCCTCGCCGATTACGCGTCCGACATTCTGTAAGCGCGCGGCTTTCAACGCGATGAAACGGCCCGGCGGAGCGATCCTGCCGGGCCGTTTCCTTTCGTCCTAACGTTCCGCACTTGCAACACTTACGGCACAGACTTCATGTAAATCCTCAAGACATCTTGCCGCACGGCCGTGCGGCGGATTAGTATCGGCACACTGTCCTTCCTGGCGGGTTGTCGCTCGCCTTTTGCAATGCGTCGAATCTGCCTGCCGCTACTTGTTACCGTCATGCTCGCCGCGTGTGGATCCGCGCCGCAGCAGACGGCACGCAAGCCTGCGGCCAGCACGAGCGCCAACCGCACTTATAGTCCGCCGCCTGGTTTTCCGAAGTTCGTCGATCACAGTGTCGGGCGCGAGGAAATCTCCATTCAGGCGATGTCGCTCGTCGGCGTGCCGTATCGCTGGGGCGGCAACACGCCCGATGCGGGCTTCGATTGCAGCGGGCTCGTGCGGTATGTCGTCGACCGCGCGGCGTCCGTGAATCTGCCGCGCACGACCGCCGACATGAGTTCGCGCGGCGAATCGGTCGAACCCGACGAGATCGCGCCGGGCGATCTGATCTTCTTCAACACGACCGGACGGCCGCATTCGCACGTGGGCATCTATGTCGGCAAGCTGCGCTTCGTGAATGCGCCATCGACGGGCGGCACGGTGCGCCTCGACTATCTGACGAACCCGTACTGGGCGAAACGATTCGACGGCATTCGCCGCGTCGCGCCGCCGAAGACCGCGCCTACCCCGTTCGATGCGCCGACTTACATCGCGTCGCCTGCGCCCGTGCAAGCGCCTGCTCCGTCATCCGCCGACGCTTTCGAGCCACCGCCCTCGACGCTCAACGCGGCGCAACGCCAGGCTCGCGCCGCTAGCGCTACGACGCCTGGCGTCGCGACGATCAACGCTTCATCGGATCCGATTCAGGCCGCCGCCGACGCCTTCGAACCGCCGCCGCCGACATCGACCGCCGCGCGTCAGCAGGCGCGCTCCGCACAAGCCGCTGCCGATCCCTACGATTCCGCCGAGCCGCCCGTGCGCGTGATGCGCGCCTCCACCGGCTCGCTCGCCGCACCCCGCCCCGCACAGAACGACGATCCCATCGCCCGCTTCGCCACCGGCACGAACTGACGCGCGCTGCGCGTCTCTGCTATCGTGTTCCGATCATTCGTCGACGGAGCGCAACACCATGGACCTGGGACTCGCGGGCAAGGTTGTCCTGATTACGGGCGGCAGCAAGGGGATCGGATTTGCATGCGCCAGAGCGTTCGCGAGCGAAGGCGCGAAGGTCGCGATTGTTTCGCGCGACGCTGCGAATCTGGCCCGCGCCCGGGAGCAACTCGCGAGCGACGGGTATCACGTGCATCTCGCGCGCGCCGACCTGCACGAGGCCCACAGCGCCGAGGATGTCGTCGAAGAAGCGAGCACCGCGCTCGGGCCGATCGACATTCTTATCAACAGCGCCGGCGCCGCGCGCCGCTACGATCCGGACACGCTCGACGCCGCGGCCTACAGAGCGGCGATGGACGCCAAATACTTCTCCTATGTTTATCCGCAGCAGGTCGTTCTCAAGCGCATGGCGGAGCGCCTGCGTAACGATCCGAAAGCCGAGCCTGGCGCGATCGTCAACATCGTGGGAATGGGCGGCAAGATCGCGACGGACATCCACATCGCAGGCGGCGCGGCCAATGCGGCGCTGATGCTCAACACCGTCGGGCTCGCGCATCACTACGCGAAGCTCGGCATCCGCATCAACGCGATCAATCCGGGCGCGACGCTCACGGAACGCGTCGAGGAAGCGCTCGATCTGGAGGCGAAGCGGCAAGGCGTGACGCGCGATCAGGTGCTCGCCGACAGTCAGGCGAAAGTGCCGCTCGGACGCTATGCGAAGCCGGAGGAAATCGCCGACGTTGCGCTCTTTCTGGCGAGCCGCCGCGCGAGTTACGTGTCGGGCGCAATCATTCCGATGGACGGAGTGTCGTCGCCGATCATCTGACGCGCTGCGGGCCCGATGAGAGCCCGCAGGCGGAACGAATCAAAGGAAGCGGTGGCCGATCCACCAGCCGGCCGCCGCGAGCGCGGCGGACGCGGGAATGGTCAGAATCCACGCCCACACGATATTGCCCGCGACGCCCCAACGCACGGCGCTGAATTTCTGCGTCGCGCCGACGCCGACGATCGCGCCGGTGATCGTATGGGTCGTCGATACGGGAATGCCGAGGAACGACGCGACGAAGAGCGTGATCGCCCCGCCCGTCTCCGCGCAGAATCCGCCGACCGGCTTCAGCTTCGTGATCTTCTGACCCATGGTCCGCACGATGCGCCAGCCGCCGAAGAGCGTGCCGAGACCCATCGACAGGTAGCACAGGCCGATTACCCAGACGGGCGGCGCTTCGGCGGTTGCGGAGGCGTAGCCGGTCGCGATCAGCAACATCCAGATGATGCCGATGGTTTTTTGCGCATCGTTGCCACCATGGCCGAGCGAATACAGGCCAGCCGAGACGAGCTGCATGCGGCGGAAGCGCCGGTCGACCTTGGAAGGCGGCGTGCGGAAATACAGCCACGACACGAGCAGCATGAAGAACGAGCCGAGCACGAAGCCGAGCAGCGGCGAGATGAAGATGAATGCGACGGTCTTGAGCAGCCCGTCCCAGTTGAGCGACCCCCAGCCGGATTTGGCGAGCGCCGCGCCGACGAGGCCGCCGATCAGTGCGTGCGACGAACTCGATGGAATGCCGTAGATCCAGGTGACGATGTTCCAGCCTATCGCGCCGACGAGCGCGCCGAAAATGACGTAATGATCGACGATTTCGGGATCGATCGTGCCCTTTCCGACGGTTGCGGCGACCTTGAGGTGAAAGATGAAATACGCGATGACGTTGAACGCCGCGGCGAAGGCGACCGCCTGCTGCGGCTTCAATACGCCGGTCGAAACGACCGTGGCGATGGAGTTGGCGGCGTCGTGAAAGCCGTTCATGAAGTCGAACGCGAGTGCGACTATGACGAGCAAGGCGACTGCCCAGATGGCGAGTTGAATCGAATGCATCGGTTGGTGTTGTTTTTACCGGCGCTCGAAGACGGCGCGGGATTGTGTCGTCGTTGCCCGCGTTGCGTGATGCGCCGCGGGCTCGGGCGGCATGATCAGGCGTTTTCCAGCACGATGCCTTCGATGATGTTCGCGACGTCTTCGCACTTGTCGGTAATCGTCTCGAGCAGTTCGTAGATCGCCTTCAGCTTGATGAGCGTCTTGACGTCGTCTTCCTCGCGGAAGAGCTTCGACATCGCCGAGCGCAACACGCGGTCCGCGTCCGACTCGAGCCGGTCGATTTCCTCGCAGATCTTCAGGATTTCGCTCGCGCGCTTCATGTCCGCCAGCAATTCGACGGCCTGCTGCACGCGCGTGACCGTGCTCGTGCAGATATGCGCGAGCTGGCTCGCCTCCGACGTCACGAAACGCACGTCGTACAGGGAAATAGCGGTGGCCACGTCCTCCATCAGGTCGAGGATGTCGTCCATCGTCGTGATGAGCTTGTGGATTTCGTCGCGGTCGAGCGGCGTGATGAACGTCTTGTGCAACAGGTCGATGGTTTCGTGCGTGAGCTTGTCGGCGCGCTTCTCGTTCGCCTGCACGTTCTGCTTGTGAACCTCGGCTTCGTCGAGGTTGTCGATCAGCAGTTCGAGCTCGCGGCTCGCATCGACCATGCACTTCGCATGCGCGTTGAAAATCTCGAAAAATTTGCCCTCGGTGGGCATGAAACGACCGAACATGAAAATCCCGATAAATGGGTCAATCTGAGTCAGACATCAAACTGACATATTGTACCTGTGTGCACTACCCGACGCACCGCGCGCATCTGACGCGCGGCCGCTATTGCCCCGGACTTGACAGCGGTTGCGGTAACTGGCCTATTCGCCGCCGTAGAAGTTTTGTGCGCCCGCGAAGTTGTCGAACTTCGTGTATTGGCCGTGGAAGGTCAGGCGAACCGGCCCGATCGGACCGTTACGCTGCTTGCCGATGATGATTTCCGCCGTGCCCTTGTCGGGGCTGTCGGGATTGTAGACTTCGTCGCGATAGATGAAGAGGATCACGTCCGCGTCCTGTTCGATAGCGCCCGATTCGCGCAGGTCCGACATGATCGGCCGCTTATTCGGACGCTGCTCGAGACCGCGATTCAGCTGCGACAGCGCGATGACCGGCACGTCGAGTTCCTTCGCGAGGCTCTTCAGCGAACGCGATATCTCGGAGATTTCGGTCGCGCGGTTTTCGCCGCCGCCCGAGCCGGACATGAGCTGCAAGTAATCGACGATGATGAGGCCGAGCTTGCCGCACTGCCGCGACAGACGCCGCGCGCGCGAGCGCAGTTCCATCGGGTTCAGGCCGCCGGTTTCGTCGATGAAAAGTTGCGCCTCGCTCATTTTCTGGACGGCGTGCGTGAGCTTCGGCCAGTCTTCGTCGGTGAGACGCCCGGTGCGCATGCGATGCTGGTCCAGCCGGCCGACCGAGCCGAGCATACGCATGGTGAGCTGCGTGCCGGGCATTTCCATCGAGAACACGGCGACGGGCAAGCCGTATTCCACGGCCACGTATTCGCCGATATTCATCGAAAAGGCCGTCTTACCCATCGACGGGCGGCCCGCCACGATGATCAGCTCGCCGCCGTGCATGCCCGACGTCATGCGGTCGAGGTCGACGAAGCCTGTCGGCGTGCCGGTCACATCGCTTGGATTGGCTGTGTGATAGAGCGTGTCGATGCGCTCGACGACTTGCGTCAAGAGCGGTCCGATCTCCAGAAAACCCTGCGTGCCGCGCGCGCCCTCTTCGGCGATCGAGAACACGCGCGCTTCGGCTTCGTCGAGAATCTGGCGGACTTCCTTGCCTTGCGGATTGAACGCATCGGCGGAGATTTCATCGGCGACGGAAACCAGACGGCGCAGCACCGCACGATCGCGCACGATCTCCGCGTAACGGCGGATATTCGCCGCGCTCGGCGTGTTCTGCGCGAGCGCGTTCAGATACGCGAGCCCGCCCACTTCCTCGGCCTTGCCGGCCATCGTGAGCGCTTCGTAGACGGTGATGACGTCCGCCGGACGCGTCGAAGCAATCAGCTTGCCGATATGCTCATAAATGATGCGATGGTCGTAGCGATAGAAATCGCCCTGATGCATCACATCGGCGATGCGGTCCCATGCGGCGTTGTCCAGCAGCAGGCCGCCGATCACGGATTGCTCGGCTTCGATCGAGTGCGGCGGGACCTTCAGCGCGTCGAGTTGCGGGTCTTTGGACGGTGCGTTCATGGGGTGGAATTATCGATGAATTCAGCGCGTAGGAACAACGCTCAGACAAATAAAAAAGGCAGGAACCTCGACGGTTCCTGCCTTTCTTTCGTGCGTTGCGAGACGCGAGGCCTCGCCTGAAACTTACGCGTGCTCGCCGAGCACCGACACGTTGACGTCGACGAGGACGTCCGTGTGCAGCGCCACTTGAACCGGATGGTCGCCGACCATCTTGATCGGGCCTTGCGGCAGACGCACTTGCGCCTTTTCCACTTCCGCGAAGCCTTGCTTCTTCAGCGCGTCAGCGATGTCCGCATTCGTGACCGAACCGAACAGACGGCCGTCGACGCCAGCCTTCTGGGCGATCTGAACCGTGAAGCCGTTCAGCTTTTCGCCCTGAGCTTGTGCGGCTGCCAGCTTTTCAGCGGCGACCTTTTCGAGGTCCGCGCGGCGAACTTCGAATTCGGCGATGGCGTCCTTGGTCGCGCGGCGTGCCTTCTTGCCGGGGATCAGGAAGTTACGTGCGTAGCCGTCCTTGACCTTGACGATATCGCCGAGGTTGCCCAGGTTGACGACCTTTTCCAAAAGAATGATTTGCATTTTTGGCTTTCCTTAGTGCGTCGTCTGATTTAGGCCTTGTGCAGGTCGGTGTACGGCAGGAGCGCGAGGAAACGCGCGCGCTTGATTGCCGTGTCGAGCTGGCGTTGATAGTGCGCCTTCGTGCCAGTCAGACGAGCCGGCGTGATCTTGCCGTTTTCGCCGATGAAGTCCTTCAGCGTTTCCGTGTCCTTGTAGTCGATGTACTCGACACCGGCTGCCGTGAAACGGCAGAACTTCTTGCGCTTGAAGAGCGGGTTTTGTTGCTGACGACGCTTGTCGAATTTCTTACCAGTCGGGCGGGGCATGATTAGTCCTTTCCAATGTCCTGCAATTCTGTGATGTGAAACACCAAGGTTCGCGCGTTACGGCTTCTCTTCGCCAGAAAGCCCGTGAAGCGTGTTTCGACGCCCATCGGACAGCTTTCCAGTTTGCCGCTCGCTTCGCCGGCCGCGACCGCCTGCAGAGTCAGTTCGACTTTCCGGGCGATGCCCGCCTCGACGACTTCTGCCGCGTGTTGCAACGTGCAGCTTGCGATCGGGATGCCGGCGGGCGTGTACCGCACCGGTTCGCGTTCCACGACGCTCGCTGTCAGTTGCAGCCGGTTCACTTAAACCTTGGTGGCTGTGGCGAAAGATTCGCCTTAAGCCTGCGCTTCGGACGGCTGGCTGGCCGCCTTCTTGGCTTCTTCGCGCTGCACTTCCTTCATCATCGGCGACGGGCTGGTTTCAGCCTTCTTCATCTTGACGATAAGGTGACGCAGAACGGCGTCGTTGAACTTGAATGCGTGCTCCAGCTCTTCGAGCGTAGCCTGATCGCATTCGATGTTCATGCAGACGTAGTGAGCCTTCGCGAGTTTCTCGATCATGTAGGCCAGTTGACGACGGCCCCAGTCCTCGATGCGGTGGATCTGACCACCGTGCGACGTGATCGTGCTCTTGTAGCGCTCGATCATCGCGGGCACCTGCTCGCTTTGATCGGGGTGCACGATAAAGACGATTTCGTAATGACGCATATTCACTCCTTGTGCTGACTTTTGGATGAAAGCCACCCGGGCGTCGGACCGGTGCGGCAAGTGAGAAGCCAAAGATTATAGCTTTTCTTGCGCGCTCGCGCAAATGCAAATTCGAACGCCTTTTCAAGCAGTTAGCGGCCGCGCGCGTGCTCGCGCTGCGGTTCGCCGGGAAGCGTCAGCCGACGGCTCCAATATCCGGGTTGCGCGTAGATTTCCTTAAGATAATCAATAAAGTAGCGCACGCGCGCAGGCACGTAGCGCTGCTGCGGATAGACCGCGAGGATGTCGTAATCGGGAAGTTCGAAGTCGTCGAGCACGGTTTCGAGTTCGCCCGATTCCAGTTGCCGCTGGATTTCCCACGTCGAGCGCCAGCCGAGCCCGAGCCCTTCCGAAGCCCAGCGATGCAGCAATTCGCCGTCGTTGCAGTCGAGGTTGCCGGTCACGCGCACGGTCACGACCTTGCCATTGCGGCGGAAATACCAGCCGCGGTTCTGCCCGCCCTGCAGATTGAACGCGAGGCAATTGTGATTCGGCAGGTCTTCGAGCGTTTTCGGCCGGCCGTGCTTCTTGAAGTACGCGGGCGTGCCGCAGACGACGCGCCGGTTGCTCGCGAGCTTGACCGCGACGAAATTCGGATCGACCGCGCCGCCGATGCGAATCGACAGGTCATAGCCCTCGCGCACCAGATCGACGACGCGATCGGTCAGATTGAACGACATCTGCAATTCCGGTTTGTCGCGCAGGAACGGCGGCGCGTGCGGCGCGACGTGCATGCGCCCGAAGGCCGCCGGCGCCGACACGATCAGATGCCCGCCCACCGCGCGCCGTCCCGCCGCCAGTTCGTTCTCAGCCTGATCCCAGTCCGCGAGCAGGTTCTTGCAGCGGTCGAGGAACGCCGCGCCCTCTTCGCTCACGACAAGCCGTCGCGTCGAGCGATACATCAGCTTCACGCCGAGGCGCTTTTCGAGCGCGTCGATGCGCCGTCCCAGAATCACGGGCGACACGCCCTCTTCCAGCGCCGCCGCCGCGAGACTGCCCGCCTCGGCCACGCGCACGAACGTTTCTATCTGCTTGAAGCGGTCCATCTGCGTCTCCCGCCGATGCCTCATCACTCGGGCATTCGATACTTTTTGTTTGGAAAAAAGCGACTGACGCTGATCTTATCAAACCTTTTTCACAGACTTAAAGTGCAACGGAACCCTGCTTGAATGCAGACAGCGATTTCGGATAGAGACCCCAGGAAGGAGACAACCATGCCCAAAATGAGAGCCGTCGACGCAGCCGTCCTCGTGCTGGAAAAGGAAGGAATCGATACCGCGTTCGGTGTGCCGGGCGCGGCCATCAACCCGTTTTACTCCGCGATGAAAAAGTCGGGCGGCATCAGCCACGTGCTGGCGCGTCACGTCGAAGGCGCATCGCACATGGCCGAAGGTTATACCCGCGCGGCGCCGGGCAACATCGGCGTGTGCATCGGCACGTCGGGCCCGGCGGGCACGGACATGATCACCGGCCTCTACTCCGCCCAGGCCGATTCGATTCCGATTCTCGCGATCACCGGCCAGGCGCCGCGCGCGCGTTTGTACAAGGAAGATTTCCAGGCCGTCGATATCGAATCGATCGCCAAGCCCGTCACGAAGTGGGCTGTCACCGTGCGCGAGCCGGCGCTCGTGCCGCGCGTGTTCCAGCAGGCTTTCCATCTGATGCGCTCGGGCCGTCCGGGTCCGGTGCTCGTCGATTTGCCGATCGACGTGCAGCTCGCCGAAATCGAATTCGACATCGACACGTACGAGCCGCTGCCGGTCTACAAGCCGAAAGCGACGCGCGCGCAGATCGAAAAAGCGCTGACGATGCTCAACGACGCCGAAAAGCCGTTGATCGTCTCGGGCGGCGGCGTGCTGAACGCGGCGGCGGAAGATCTGCTCGTGCAGTTCGCGGAAACGCTCGGCGTGCCGGTCATTCCGACGCTCATGTCGTGGGGCGCGATTCCCGACGATCATCCGCTGATGGCCGGCATGGTCGGCTTGCAGACGTCGCACCGCTACGGCAACGCGACGATGCTCGCCTCCGATTTCGTGCTCGGCATCGGCAATCGCTGGGCGAATCGCCACACGGGCAGCGTCGAGGTTTACACCAAGGGCCGTAAGTTCGTGCACGTGGATATCGAGCCGACGCAGATCGGCCGCGTGTTCGGACCGGATCTCGGCATCGTCTCGGATGCGAAGGCGGCGCTCGAACTGTTCGTCGAAGTGGCGAAGGAATGGAAGGCCGCGGGCAAGCTGAAGGACCGCGGCGCGTGGGTCGCGGACTGCCAGCAGCGCAAGCGCACGATGCAGCGCAAGACGCACTTCGACAATGTGCCGATGAAGCCGCAGCGCGTCTACGAAGAGATGAACCTCGCGTTCGACCGCGACACCTGCTTCGTCACGACGATCGGTCTGTCGCAGATCGCCGGCGCGCAGTTCCTGCACGTGTTCAAGGCGCGCAACTGGATCAACTGCGGCCAGGCCGGCCCGCTCGGCTGGACGATCCCGGCCGCGCTCGGCGTGCGTGCCGCGGACCCGCAACGCAAGATCGTCGCGCTCTCGGGCGACTACGATTTCCAGTTCATGATCGAAGAGCTCGCCGTCGGCGCGCAATTCAAGCTGCCGTACGTGCACGTCGTCGTGAACAACTCGTATCTCGGCCTGATCCGTCAGGCGCAGCGCGGCTTCGACATGGACTACTGCGTGCAGCTCGCGTTCGACAACATCAACGCACCTGAGCTCGAAGGCTATGGGGTCGATCACGTCGCGGTCGCCGAGGGTCTCGGCTGCAAGGCGCTGCGCGTGTTCAAGCCGGAAGACATCGCGGGCGCGCTGAAGCAGGCGCAAGCGTTGGCGGTGGAGCATCAGGTGCCGGTCGTCGTCGAGATGATTCTCGAACGCGTGACCAACATCGCGATGGGCACCGAGATCGACGCGATCAACGAGTTCGAAGAGCTCGCCGAAACGAAGGCGGATGCACCGACCGCCGTTACGCCGCTCGACTAAAGCATCGCCGCCGCGCGTTCATGCAGGAACGCGCGGCGTGCATCCACTGACCGACCATCAGGAAAGAACAATGCCGAAATTTGCCGCGAATTTGACCATGCTGTTCAACGAAGTCCCGTTTCTCGACCGCTTCGCCGCGGCCGCGAACGCGGGTTTCAAGGCGGTCGAGTTCCTGTTCCCCTATGCCTTCTCGATCAGCGACATCCAGACGCGCCTGAAGGACAACGACCTGCAGATCGTGCTGCACAACCTGCCTGCCGGCAACTGGGAAGCGGGCGAGCGCGGCATCGCGTGTCTGCCGGATCGTGTCGCGGAATTCCGCGACGGCGTGCCGCGCGCGATCGAATACGCGAAGGCGCTGAACGTGCCGCAACTGAACTGTCTCGTCGGGATTCCGACGGCGGGTGTATCGGCGGATCAGGCGCGCGCGACCATCGTCGAAAACTTGCGCTTCGCAGCGGAAGCGCTGAAGAAGGAAGGCATCCGCTTGCTCGTCGAGCCGTGCAACGCGTACGACATTCCGGGCTTCGCGCTGAATCGCTCGAAGGAAGGACTGGACGTGATCCAGGCCGTCGGCTCGGACAATCTGTTCTTGCAGTACGACATTTATCACATGCAGCGGATGGAAGGCGAACTCGCCGCGACGATCAGGAAGAACCTGCGGAAGATCGCGCATATCCAGCTCGCCGATAACCCCGGCCGCAACGAACCCGGCACGGGCGAGATCAACTACCCGTTCCTGTTCGGGCTGCTCGACGAGATCGGCTATCAAGGCTGGATCGGCTGCGAGTACAAGCCGCTCAACGGCACGGAAGCGGGCCTCGGCTGGCTGCAGAACATCGGCGGCGTGAAGCAGCACGCGACCGCTTAAACCAGACACATAGGAGGAGCTAGAAGTATGGCAACGATCGGTTTCATCGGCCTCGGCATCATGGGCGCGCACATGGCGCGCAATCTCATCAAGGGCGGCCACAAGCTCGTCGTGAACGGCAAGTTTCCGGTGCCGGACGATATCCGCGCGCAGACGCAGGTCGTCGCGGACTCGACCGAAGTCGCACAGGCGAGCGAAATCGTCATCACGATGGTGCCCGACACGCCCGATGTCGCCGCCGTGCTGTTCGCCGATGACGGCGTCGCGAAGGGTCTCACGAAGGGCAAGCTCGTGATCGACATGAGCTCGATCGCCCCGCTTGAAACGCAGGAGTTCGCGAAGAAGATCAACGCGCTCGGCTGCGACTATCTCGACGCGCCGGTGTCCGGCGGCGAAGTCGGCGCACGCGAAGCGACGCTCACGATCATGGTCGGCGGCCCGGAGAAGTCGTTCAATATCGCGAAGCCGCTGTTCGAACTAATGGGCAAGAACATTTCGCTCATTGGCGACAACGGCGCGGGTCAGACTTGCAAGGTCGCGAATCAGATCATCGTCGCGCTGAACATCGAGGCGGTCGGCGAGGCGCTGCTCTTCGCGGCACGCTCGGGCGCCGACCCGGAGCGCGTGCGTAAAGCGCTGATGGGCGGCTTCGCGTCGTCGCGCATTCTCGAAGTGCACGGCGAGCGCATGACGAAGCGCACGTTCAATCCGGGCTTCCGTATCGAACTGCATCAGAAGGACCTAAATCTTGCGCTCGACGGCGCGCGCAAGATGGGCCTCGCCCTGCCCCACACCGCGAGTGCGCAGCAGCTTTTCAGCGTATGCGCGGCGAACGGCGGCAAGGCGTGGGATCACTCGGCGCTCGTGCGTGCACTCGAAATCATGTCGAACTTCCAGGTGGCCGACGAGCCGCAGCAGGCCAAAGCCGCTGCGTGATTCGCGTCACCTGAACCGTGGGGCGTCCCGCGTATGGGCACGCGGGACAAATGCCGCTCTGGGCTGAGGGCGGCAAAGTGGGGTCCGAGAAGCGGCACCCGGCGGTGCGCCGGGTAAGCCTTGGTCGGTCAGACGGTTTGTCGTCGGGTGTCCGCGTCGGATTGTTGCAAACTGCGTCCTAACGCCGATGCATAGGCGGTGCTACAAATCCTTTTGTTGAAACTCAGAACTATCTGGTGGTCATCGCGACTAATCTGCCTAGACTTCGCGGGCCGTAACACCACCGTCAACCAAGGAGTGAACAATGGGAATCCTCAGCTTTATCAAGGAAGCAGGCGAGAAACTCTTCGGCGCAGCCACGCCGAGCGCGCAGGCGGCGCCCGCTGCGGCACCCGTGGATGTCGCCGCGCTAAATCAGAAGGCAGGCGAAGCCATCGCGACGTACATTCGTTCGCAGGGTCTCAATGCGGACAATCTCGATGTGAAATACGACGGCGCTTCGCATACGGTGACCGTTTCGGGTCAGGCGCCGGATCAGGCCACGAAGGAAAAGATTCTCGTCGCCGCGGGCAATGTGCAGCATGTCGATAAGGTCGACGATAAGCTGACCGTGCCGAGTAGCGAGCCTGAATCGCAGTATTACACCGTCGTGTCGGGGGACAATCTTTGGAAGATCGCCGAGAAGTATTACGGCAATGGGTCCAAGAACGATGTGATCTTCGAAGCGAATAAGCCGATGTTGAAGAGTCCGGATAAGATCTATCCGGGGCAAGTGTTGCGGATTCCTGCTGTTAACTGATTGTCTCTGCTCTACTCGAGAACGCGGACTTCGGTTCGCGTTTTTGCTTTCTGCTGAGGTGGATCTTGGTTTGCCTGCGCTTCTCGGCAATCCTGTGATCGTGTCGGTCTATTAGCGTTGCCCCTGTGCGGGGCGGCACTCACTTTCTTTGCTGCTGCAAAGAAAGTAAGCAAAGAAAGCAGCTCCTGATACGCCCGCGGTCACACGCAATTTGGGTAGTCCTCTCGTCCATCGTGGGCTGCCTAAAGAGTGCCCTCATAGGCCCCATCGGGCTTGGCTCGCGCACGGTCTGTCACATCGCACCACACACCAAACTGGTTCAGCACCAAATAGCTCCAGCCCGCTTCGCGGCCGACCGGTCAATCGGGAATGCGCGTGCTTCGCTACTAACGTCTTCATCTCGCCGCCTTTGCCGTACGTCGGTTTCCCTTGCATACCCGGCGGCAGCGCGTAGCGCTGTGCCGAAGCCATTTCGTGCTGAACCAGCGCCCTCGAACTTATTGGGCGGCAGACCGTGCGCGAGCCAAGCCCGATTAGGTGTTTGAGGGCACTCTTTAGGCGAGTACCGCCTGGGACGAGAGAACTACCCAAATTGCGTGTGACCGCGGGCCTGAAAAGCTGCTTTCTTTGCCTACTTTCTTTGCAGCAGCAAAGAAAGTAGGTGCCGCCCCGCACAGGGGCAACGCTAATAGACCGACACGAATACAGGATTCCACGACCGACCGCCAGACCAACCGGCAGCCCGCCGCCGCCCGCCCGCCCCACACCCCAAACACCCACCTCAATAAACATCAAAAACGCGCTGCACGTCCTGCACATTCGAAGCCACTGCAAGCATAAGCAGCACCCGCGCCTTATAAGGATTCAGCGTCCCCGCGCTGACTGTCCCGAGCGCATCATCGTTAGCGGCGCCGTTGCGCATCACATGTCCCGAACCCACGCGCGAAGCGCGCACCACGGCAACGCCCTGCTTCACCGCATCAGCGAGCGCCTGCGTGAGCACCGCATGCATCGAGCCGTTGCCCGTGCCCGCGACGACGATACCCCTCACGCCCGCAGCAACAAGCGCATCGACCGTCACACGAGACACATCCGCGTAGCTCGCGACGATCTCGACCATCGGCCATCGATCGGCGACAGCGAACTCGCTCGCGACGGTATGCGCCCGCACGACCGTGCGCTGAAACTCGACGCGTCCGTCCTGCACGAACCCGAGCACACCGGTCTCAGGCGAGCGAAACGCATCGACGGCATAAGTGCTCGTCTTGGTGACATCGCGCGCGCTGTGAATCTGATTGTTGAAAGCGACGAGCACGCCCTTGCCCGCGGCATCCTTCGACGCCGCGACCGTCACCGCATTGAGCAAATTCAACGGACCATCGGCGGAAAGCGCGGTCGATGGGCGCATCGCCGCCGTCAGCACGACGGGCTTCGCGCTCTTCACCGTGAGATGCAGCAAATACGCGGTTTCTTCGAGCGTATCGGTGCCGTGCGTGACGACGACGCCATCGATATCGTCCTGCGCAAGCAGCTCATCGATACGCCGCGCGAGTTGCGTCCACAGCGCGGCGCTCATGTCCTTGCTGTCGATGCTCGCGATCTGTTCCGCGTGGATTCGCGCAACCGAGCCGAGCGCGGGCACGGCATCGAGCAGCTTGTCGACGCCGACGACGCCCGCCTTGTAGCCCGCGGTCTTGGAGGAATCGCCGGCCTGACCGGCAATCGTGCCGCCCGTGGCAAGCACGGCGACACGAGGAAGCGAGGAAGTATTCATGCCGGCGATTGTAAAACAGCCGGCACGACTCTAAGCGGCTTCGCGAAGCTGCGCGGCGATCTGCGCTTCATCGAGTTGCGGCGCGAACATTTCGATCAGCCGATACGCATACGCGCGCAAGAACGCGCCCTTTCGCAAGCCGACACGCGTCGTGCTCGCCTCGAACAGATGCTGCGTATCGAGCGCGACGAGCTCGGTGTCGCGCTTCGCGTCATACGCCATCGCCGCGACGATGCCGATGCCCATGCCCAGTTCGACATACGTCTTGATGACGTCGGCATCGATCGCGGTCAGCACGATATCGGGCATCGCGCCCGCGCTCGCGAACGCCTGATCGACGTGCGAACGCCCGGTGAAATCGTTGTCGTACGTGACGATCGGATATTCGGCGATCTGCTCGAGCGTGATGTTCTCGCGCCCGACGAGCGGATGATCCTTCGGCACAACGACCGTGTGATGCCACGAATAGCACGCAAACGTGACGATGTCCGGATAACGGTCGAGCGCTTCGGTCGAGATGCCGATATCCGCTTCGCCGTTGATGATCATCTGCGCGATCTGCTGCGGGCTGCCCTGACGCAGCGCGAGATGCACCTTCGGAAACACCTCGGTGAACTGGCGGATGACCTTCGGCAACGCGTAACGCGCCTGCGTGTGCGTCGTCGCGACGACGAGATGGCCGTTGTCCTGATCCGCGAACTGGCGCGCGACGCGCCGTAGATTCTCGGCATCGAGCAGCATGCGCTCGATCAGCTGATGCACTTCCTTGCCCGGCTCGGTCAGTCCCGTCAGACGCTTGCCGCGGCGGATGAAGATATCGACGCCGAGTTCGTCCTCGAGATCCTTGATCTGCTTCGACACGCCCGACTGCGACGTGTAAAGGACGTTGGCGACCTCCGTCAGATTCATGTTCTGACGCACGGCCTCGCGCACGAAGCGCAACTGCTGGAAGTTCATGTCAGCCTCTTTGATTTTTATGATGTCACTGCGCGGGAAACACTCGCAACGCGCGTGGAACGGCGGTCACGCCATCGCCGATATCGAGCCTGAGCGCGCGCCACGCCTCGCGATCCAGTTCTGCCTCGATCACGCCGCCCGCGTTGCCTTCGAGCTCGACGCGCACCGAGCCGCCCAGCGTCACGACGCGCCGCACGCCCACCACGATGCCGTCGCGATGCGTGCCGTCGGCGGGATACAGCGCGAGATCATGCGGACGCACGTACGCGAGCGCCCGCCCGCTGAAATGCGCCTGAGCCGCGATCGGGCTCGCGGCGCCATCGGCGATGAAGCCGTTCGCGTTCACTTCGCCCTGCAGCCGGTTCGCGGCGCCGAGAAACTCGTAGACGAAGGACGTCTGCGGATGATCGTACACGTCTTGCGGACTGCCCACCTGCTCCACGCGGCC
Organism: Caballeronia sp. ATUFL_F1_KS4A; assembly: GCF_023630905.1. Taxonomy (NCBI): domain Bacteria; kingdom Pseudomonadati; phylum Pseudomonadota; class Betaproteobacteria; order Burkholderiales; family Burkholderiaceae; genus Caballeronia; species Caballeronia sp. ATUFL_F1_KS4A. The sequence continues at coordinate 26,993 of NZ_JALQEB010000004.1, read as the reverse complement.
ATGATTCATCACGACAATGCGATCCGCCACTTCGAGCGCCTCTTCCTGGTCGTGCGTGACGAAGAGCGTCGAGATATGCAGATCGTCGTGCAGCCGGCGCAGCCAGCTGCGCAGTTCCTTGCGCACTTTGGCGTCGAGCGCGCCGAACGGCTCGTCGAGCAGCAGCACTTTCGGCTCGACGGCAAGCGCCCGCGCCAGCGCAATACGCTGCCGCTGTCCGCCTGACAGTTCCGACGGAAAACGCTCCGCGAGCCAGTCGAGTTGCACGAGCTTCAGCAGCTCATGCACTTTCTCGCGAATTTTCGCTTCGCTCGGACGCTCGCGGCGCGGCTTCACGCGCAAGCCGAACGCGACGTTCTCGAACACGGTCATGTGCCGGAACAGCGCGTAATGCTGGAACACGAAGCCGACCTGACGCTCGCGCGCGCCGACCGCCGCGACGTCTTCGCCGTGCAGCACGACCTGTCCCGCATCGGCGAATTCGAGGCCCGCGATCACGCGCAAGAGCGTGGTCTTGCCGCAGCCCGAAGGCCCGAGCAGCGCGACGAGTTCGCCCGCCGGAAAGTCGAGCGACACGTTGTCGAGCGCGGTGAAATCGCCGAAGCGTTTTTGCAGATTGCGAACGATGATGCTCATGATGTTTATCGGCCTCTCAATTCTGTGCGGTGGCTTTTGCGGCGGTCAATGCTTGCGTCATGCGGCGCTCCGCGAGAAGTTTCAGCGCGAGCGTCACGAGCGCGAGCAGCGCCAGCAGCGACGCCACCGCGAACGCAGCCGAGAAGTTGTATTCGTTGTAGAGTATTTCGACGTGCAGCGGCATCGTGTCCGTCTGCCCGCGGATGTGCCCGGACACCACCGACACCGCGCCGAACTCGCCCATCGCGCGCGCGTTGCAGAGAATCACGCCGTAGAGCAGGCCCCACTTCACATTGGGCAGCGTCACGCGCCGGAAGATCTGCCATCCCGAGGCGCCGAGCACGTGCGCCGCTTCCTCTTCGTCGTTGCCTTGCGCCTGCATCAGCGGAATCAGTTCGCGCGCGACGAACGGAAACGTGACGAAGATCGTCGCGAGCACGATGCCCGGCACCGCGAAGATGATCTGCACGTCGTGCGCGGCGAGCCACGGGCCGAACCATCCTTGCGCGCCGAACATCAGCACATAGACGAGACCCGAGATGACCGGCGACACCGAGAACGGCAAGTCGATGAGCGTCGTCAGGAGCGCCTTGCCGCGAAACTCGAACTTCGCGATCGCCCACGACGCCGCCAGTCCGAAGACGACATTCAGCGGCACGGCGATCGCGGCGGTGATCAGCGTGAGCTTGATCGCGGACCACGCGTCGGGATCCTTCAGCGACTCGAAGTAATAGTCGATGCCCTTGGCGAACGCCTGCACGAACACCGCGACGAGCGGCACGACGAGAAAGAACGCGAGAAACGCGAGTGCGATACCGGTCAGGAGCCATCGCACGGCGCGCGGCTCGGTGACGGGATTGAGGCCGTGCGCGTCGCGCTGTGTCGTCGTCTGCAATGGAAGCACCTTGCTCATGCCGTTTCTCCCGCTGCCAGGGAGACGTTGACCGGCGCCGCGCCCGTCTTGCTCGTGCGGCGCTGCAGCCACCATTGCAGCGTGTTGATCAACAGAAGCATGAGGAACGACACGCACAGCATCACGACGGCGAGCGCGGTCGCGCCGGCATAGTCGTACTGTTCGAGCTTCGTGATGATGAGCAGCGACGTGATCTCTGACTTCATCGGCACGTTGCCCGCGATGAAAATCACCGAGCCGTATTCGCCCAACGCGCGCGCGAACGCGAGTGCGAAGCCCGTCAGCAGCGCCGGAAAGAGCGACGGCAGCACGACGCGCCGGAACGTGAGCCAGCGCGTCGCGCCGAGGCACGCGGCGGCTTCTTCCTGCTCGCGCTCGAAGTCTTCGAGCACGGGCTGCACGGTACGCACGACGAACGGCAGGCCGATGAACGTCAGCGCGACGAGCACGCCGAGCGGCGTGAACGCGACCTTGATGCCGAGCGGCGCGAGATATTGCCCGATCCAGCCATTGCCCGCGTAGACCGCGGCGAGCGAAATGCCGGCGACCGACGTCGGTAGCGCGAACGGCAGATCGACCATCGCATCGACGATGCGCTTGAACGGGAACGTGTAGCGCACGAGCACCCACGCGACGAGAAAACCGAACACCGCGTTGATGAGCGCGCCGCCGAGCGCCGCGCCGAACGTCAGCCGATACGATGCGAGCACGCGCGGCGACGTCACCGCGCGCACGAACTGCGCCCAGTCGAGCGTCGCCGTCTTAGCGAAGGTGGCGGCAAGCGGAATCAGCACCACGAGGCTCAGATAAGCCACCGTGATGCCGAGTGTCAGGCCGAAACCGGGTAGCGCGCTCGGTTTCCTGAATGTGAGAGTCGTCATCCTTGAATCATCCATTTTGCGCGCGGGGTGGGCGCGCGTTGCTGCTTCGGGCGCGCGGCGTCTTGAACGCGCCGCGTCGCCGGTTGACGCTTATTGCGGCTGATAGATCGAATCGAACACGCCGCCATCCGCGAAATGCGTCTTCTGCGCCTTGGTCCAGCCGCCGAAGGTGTCGTCGATGGTATAGAGCTTCAGCTTCGGAAACTGCTTCGTCAGATCGGCGGGCACCTTGTCCGAACGCGGCCGATAGAAATTGCGCGCGGCGATCTGCTGCCCTTCGTCGCTATACAGATACTTGAGATACGCTTCGGCGAGCTTGCGCGTGCCGTGTTTGTCGACGACCTTGTCGACCACCGCGACCGGCGGCTCCGCCAGAATGCTCACCGACGGCACGACGATCTCGAACTTGTCCGGACCGAATTCCTTCAGGGACAGGAACGCCTCGTTTTCCCACGCGATGAGCACGTCGCCCTGACCGCGCTGCACGAAGCTCGTCGTCGCGCCGCGCGCGCCGGAATCCAGCACGCCGGCGTTCTTGTAGAGCTTCGTCACGAACTCCTTGGCGGTCTGCTCGTTGCCGCCCGGCTTGTGCTGCGCGTACGCCCACGCCGCGAGGTAGTTCCAGCGCGCGCCGCCGGATGTCTTCGGATTCGGCGTGACGATCGACACGCCCGGCTTCGTCAGATCGTCCCAGTCCTTGATGTGCTTCGGATTGCCCTTGCGCACGAGAAACACGATCGTCGACGTGTACGGCGATGCGTTGTCCGGCAGGCGCTTCTGCCAGTCCGCGCCGACGAGTCCCTTGCCCGCGAGCGCGTCGATGTCATAAGCGAGCGCGAGCGTAACGACGTCCGCCTGCAGTCCGTCGATGACCGCGCGCGCCTGGCCGCCCGACCCGCCATGCGACTGCTTGAAGGTTACGGTCTCGCCCGTCTCCGCCTTCCACTTTTTCGCGAAAGCCTGATTGAAGTCCTGATACAGCTCGCGAGTCGGGTCGTAGGAAACGTTCAGAAACGACGTATCCGCCTGCGCCGGCGCCGTCATGATCAAACCCGCCGCGCCAAGCGTCGCCGCAGCAAGAAGCCGTCGCAATCCCGTGTTGATGCTTTGCATTCCCCGTTCTCCGTCTTATCGAATTGACGGAATCAGTCTAACGAGGCCTCTATATGATTGAAAATAATCGTTATTCACTTTTTTATACGTAAAACTGCTAAGAACGATATTCCTGGATGGAAGAAGCGCCGGCGGGCGCGATCCGACGGTGCGGAGGCTTCGTGGCCGCGAACTTAAAGTAAAGCTTGAAAAGCGCCAAATACTGTATAAAAATACAGTCACCTGTCCATTCATACAGTGCATCAGGGGCTCGAGCCAGTGACCAAAACATCAAAACTTACCGCGCGGCAGCAGCAGGTGTTCGAACTCATCCAGCGCGCGATCGACCGCACGGGCTTTCCGCCCACGCGCGCCGAGATCGCGGCGGAGCTCGGCTTCAGTTCGGCCAATTCCGCCGAGGAGCACCTCAGGGCGCTGGCCCGCAAGGGCGTCATCGAGCTGGCGGCGGGTTCGTCGCGCGGCATTCGGCTGCTCGGCGATGCATCTCGCATCGATCGGTCCGAGGAGCTGCCGCATCAGTTCACGCTGCCGCATCAGAGCATCATGCAATTGTCTCTGCCGCTCGTCGGCCGGGTCGCGGCGGGGAGTCCTATCCTCGCGCAAGAGCACATCTCGCAGCACTATGCGTGCGACCCCGCGCTCTTTTCCAGCAAGCCGGACTATCTGTTGAAGGTGCGCGGCCTCTCGATGCGCGACGCAGGCATTCTCGACGGCGATCTTCTCGCCGTGCAAAAGCGCAACGAAGCGAAAGACGGACAGATCGTCGTCGCGCGTCTTGGCGACGACGTCACGGTCAAGCGCTGGAAACGGCGCGCGGACGGCGTCGAACTCATCGCCGAAAACCCCGAGTATGAAAACATCTTCGTGCGCGCCGGCAGCGGCGATTTCGCGCTTGAAGGCATTGCCGTCGGGCTGATCCGCTCCGGCGAATTCTGATGTTGGCCCGCGAACGGGCAAGGCACGAAAGTCGAAGCACATTACTTTCGCACCGAGACACGAAATGTCTCATTGACATCGCAAGATAGCCTCACCAACCGCTTTCGACACCTGATTCAGGCGTCTCACAACACAACAAGCATGACGGCCACCGCGCGCGGTGCGCCGCGGTGCGTCCTATCGTCTGGAGAGTCATCATGGAACGTTTTGCCCGTCTGCTGCCCTTCCGTCAATTCGGCCGCCTGCGCCATCTGCGCACGCTGATCGCCTGCGGCATGCCGCGCGCCGAAGCCACGCCCGATCTCTTCAACGAAATGCCCGCGTTGCCGTCCCGTCAGCCGGCCTTCGCTCGCGTTTCCCTCAACAGCACGGTGCACGCCGAGGCCGAGCAGCGCGCGCCAGTGCGCGTGTATCGCGGGCAATCGCGCGTGATTATGGTGGGCAAGATCGACGAGGTTTCGCGCATGATCGACCGCTGCATCGCCGAGGAAAATGCCGGGCTGGCCGGCGGAATCCTCGCCTGAATGGAACGCCATCGCACGCACGACGTGAATTCACGGGATTTAACCGGCGCCCGCGCGGTCAATCGGTAATTCACGTTTTGCAAGAGGCTTGGCCCAAGCATGTCCCGCACTACCCGTTCTATTGTCGTTACGCTCGTCGTCCTGGTTATCGTCGCGGCGCTCGGTTTCGTTTACGCATCGCCTTACATCGCACTCGATCGCGTGAAGCGCGCGGCCGATGCGCGCGACGCGCAAACCGTCAACGAATACGTCGATTTTCCGGCGCTGCGCGCGAGCCTCAAGGACCAGATCGCGGCGCTGCTCACGCGTCGCGTGGATATTCAAAAGAGCGGGAATCCGCTCGCGATCATCGGTGCGATGATCGGCGCGGCGCTCGTCGGTCCGCTGGTGGATTCGTATGCCACACCGGACGGCGTCGCGGCGATTCTGAACGGCATCCCGCCGCGCGGCGATCCGGGCGAGCGTCCGCCGCAAGCTGGCGACGGCGCACCAGCGAATGCGGGGAATGCGCCCGCGTCCGGCGTCACGGCCGCACGGCAGCCGCCGAAAGAACCACCGCAGACGACGGCGGGTTATCGAAGCCTGAACACGTTCGTCGTCACGTATCAACACGGCGCCGGCGATGCGCGCTACTCCGCGATCTTCCACCGCAACGGGCTCGTGTCGTGGAAGCTCGTCGCGGTCGATCTCAACGGTTGACGCGTCAAGCGTCGCGGTTCACGCTTCGCACCGCATCACGCCCCGGCTTCGGCCTTGACGGGCTTCGCCGCGTACGCCGCTTCGTCTTCCGCTTCGGCCGATTCACCGGCCTGACAGACGGCAACCAGGATGCTGCACTTCACGCGATCCAGCAGCGGCGTGTTGCCCGCGCCCATCCACCAGCGCGCGAGGCCGCTGCGGCAGCGATGCCCGACGACGACGAGATCGACCTGAAGGCTGTCGGCGAGCGCCGCGATTTCGTCGATCGGATGGCCGAACGCGAAATGTCCCTGTGCCTGAAGGCCACGCTCGCGCAGCCATTCGACGCCCTCTTGCAGGATGTCGCGCGCGGCCTCTTCGAAGCGTCCGCAGGCCATGTCGGTTAGCAGTCCGGCGCTCTGCGCGATGCTCGAGCGCATATCCACCACCGCGAGCACATGCGTCTCCGCATTCAGGTCGAGCGCGAGATTGGCGCCCTGACGCAGTGCCTTGCGGCCTTCTCTGGAGCCGTCGTAGCACAGCAGGATTTTTCGGTAGCTCTCCATCTTGACCTCCCTGGCCAACGTGCCGTTGAGCGCGACTTGCCCGCGGCGTTGATTCATCATCGTGCGTCGTCCCATGGGAGACAACGCTGGAAAACGCTTACCGGCGCGAACACGCTAGCTCGCACCGTGCCAGAACCACAAAAACGTCGACGGACAAGCCTCTGGCACTTTCGGCCGGAACCGGTTCGACGCGCCCCGCACGGGTTTGACACGCCCGCGCAGCATGCGGTTGCACGCCAAGCGCCGCCTTGGTGCAATGGATTACACTAGCCCGCTGGATTTCCCTCATCCGGCTTTCCCTGCGCACAGATGCATGACTGATCAATCTTTGCAACAAAGCGCTACACGCGACGCCGATGGAAACCGCGCACCCGCCATCGAATTCAGCGAAGTAAGGAAGCACTACGGCGAGCGCACGGTCGTCGACGGCCTGTCGTTCGATGTGCGGCCCGGCGAATGCTTCGGACTGCTCGGACCGAACGGCGCGGGCAAGACGACGACGCTCAAGATGCTGCTCGGCATCACTTCGCCCGATAGCGGCGCGATCCGTCTCGTCGGCGAGCCGGTGCCCGCGCGCGCCCGATTCGCCCGCGAGCGCGTGGGCGTCGTGCCGCAGTTCGACAATCTCGATCCCGATTTCACTGTCCGCGAAAATCTGACGGTGTTCGGCCGCTACTTCGGCCTGACGGGCGCGCGCATGGATGCGCTCGTACCGTCGCTCCTGGAGTTCGCGCGGCTGGAGAGCAAGGCCGATGCGCGCGTCGGCGAGTTGTCGGGCGGCATGAAGCGGCGTCTCACGCTCGCGCGCGCGCTCGTCAACGATCCCGATGTGCTCGTGATGGACGAACCGACCACCGGGCTCGATCCGCAAGCGCGGCATCTGATCTGGGAGCGTCTGCGCTCGCTGCTTGCGCGCGGCAAGACCATCCTGCTGACGACGCATTTCATGGAAGAAGCCGAGCGTCTCTGCGATCGCCTGTGCGTGATCGAGGAGGGCCGCAAGATCGCCGAAGGACGGCCGCGCGAGCTGATCGAATCGGTGATCGGCTCGGACGTGATCGAAATCTACGGACCCGATCCGCAAGCGCTCGCCGCCGAGCTTGCGCCGCTCGTCGCGCGCATGGAAGTGAGCGGCGAGACGCTCTTTTGCTACGTCGACGATCCGCAGCCCGTGCATGCGCGCGTGAAGGGCCGCGCGGACGTGCGCTATCTGCATCGTCCGGCGAATCTCGAAGATGTTTTCCTGCGTCTCACCGGACGTGAGATGGTGGACTGAGCCAATGGATACGCTCGAACGATCCCGCATCGACAAACAGCGCGAGCCGAAGCGCGCACAAAACCTCACGCCGCTTTCCAGCGCGTTGCCCGCGAACGCCACGCACTGGATGTCCGTGTGGCGGCGCAACTATCTCGTCTGGAAGAAACTCGCGATCGCCTCGATGATCGGCAATCTCGCCGATCCGATGATCTACCTCTTCGGCCTCGGCCTCGGTCTGGGCCTGATGGTCGGGCACGTCGACGGCGTGTCGTATATCGCGTTCCTCGCGGCGGGCACGGCGGCGTCGAGCGTGATGATGTCCGCGAGCTTCGAATCGATGTACTCGGGCTTCTCGCGCATGCACGTTCAGCGCACCTGGGAAGCGATCATGCACACGCCGCTCACGCTCGGCGATATCGTGCTTGGCGAGATCGTCTGGGCCGCGAGCAAGTCGGTGCTGTCGGGCGTGGCGATCATGATCGTCGCGGGCGCGCTCGGCTATGCGAGCTTTCCGTCGATGCTGATCGCGTTGCCGGTCATCGTGCTGACAGGACTCGCGTTCGCCAGCACGGCGATGGTCGTCACCGCGCTCGCGCCGAGCTACGACTTCTTCATGTTCTATCAGACGCTCGCGCTCACGCCGATGCTCCTGCTCTCCGGCGTCTTCTTTCCCATCGCGCAACTGCCCGCGATCGCGCAACACGTCACGCAGGTCTTGCCGCTGTATCACGCTGTGGAGCTGATCCGTCCGGCGATGCTCGGCCGCCCGTTCGACGGCTTCGCGCTGCATGCGCTCGTGCTCTGCGCGTATGCGGTCGTGCCGTTCTTCCTGTGCGCGTGGCTTTTCAGGCGGCGCATGATGAAATGAAAAACGGCGATGGACTTCGAAAGCCGATCGCCGTTTTGACATCGCCGAAAAGGAAAGCGCGCTACTTCACCGGAAACTCGTGATGCCCGCCGAAGCCGAAGCGCATCGCGGACAACATGCGTTCCGGGAACGATTCGGCATCGCGCGAACGGAACCGCGTGTACAGCGCCGCCGACAGCACTTGCGCCGGCACCGCTTCCTCGATTGCCGCTTCGATCGTCCATCGTCCTTCGCCGCTGTCCGCGACTTCGGTGGAATAGCGGTCGAGCGAGCCGTCGCCCGCGAGCGCGCCCGCGGTCAAATCGAGCAGCCACGACGACACCACGCTGCCGCGACGCCACACTTCCGCGATATCGGCGAGATCGAGCGAGTAACGCTCGTTCTCCGGCAGTTCCGTCGAGTCCTTGCGCTCGAGCACGTGAAAGCCTTCGGCATAGGCCTGCATCAGTCCGTATTCGATGCCGTTGTGCACCATCTTGACGAAATGCCCCGACCCGACCGGCCCGCAGTGCATGTAGCCGTTCTCGACGCGCGCATCGCGTCCTTCGCGGCCCGGCGTCGCGGGAATGTCGCCGCGTCCCGGCGCGAGCGTCGCGAGAATCGGATCGATGCGGCGCACGACCGGCTCGTCGCCGCCGATCATCATGCAGTAGCCGCGCGTCAGGCCCCACACGCCGCCCGACGTGCCGACGTCGACGTAATGGATGCCCTGCTCGCGCAACTGCGCGGCGCGGCGGATATCGTCCTTGTAGAAGCTGTTGCCGCCGTCGATGATCACGTCGTCCGCGCCGAGGATCTTGTGCAGATCGTTGAGCGTGTCTTCGGTGATTTTCCCCGCCGGCAGCATCAGCCAGACGACGCGCGGCGCGGTCAGTTTCGCGACGAGATCGCCGAGATCCTTCGCGCCCGTCGCGCCTTCGCTCGCGAGCGCTTCGGTGGCCTCCGGATTGTGGTCGTACACGACGCACGTATGTCCGCCGCGCATGAGCCGCCGCCCGATGTTGCCGCCCATGCGCCCCAGTCCCACGATGCCGATCTGCATGATGGTCACTCCTTCCCGTTGGATTTCACGCGTTCGATCTGCTTCTTCGCGGCGTCGTAGACCGCTTCGGGCGTGAAGCCGAACTTCGTCTTCAGCGCCTTCAATGGCGCGGATGCGCCGAACGTGTGCATGACGATCTGCGATCCGAGGCGGCCGACGTAGCGGTCCCAGCCGAGCGTCGCGGCTTGCTCGACGCACACGCGCGCATGCACGTCCGGCGGCAGCACCGATTCCTTGTACGCGAGATCCTGCTTCTCGAAGATGTCCCACGACGGCATCGACACGACGCGCGCCGCGACGCCTTCGCTTGTCAGCTTCTCGTACGCCTCGACGCAAAGCGACACTTCGCTGCCCGTCGCGAGCAGCAGCACCTCGGGCTTCTTGCCGCCTTCGGTATCGGCAAGCACGTAGGCGCCGCGCTTCACGCCTTCGGCGGACGCGTATTTCTTGCGGTCGAACGTCGGCAGCGGCTGGCGCGTCAGCACGATGCACGACGGCTCCTTCGGATGCGTCAGCGCGACGCGCCACGCTTCTGCGACTTCGTTCGCGTCGGCGGGACGCAGCGTGCACAGGCCCGGCACGCCGCGCAGCGAGGCGAGCTGCTCGATCGGCTGATGCGTCGGACCGTCTTCGCCGACGCCGATCGAATCGTGCGTGAACACGTAGATCACCGGCACTTCCATGATCGCGGACAGGCGGATCGGCGGCTTCATGTAGTCGCTGAAAATCAGGAACGTCGATCCGTAGGGACGCAAGCCCGCCAGCGCGAGGCCGTTGCAGACCGCGCCCATGCCGTGCTCGCGAATGCCGAAGTGCAGATTGCGTCCGCCGTAGCTGTCGTGCTCGAAGCTGCCCGCGCCTTCGAACTTCAGATTCGTCTTCGTCGATGGTGACAGGTCTGCCGCGCCGCCGATCAGCCAAGGCACGCGCGGCGCAATCGCATTCAGCACCTTGCCGGACGAATCGCGCGTCGCGAGGCCCTTGGCGTCCGCCTCGAAGGTCGGGATGTCCGCGTCCCAGTTGTCGGGAAGCTTGCCTTCGAGCATCTGCCACGCTTCTTTCGCGAGTTCCGGATTGGCCTTCTCGTAGGCGTCGAAGCGCTGCTTCCACTCGGCGTGCAGCTTCTTGCCGCGCGCGCCCATGCCGTCGGCGAAGTGCTGCATGACGCCGTCGGGCACGTAGAACTGCTTGTCCTCCGGCCAGCCGTAGAACTTCTTCGCGAGCTTGACCTCTTCCTCCCCGAGCGCCTCGCCGTGCGCGCTCGCGGTGTTCTGCTTGTTCGGCGCGCCCCAGCCGATGATGCTTTTCACGACGATCAGCGTCGGCTTGTCGGTGTGCGACTTCGCCTTGTTGATGGCCGCTTCGAGCGCGTCCGCGTCGTTGGCGTCGTCGACGTGCAGCGTGTGCCAGTTGTAGCCGTGAAAGCGCGCTTCCACGTCGTCGCTGTAGGCGAGCTCCGTATGGCCTTCGATGGTGATGGTGTTGCTGTCGTAGATCCAGATGAGATTCGACAGCCGCAGATGCCCCGCGAGCGACGCCGCTTCGTGCGACACGCCTTCCATCATGTCGCCGTCGCCGCACAGCGCGTAGACGCGGTAATCGAAGAGCTTGTCGTCGCCCTTGTTGAAGCGGCTCTCCTTCCAGCGCGCGGCCATCGCCATGCCCACGCTGTTGCCGAGGCCCTGCCCGAGCGGTCCGGTCGTCGTCTCGACGCCCGTCGTCATGCGGTATTCCGGATGGCCCGGCGTCTTGCTGTCGAGCTGGCGGAACTGCTTGATATCGTCGATCGAGACGGCGGGCTTGCCGGTCGGCTTGCCGTCGCCGTCGAACTCCTTCACGCCGGCAAGATGCAACAGCGAGTACAGCAGCATCGACGCATGCCCGACCGACAGCACGAAGCGGTCGCGATTCGGCCATAGCGGCGCGTCGGGATCGTAACGAAGATGGTTCTGCCACAGATGGAATGCGACCGGCGCGAGCGCCATCGGCGTGCCGGGGTGGCCGGAATTGGCCTTCTGCACGGCGTCCATCGAGAGCGTGCGGATGGTGTCGATCGTGAGGCGATCGAGATCTTTGGCCTGAGGTGTTGCTTGAGACATGAGCGACGACTCCTTTGCGAAGAGCGCGCTGTGGCGAGGGGCGCCGCAGCGGGCAACCAGGACCATCGAGCAAGTGCAGTGCCTTACGAAAAGCACCGCACCGCGAATGACACGGGAGCGCGCCGCGAATCCTCGGGTGCGGGATTCGGGCGGCGTTGCGGCAGAGTACGGGCCAAAAATTAGGCCGGTATTACAGAGCGATAAACGACGGGCACGCGAACGTCAATGCTGACACATTCGCGGCAAAGGCATGCAATTCTTCGCCAAATGCTTGAGCCGGCGAAGGAAATCAGGGCGCCGGATTCGGCTGACGCTCGTGCAGCGCGTCGATTTCGGCCAGGATTTCGTCCGACAGTTCGATGTTCACGCTACCGATGTTCTCCTTCAACTGCGGCATCGACGTCGCGCCGATCAGCGTGCTCGTCGTGAACGGGCGCGTGTTGACGAACGCGAGCGCGAGTTGCGTCGGCGTGAGTCCGTGGCGTTTCGCCAGTTCGACGTACGACGTGATCGCGGCGATCGCCTGCGGCTTGCTGTAGCGCTGGAAACGCTCGAATAGCGTGATTCGTGCGCCCGCCGGACGCGCCCCGCCCTCGTACTTGCCCGACAGCCAGCCGAACGCGAGCGGCGAATACGCGAGCAGCCCGACGCCTTCCTTGTGCGTGAACTCCGACAGCCCGAGCTCGTAAGTGCGATTCACGAGGCTGTACGGATTCTGAATGCTGACGATTTTCGGCAGCCCCGCCTTTTCGGCCGCGCGCAGGAATTGCGCGACACCCCACGGCGTTTCGTTCGACACGCCCACATGACGGATCTTGCCCGCCTTCACGAGATCGGCGAGCGCCGCGAGCGTTTCCTCGATCGGCACCGTGTATTCATCGTCGATATAGGGATAGCTGGATCGGCCGAACGTCATCGTGCTGCGGTCGGGCCAATGCAGCTGATACAGATCGACGTAATCCGTTTGCAGGCGCTTCAGGCTGCCGTCGATGGCTTCGTTCAGATTCTTGCGATCGAACTGGTTGCCCGCGCCGCGGATATGCCGCGGATTGTGCGGCTGGCGCGCGGGCCCGGCGATTTTCGTCGCGAGGACGATATCGGCGCGCTTCGCCGGATGCTTCGCGAGCCACGTACCGATGTATTCCTCCGTGCGGCCCTGCGTCTCGGGGCGCGGCGGCACCGGATACATCTCGGCGGCGTCGATGAGATTCACGCCTTGGGCGAGCGCGTAATCGATCTGCTCGTGCGCTTCGCTTTCGGTGTTCTGCTCGCCCCAGGTCATGGTGCCGAGCCCGATCAGGCTGACGTCGATACCCGAATCGCCGAGTTTCCGAAACTTCATTGCTCATTCCTCTTGTTGACGAGTTGTTTGCGCGCTGTGGGGAGACCGTAGGCGCTTTGTCGGACAGGCTGCCTGGCTGATTTTCCGGCAATCGCAAAACCTACCATAGGCGCGAAAGCTCTGCTCTCGCGGCTAGAATGGCAAGCTTCCAACCCGTCAGGCAGGAGCACGCAACCGATGCCGTTAGCACGCGATCGCGAGACAAAAGGCTCGTCGCTCATCGTCATGCTCGTCGCGGCGACCTTCTTCATGGAGAACCTCGACGGCACGATCATCGCCACCGCCTTGCCGCAGATGGCGCGCTCGTTCAACGTGCATCCCGCCGACATGAGCCTCGGCATCACGGCGTATCTGCTGACGCTCGCCGTGTTCATCCCGATTTCCGGCTGGGCCGCCGACCGCTTCGGCCTGCGCACCGTGTTCGCGAGCGCGATCGCGGTGTTCACGGCCGCGTCCGTGCTGTGCGCGACGACCTCGACGTTGCCCGCGTTCGCCGCCGCGCGCGTGCTGCAGGGCATCGGCGGCGCGATGATGGTGCCCGTCGGGCGCCTGGCCGTCTTGCGCGCGACGCCCAAGGAGGGCCTGATGCGCGCCATCGCGATCATCACGTGGCCGGGTCTCGTCGCGCCGGTGATCGGCCCGCCGCTCGGCGGCTTCATCACGACGTATTCTTCGTGGCGCTGGATCTTCTATCTCAACGTGCCCCTCGGGCTGATCGGCTTGCTGCTGACGCTGCGCTACATCGGCAACGAACGCGAGGATGCGACGCGGCGCTTCGACTTGCCGGGCTTCGCGCTGTGCGGCATCGCGTGCACGACGCTGCTCTACGCGATGGAACTGATCGGACGCAGCGACGTGGACTGGCGCTTCGTCGGCGCGCTGGTGGCGGTAGGCGTCGTCGCGGGCATCGCGTCGTGGCGGCATCTGCGGCGCGCGGCGCATCCGGTCGTGGATCTGTCGGCGCTGAAGGTGAAGACCTTCGCCGTGGCGATGGGCGGCGGCTCGCTCTTTCGGATCGCGATCAGCGCCGCGCCGTTCCTGCTGCCGCTGATGTTCCAGGTCGGCTTCGGCATGAACGCGTTCGATTCGGGCCTGCTCACGCTCGCGGTGTTCGCGGGCAATCTGTCGATGAAGCTCGTCACGACGCCCGTGATGCGTCGGTTCGGCTTCCGGCCGGTGCTGATCGTAAACGGCGTGCTCGCCGCGCTCTCGCTTGCCGCGATGAGCCTGCTGACGCCCTCGACGCCCACGTTCGTGATCGTCGCCGTGCTGTTCGCGAGCGGCCTGTCGCGTTCGCTGCAGTTCACGGCGCTCAACACGCTTTCCTTCGCCGACGTGCCGAAAGCGCAGATGAGCGGCGCGTCGGCGCTATCGAGCACGCTCTTCCAGATGACGATGGGCATCGGCGTGGCGGCCGGCGCAATCGCGCTGCGCATCGGCGAATGGATCCACGGCCACGATGCCCATTCCATCGGACCGGAGGATTTCAGCGTCGCGTTTCTGATCGTCGGGTTCGTGGGGCTCGTCGGCGTCGTCGATCTGTTCGGGCTCGCGAAGGACGCCGGCGCGCTCGTTTCCGGGCATCGCAAGCCGAAGGCGTGAAGGTTTTATGACGGAAAGGCTCAAGCCTTCGCCGCGCCTGCCGTAATCCGCGGTATGAACTCGCACACGCTCGACGCCCTCTCCGCCCTGACCGAAACGGTTGCCGTCCTCCGCCACGCGCGCGGCCTGAAGAATCCGCACGATTTCCCCGACGGCACGCCCGAGCGGCAACTCACCGCCGACGCCTTCGCCGAAGATTTTCTCCGCGCCCTCGATGCCGAGCCGAGCATCGGCGCGTGGTGGCGCATCTGATCGAAGCGTCACCACGGCAAGGTCGCGGCATCTATTACCGACGTCCGCGCGATCCGATTCCCCGAATCGGCAAATTCTGAGTCAAGTCTTCCTATTTGGCGAAACGTTTGCGCGCGGCTATCAAGTCGCGCCCGTGCGCGCCGACAACTCGCATATCGCCATGACCCAATCAGGAGATGCCAGTGAAGTGGGCAGCGTCACTTTTTGCCATCGCCGTCGCGCTCGTCGTGACCGGCTGCGCGCCGATGCCGGCCGCCAATACGGCTCAGATCGAAAAACCGGCGGCTTCCGCCGAGATCATCCGCTTCGAGATTCCCGCTGACGCGCTCGGCGCCCGCGACCCGCAACTCACCGCGATCCTCGCCAAAGCGGGCGCGCTCGCAGCCGCCCAAAAGCAGCCGACGACCATCCTCGTCACCGCGCTCGCGCAGGACTTTCCCTATCTCAATCAGGCGATCTGGAAAGGCATTCCCGCGCGACATGCGGTCAAGCTCAGTCTCGAAAACCTGACCGCCGGCGCGCGCCAGCCGTACAGCGTGTCCATCAAGCCGACGCAGGGAGGCTGACGCGATGCGCCCATTTCTCATCCTCGCGACTGCGCTGTTTTCGATGCACGCCGCCGCCGGTCCGTTCGACGTGAGCGCGCCCGCGTCCGTGCAAACGCTCGCGGCGCTCGGACCTGCCGCGCAGAAGGTCTATCCGCCGCTGCCGACGCTCGCAATGCTTCCGCCTTCCAGCGGCGAAGAAGACGATGCGCCTGCCAAATCCGCGAGCAAGAAAGCGAAGAAAACGCGCCGCGTCGCCGATTGCAAATGCAACGGACCCGAGCCGCGTCTCGTGGTGTCGGACGAGTCGCGCACGTATATGAAAGACGTCGAGCGCCGCATCGACATCGCGCTCGCGCCGTAATCGAAGGAGCCACGTTCCATGTTCCGTCCGTTTTGCGCGGCGCTGGCCGCCTGCGCGCTGCTCGCCGCGTCGCTCGCGCCGCGCGCCGCTCACGCCGACGATTGCTTCGAACAGGCCGGCGCCTATCAGGGCGTCAATCCGCTTGTGCTGCGCGCGGTCGCCTGGCGCGAATCGAAAGGCGACGCCGCCGCGCTCAACCGCAACGCCAACGGCTCGATCGATATCGGCCAACTGCAGATCAACTCGATCCATTTTCCCGATCTCGCGCGTCAGGGCATTCCGCATCGCGCGCTCGCCGATCCGTGCGTCAACGTGTTCGTCGCCGCCTGGCTGCTCAAGCAGAAGATGGTGAAGCACGGCAACACATGGCGCGCGATCGGCGCGTATCACTCCGAATCGCCGAAACATCGCGACGCCTACGCGCGCAGCATCCAGCAGATTCTCGTCAACTGGGGCGAGTTGCAGCCCCAGATGCGTTGAGGGTGCAACTCGGCCATCGGCTCAAAGCTGGCTCATGCCGCCGTCGATGATGATCTCCGTGCCGACGATGAAACCCGATTCCGGCGACGCCAAATGCAGCACCGTCGCCGCCACTTCGCTCGACTTGCCGAAGCGGCCGAGCGGAATCTGGCTTTGAAGCTGCGCGGCGGCTTCATCGATGAGGCCGAGCTTGTCGTGGAGCGGCGTCGAGACCGGACCGGGACTCACGACGTTCACGCGCGCGCCGCGCGGCAGCAATTCCGCCGACAGCGTCTTTGCGAGCGACACGAGCGCCGCCTTGCTCGACGCATAGACCGATGACATCGGCATGCCGATATGCGCGTTGATCGAACCGTTCAGCACGATCGACGCGCCTTCGTTCAGCAAGGGCACGAGCGACTGGATCTGGAAGTACGGTCCTTTCACGTTGATCGCGAAGGTTTCGTCCCACGCTTTTTCGTCGATGCCCGTGAACGGCCCGAAGGTGGCGACGCCCGCGTTCACGAAGATCGCATCGAGCCGGATGTTCGCATCGGTCAATGCTTGCGCCAGTTCGCGCGCAGCGCTTACCGTGCCCGCCACGTTGCGGATCGCGATGGCGTTCGCGCCGAGCGACTCGCGTGCCGTCGCGAGCGCGCTTTCATCGCGGCCGGTGACGACGACGCGCGCGCCTTCCGCAGCAAATGCCTGCGCTGCCGCGAGACCGATGCCGCTGTTGCCGCCAGTGATCAGAACTGTCTTGCCTTCGAAGCGTTTCATGACGTTCTCCTTGTGAACGTTGCAGGGTGTGAAGGCATTATGGTCGGGCGTGCGCCCTTTTCCGTACGACGCGGCCGGCGCACTCGTTCGATATCGTCGAACGAGTTTTTTGTCTGAGTGAGGCGCCCCACAGATGCGCCTTGAAGCGAACGCGATTGCCTCCTAGAGTTACGCAGTTCGTTCCCGACAGGAGGCGCATCATGCAAGACGCGCAACGCGGCGCACAGCCCAATCCCGAGCGGCTGCTGCAAATGGGGATGGCGTTCTGGGCGTCGAAGACGCTGCTTTCGGCGGTCGAACTCGGCGTGTTCACGCAACTGGCGACCGGCCCGCGAACGGCCGACGATCTCGTGCAGGCGCTGGCACTGCATCCGCGGGGCGCGCTGGATTTCCTCGATACGCTCGTCGCGCTCAACCTGCTCTCGCGCGAGGGCGGCTTCTACGCGAACGCCGACGACGCCGATTTCTTCCTCGATCGCAACAAGCCTTCATATGTCGGCGGATTGCTGGAAATGGCGAACGCGCGCCTCTATCCGTTCTGGGGTTCGCTCACGGAGGCGCTGCGCACCGGCCTGCCGCAGAACGAATCGAAGCACGGCGGCAACGTCTTCGAGACGCTCTATAGCGACCCGGCACGTCTGCGCGGCTTTCTCCAGGCGATGAGCGGCGTCAGCATGGGCGCGGCGCACGCGATCGCGCGACAGTTCCCGTGGAGCGAGTACCGCACGTTCATCGATATCGGCGCGGCGCAGGGCGCGTTGCCGGTGCAGGTGGCGCTTGCGCATCCGCATCTGACGGGCGGCGGCTTCGATCTGCCGGTGGTGGGTCCGGTCTTCGACGCGTACGTCGCCGCGCACGGACTCCAAGACCGGCTGCGCTTTTATCCCGGCGATTTCTTCAAGGAGCCGTGCCCGTCGGCGGATGTGCTCGTGATGGGGCACATCCTGCACGACTGGGATCTGCCGCAGAAGCTCGAACTGCTCGAGAAGTGTCATGCGGCGCTGCCGGCGGGCGGCGCGTTGATCGTGTACGACGCGATCATCGACGATGAGCGCCGTCAGAATGCCTTCGGGCTTCTGATGAGCCTCAACATGCTGATCGAAACGCCCGGCGGCTTCGACTACACCGGCGCGCAATGCTGCGCGTGGATGCGGCAAGCGGGATTCGCGACGGCGCGCGTCGAACCGCTCGTCGGCGCGGAGTCGATGGTGATCGCGACGAAGTGAGCGGGCCGCGCGCCTGAACGCTTCGTCAGCGGTCGTTCGACATGCCTTTCAGGCGATCGTTGCCGGCGTCGCGGGCGGCGTCGGCGGTGGAGAAATTCTCTTCGGAAACCAGCGCGCGCTTGACCTCGCGCGCCGCGAAATCGACGAGCGTGATGACCCAGACGAAACCGCCCGCCTGCTCCGCGGTCTGCACGAATGCGCGCAGATCGCCTTCATTCGACGATGCCATACCGACCTCCTCGTTCAAGTTGATGCGCCCTGCCGGCCGCGCGAGACGCGTATCGACCGGCGATGCGATGCGTCGGCTGAACGGGCGCTAACGGGCGGCAGCCGGCCGCCTTCAGGCTTCGAAATCGAGACCGCCGAAGAGCACCGACGGTTCCGCCTGCGAGCGCGTCGCGAGATCGACCTCGCGCGCGCCCTGCCACGCGTCGAGCTTCGCGCCGATGGCGTCGAGATAACGCAGGAATCGAGCCTCGCCGCCCGCGCCCATCAGCCGTTCGATCTCGTCGTCGTCCCAGGTCAGAAATACGTTCAGCGGATACGGATAAACGCGCCGATGTTCATCGCCCTGTCGCGGTGCACGTTCGGCGCTGACATGCAGACGTGTCGGCACGGCCGGGCTTTCGTAGCCGAGGATGTCGACGCGCACGCCGTGATCGACGACGCGCGTCACACGTTCCACGATGCGCGGCATGAATTCGGTTTCGAACCGGAGCGCCTGTTGCCGGTTCAACGGGCTTCTCCGCGAGCGCTCGACTGCATCAACGGCATCGTCAGACGGCGGGCAAGTCTTCGAGCGATTTCTCGATCTGACCGTCCTGCACGCGCGCTTCGATGCCGATGTGTCCGTTCGTGTAAGGCAGCGCGCTGACTTTCGGGCCGAGGAAGGCGCGGCCGCCGAGCTTGAAGAGCGTGCGGACTTCCTTGCCGCTCTTGATGGCGTCCACGACCTGCTGGACATCCACGATGGTGGTGGGCGCGGCCCAGTCGTTCGTGGCCGGATCGAAACTGCCCCAGCGCACGCTGGTCACGCGGTCGTTGACCCAGCGCACACCGTCGATCGCCAAAGTAGCCATGTCTGCCTCCGATGCCGTCGTTGGGGTGATCTCGAAATCCTAGCATTGTTGGACGAAGGCGGCTGACGTTTGCGCGGGCGAAACGGTCAGCCGGCGCGAACAAACTGCCGCGCTGCGGTAAAATCGCGGATTCCCCTTGAAATTCAAGCGGTTCGCATGAAGGTGCGGCCGCCGTCGCCCATGTCAGCCGTATCGAAGATCAGTCCCCGCCGCGTCTCCGTCGCTCCTATGATGGATTGGACCGACCGCCATTGCCGGTCCCTGCATCGGCTGGTATCGCGTCATACGTGGCTCTACACGGAGATGGTGACGACGGGCGCGCTGCTCTACGGCGATGTCGCGCGGCATCTCGCGTTCACACCCGCCGAAGCGCCCGTTGCGCTGCAGCTCGGCGGCAGCGAGCCGGCCGATCTCGCGAAAAGCGCGAAGCTCGGCGAGCAATGGGGCTACGACGAGATCAACCTGAATTGCGGCTGCCCTTCCGAGCGCGTGCAGCGCGGCGCGTTCGGCGCTTGTCTGATGAAGGAGCCGCAGCTCGTCGCGGATTGCGTGAAAGCGATGCGCGACGCGGTGTCGATTCCGGTAACGGTCAAGCATCGCATCGGCGTCGACACCGTCGAGGAATATGAGTTCGTGCGCGATTTCGTCGGCACGATCGCCGATGCCGGCTGCGAAGTGTTCATCGTGCACGCGCGCAACGCGATCCTCAAAGGCTTGAGCCCGAAGGAGAATCGCGAGATTCCGCCGCTCAAGTACGAATATGCGTATCGGTTGAAGCGCGACTTTCCGCAACTTGAGATTTCGATCAACGGCGGCATCAAGACGCTCGATGAAGTCGAGGAGCATCTCAAGCACGTCGACGGCGTGATGCTCGGGCGCGAGGCTTATCACAATCCGTACGTGCTCGCCGGCGTCGACACGCGCTTTTACGGTGCGAATACGCCGGTTCCGTCGCGCGAAGAAATCGAGGCGGGACTCATCGACTATGCACGCGGCGAACTGACGCGCGGCACGTATCTCGGCGCGGTGACGCGGCATGCGCTCGGGCTGTATCGCGGCGTGGCCGGCGCGCGCGGATGGCGTCGCGTACTGTCCGACAATCGCCGTCTCGCGAAGGGCGATCTGACGATTTTCGATGAAGCGCGGGCTCACCTACGCGAGGCGGTGGAAGCGCTCGATACATGATGCGTGGCCGTCGGAAAAAGATGCTAAAAGGGACTAGGCAAGCGCAATCATTGTTCGTATAATCTCGCTTCTTGATTGCTGCAGCGGTTTTGAAGCAGTCGAGATCGCGGTAACAGTGGTGGCTGTAGCTCAGTTGGTAGAGTCCAGGATTGTGATTCCTGTCGTCGTGGGTTCGAGTCCCATCAGCCACCCCACCGAGAATTCATGCAAAAAGCCCAGTCGAATGACTGGGCTTTTTGCTTTGCGGCTTCTGATTCGGACGCCCCTCGGGCACGCGCCGTGCACATCGAAAGTCTCCCCTTGGCGGAGACTCATCATGTCCCGACATCACCTCGCAACAGCCGCTCTTCTCCTCGCCACGACCTTCGCGACCCAAGCCCAGACCGCGCGCCCCGACGAGAGTGCCTCAATGGTCAAGCCGCCGGGCGCACCCGGCGCGCCGTCCGCGAGCGCCACCCGCCCCGACAATCCCGACAACATGCCGGTGAAGCGCCCGAATCCACCGCAGAACAGCGATCGCATGCTGCATCACAGCCCCGCGAGCGACGCGATCGCGAAATAACCCGCAACGGCCCCGAACCCGCGCTGGAAGCACGCGCGACGCCACTATAATGGCGCTCGTCACGATAATCGGAGCCTACCGCGTGCTCATGCTCCAAGCGGTCTAGCCAATGCAAAAAGTCATCCTGCCGTTCGTTTCCGGTTTTCTCGCCGCACTCTTTTTTCGCGAATCGACCCTGGCGCTGTTGCACGCAGCCGGTCTCGTCGATCCGGCCGGCTTTTCCACCGCACCGTTTGTTCCGCTCGGCATCCCCGAATTCATCGCGAATGCGCTGTGGAGTTCGATCTTCGGCGTGCTGATGGCGTGGCTGCTGCGCGTCGCGCCCGAGCGCAGCGCGCCCTGGATCGGCGCACTCGTGTTCGGCGGCATCGTGCTGACGGCCGTCGGCGTATTCGTCATCGATCCGGCCCGCGGCATCTGGCCGAGCGGCAACATGCTGCCGCGTCTCGCGCCGAACTTCATCGCCAATGCGATCTGGGGCTGGGGCGCGCTCGTCTTCATGCGCGCGTTCATGGCGGGTCACGAGCCGCACTGACGCGCCGCCGGAAACGAAAGCGGCCCGCGCGGGCCGCTTTTCACAGCGTCAGTCCTTCAACAGCCGCAGCGGATGCGCCGCGGGCGTCCACGCGCTTTCGAACATGCGATCGACATCGGCGGCGTTCACATCCTCGGCGCGCGCGATCTTCCAGCGCGGCTCGTTGTCCTTGTCCACGATGCGCGCGCGGATGCCTTCCAGCACATCGCCGCGCTCGAACATCGTGCGCGTCAGATCGAGATCGCGGCGCAGCGTCTCGGCCATCGTCGAGAATTTCGCGCGATCGACCTGCTGCAACGCTACATCGACGGACAGCGGCGAGCGCTCGCGCAGCTCGGCGGCCGTGCGTTTCGCCCAGTCGTTGCCGATGTCCGCCTCGCGTTCGAGCGACGCGAGGATCGACGCGCCGTTGCCCGCCGCGAAGTGCTTGTCGATCATCGTGCGCGCGGCGGCCAGCTCGCCCTTTTCGGGAATCGGCGCGACCTTGTACTTCGTCGTTTCGTTCTGCACGAAGCGCACGATCTCGACGCCATCGAGAAAGCGCTGATGCCTGAGCGATTCGATGAGGCCCGGCAGCGCGCCGTCGTCGAGGTAAGCGTCCGCCATGCGGGCGTACAGCGCGTCCGCGGCGGAAAGGCTCGCGCCCGTCGCCGCGAGATAACGGCCGATCGCCCCGGGCGTGCGCGCGAGGAACCAGCTCACGCCGACATCGGGAAAGAGACCGATGCGCGTCTCGGGCATCGCCATCTTCGTCGATTGCGTGACGACGCGCAGGCCGCCCGTGTGATGCGCGCCCTGCGAGATGCCCATGCCGCCGCCCATCACGACGCCGTTCACGACCGCGACATACGGCTTCGGGAACGTGAAGATCGCGTGATTGAGCTTGTATTCGTCGGTGAAGAACGCGTCGATCGCCGCCCGGTCGCCCGCCTGCGCGGACTCGTACAGAAAGCGGATATCGCCGCCCGCGCAAAACGCGCGCACGTGCGGGCTATAGACGATGACGGCGCGGATCGCCTGATCGTGGCGCCACGCGCGCAAAGCCTCGCTGATCGCGCGCAGCATCGGCGGGGTCAACGCGTTGAGTGCCTTCGGACGATCGAGCGCAATGAAGCCGATGCCGTTGGCGGTGTCGATACGGATGTCTTCGGTGGTCATCGTGTTGAAGTGTCGGGTCGATTCGCTGAGATGAATCGAGGTTCGGTTCGGTTGGCCGGCGCGAACCACGCGTCGAGCGACAACTCGACGAGCGTCGTGGCCGGCGTCTCGGGCAGCGCCGCGCCGGTCAGCTTCAGCGCGACGATGCCATGCAGATTCGCCCACAGGCCTTCCGCGCACGCGAGCGGCGCGGCGTGCGCGGGCAGCCGGTCGGCGGCACGCAATTCGGCGAACGCGTCCGCGATCAGCGAAAGCGTCGCCGCGCCTTGCTCCGCCGCGTGATCGTCGCCTTTACGCTGGGCCTCGGCGACTGCCTGCGCGGAATCCGTGTGCTCCATGAACATCAGCCGATACGTCTCGGGCTCGGCCAGCCCGAATTCGACATACGCGCGGCCCATCGCGTTCAGGCGCGCGGCCGGATCTGCAATCGATGTATGGGCGAGGAACGCGTCGCGCAGACTCGCGTGCCCTTCCACGCGCAACGCCCGCGCGATATCGCCACGGCTCTTGAAGTGAAGATAGAGCGCGGCGGGCGAATAATCGATCGCCTCGGCCAGCTTTCTCATCGATAGCGATGCAAAGCCCTCGCGCTTCACGATCTCGCGCGAGACCTCGAGTATGCGCTCGCGCAGCGCCTCGCGCTGCTCGCGTCTTTGCTCCGTGCGGCGCTCTTGCGAACCCATGCGAGGCATTGTCGGCACCGCCTCTTTCGAAGTCAAATTGCGACGCGCGGGCGCGCGCTCAGACGGTCATCTTGCCGTCGTCGTCCCGTCGCGAAGCCGCGCGATAAAGCGGCTCGTCCGAGTCGCGCAGCACGACCGACGCGAACACGATGCACAGCGCAAGAATCAGCACACCAACGGCTGCCCAGATGAGCCATAGCGCATTGGACTCGACAAGTGAGTGAAGAAAGGATTGAAGCATGACGACCCCGCGCGATTTTTATATTTGACCGCCCAAGCGCATGGCGTTGAGCAAGTAATGTGCCGAGCGAATCGCATCGCGTGCGGCGAATAGATGGATGGTACTCCGTTGCGCGATCACGCGGAAGGAGGCGCGGCGTGTCCCGCGCGAATAAAGAGGCGGCGCGATGCAGGTCTTACATCGCGCCGTGTAAGAGATGAACGAAGGTGCGTCAGACGGTGACGCGCCCCGGCGGAAAGTGTCCGCTTTTCAGGAGCACGGGCATGCCGTTGGTCACGCGCAGATGCTCCCGCGCGACCGCTTCGATGCGCGTGCGGCCCGCATCGAATGCGTCGATCCAGCCGGCGCTGTCATAGGTCTGCGCGCCGAAGTGATCTTCGAGCGCTTCGACCGAAATGGCGCACGGCACGCGCCGGCCATCTACGATTGCGGCGAACTCGACGGTCAGGTTGGAATCGCGGTAATCGGGCGCGTCCGGAAGGAATCGGATATTCATGATTGTCTCGTTGCTGAAGACGTTCAAGCGCTGGAATCACTTCTATCGCTGCGTTCGATGCGGGTCCGCTCGCGGCGCCGCGAACGATCGCACGAATCGATTCGGCGACTATGGTACTCGCGCTCGCGCCGGGCGGTCCAGCGCCGCGCCGCTCATGCCGCGAGCACGGATTCGTCGACATCGACGACGAGCAGCGAGCTTGCAAGCGGATCGGCATAGTTGAAGTCGAGCAGCCGGCTCATTTCGCGCACGCGGTCGCACACGCGTTGACGCGCATCCAGCGACAGATGCGGATAGTCGCGCAACACTTGCGCGTCGAATCGGTAATGCACGCCCCACGCGACATTGCCCGGATGATTCGCCACGCCGCCCGTGCGCCAGCTCACGAAAAGCGCCGGCGTCGGCTCCGCGCCGATTTCCGCGACGTCCGCGCCGCTCGGAAACAGATCGATCAGGCTGTTCGCGACGTCGTACAGCACGGTATGTCGAAGATGAACGGGGCGCATTACGTCGATTGCAGCAAGCGGTCGATGTATTTGCGCGCGGCCTGCTCGACGTGTGCGAGCGCCTCGTCTTCGGTTGCGAAGCGCCGCTCGGGACCGAGATCGACGAGCGCTTCGAAACGATGGACATCGTCCGGGCCGCCGCGCGCGAGGCTCACCGAGCCGACATAGATCGGCGCTTCACCGTCGTTTTCGCCGTGCGACTGCACGAGCCGCGCCGAAGCGCTGATGTAATACCCACGATATGGCCCCGTGACTCGTTCTGCCATGGTTTTGCCTCCGTTCAATTGGCCGCGCATGCGCCGGTTTTCGCCGATATCGGCGGCAATTTCAACCGAAACGCCAGATGAATAAGGCGCGCGATCCGGAAAATAGTTCATCGGGCGGCTTGACGCGCATACGGGCGCTCTCACGGTTTGATCGCAAGCATCGCGCCCGCGCGGGTTGCGCTAACAACCGCTTACGTGTCGCGTAAGGCGCGTATGGGACAATGCGTCTCTCAAAAAAAAGCGCCCTCGCCGCGAAGCTCGAGGCACTGCGGCGCGCATCGAAATTCGCACTCACGAGGTAAAGATGAAGGAATCCGGTCGGCGCTTGCGCCGTATCTCCGCACGCGTCGCGACGCTCGGCGCGGCTGTCGTCGCGATCTCGGGTCTCGGCGCCTGCGCGTCGTCGAACGAGGCATCGCTCATCAACTTGCCCGATGGACAGACCGGCTACGCGGTCAACTGCAGCGGCGCCGACGCCGGATCGAGCTGGGCGAGCTGCTACGTGCTCGCCGGCAAGAAATGCGGCGCGACCGGTTACGACATCGTGTCGAAGGACAACGAGGAAGGCGGCCCGACCGGCGGCGGCATCAGCAACGTGGTCTCCGCGAACGTCAAGAACCGTTCGATGATCGTGCGTTGCAAGTAGAGCGCATCAATGCGCGCTCATCTTCGAGAAGGCGTTGAGCACGACCACGCCGGCGACGATGAGACCCATGCCGAGCATCGCGGGCAGATCGGGCGTCTGTTTGAAGAGCAGCGCCGCGACGAGCGTGATGAGCACGATGCCCGCGCCCGACCACACCGCATACACGATGCCGACCGGCAACGCGCGCAGCGTCAGCGACAGCAGATAGAATGACAACCCGTATCCGGCCACGACGATCGCGGCGGGCAGCGCGCGCGTGAAGCCATCGGAGGCGCGCAGCGCGGAAGTCGCGATGACTTCGGCGACGATCGCGATGGCGAGAAGCACATAAGCGGTTGAGCGCATCGGCGTCGGGGCTCTCTTTTAGTCGCGTCCGAGAGACAGGTCGCCGAAGTTCTGGCCGAGCACGGCGCATAGTGCTTCGACCACAAGCTGATGGTCATCGCGCTGCGGAAGTCCCGACACCGCGACGGAACCGATCACGCCCGCGCCCTGCACGCGCAGCGGGAATGCGCCGCCGTGCGTCGCGAACGCTTTGGGATCGAGCGTGTACTTGTCCGCGAGCGTCGTGCCGGCCTGTTGCAGCGTGAGGCCGATCGCATACGAACTGCGGCGGAAATGCTCGACGGTGTGCGACTTGCGCTCGACCCAGCGCGCGTTGTCGGGTGTGGTGTTGTCGAGCGCTGCGTAGAAAAGCTGGCGCCCGAAGGTACGCACATCGATGACGATGGCCGCATCGCGCGCCAGCGCCATCTCGCGCAATTGCGAACCGATTTGCCACGCGTGTTCCGAGTGAAATTGCGGGAACACGAGCGTGTGCTCCTGATGCGCGATGGCTTGCAGAACGTGGGGAATGTCCATGGACGGGTCCTTTGGCGTGCTTGAAGCGAAGATGGTGGGTGTGGAGGAGATTTTCGCACGCTTGGGGGAAGGCGCGATGTCTGCGTTGGTCGTGAAGGAGTGGAAATGCGACTTGGGATTTGGAAGTCGAGGACGACGTTGATGCG
Source organism: Caballeronia sp. ATUFL_F1_KS4A (assembly GCF_023630905.1). NCBI lineage: Bacteria > Pseudomonadati > Pseudomonadota > Betaproteobacteria > Burkholderiales > Burkholderiaceae > Caballeronia > Caballeronia sp. ATUFL_F1_KS4A. The sequence goes on along the minus strand of NZ_JALQEB010000004.1, from coordinate 545 downwards.
AAAAGCCTGACTGACCAGGCTGATTGCGACCCCAGAAACCGAACGCGACGGACGCTGCCTGCGCTACAGCGAATGTGTCGTCTGCGAGCATTGCGGACACAGCGGGTTTCTCAGCCACCTACGACCGACGCCTTGTTTGTCTCGCGCAGCATCGTGACCATCAGTTCTTCCGTGAATCGGCTCTTCTTCATGACTTCCATATCTCGGTTGGAAGCCATTTCTCAGTTTCGGTTGGCCCAAACTCACCAGGCAAGGCAACGAAATCAGGTTATACGGTAATGCGATCAGGCTCACGTTTCGACAGCGGCTCGACATCGCTCAAAATCAGCGCCGGCATCGCTCACTTCATGAAGTTGCAATGCTCGCGCGTAGCGGGCTACAGCGGGCCAGCCGAATTCGTCTGCCTGAGCATGCAGTTGACGAGTTAAGGATCACTCTTCCGAGGGGCGCTCCGAAAATTGTCATTCGGAAAGCAACCCGCCGGCGCTCGTCGAGAGCGAACTTGCGCTCGCTTTGGCGCTTGTGAGCGCGTCGGTCGCCGTGTT
>NZ_JALQEB010000003.1:0-262907 GCF_023630905.1 Caballeronia sp. ATUFL_F1_KS4A | reverse complement strand
CCGGTCGCGTTCTCGTTCAACGCGGCGCGACCGTTCAGTTCGACGTTCATCGACTTGACTTGCGTGGTGAAGAGCCACTCGGCTGCGCTTACCGTGCTGTCCTTGGTGGCCTGCCATGCGCCGCAGCCGGCGATCGAGAGCAGACTGGCCGTGGCGAGTGCGGTCGTTGCGCTTCGCATCAGGCGGCCCGTGATGGAAGCATTCGAGTTGTAGTGATGCATGGTCGGTCCTGCCCTGCTTGATTTATTCGGCTGCGCCATCCCAGCGCCCCAGATGCACGCGCGTAGTGCGCGCAGGCTCGTCCGTCGGGGCCGAGCGGTCGAACAGTTGCGTCGTCAATCCCAGACTGGTTTGCTTCGGCTTCAGCACCGGATCGGGCATCAATTCGGGCCGAACGTGCATCTCCAGATGCGCCTCGGCCTCGTAGCCCAGATAGAAGCGCAACAGCGCCATCACCTCCCGATGCGCATGCCCGCCTGGCGTCAGATCGAGCACCGTCTCGCGTGTATCCGGCGTGATGATCACGCGTACCGCGTTCGAGCGATCGTAGAACCCGCGCCCCAGCAGACACTGCTCGCCGAGGGCCGCCGGTTCATAGTCGTTGACCTCGCGCCAGACCGGATGGAACTCCTCGACCGCAATCGACGCGTCCGGCACCGCGTGCTGCAGCACGCGAGCGAGCCCTTCCGCCGTGCGTGTCTTCTGCGCGGTGATGCCCAGCATCGACATCAGCTTGCGCGGATCGATTCTTGATGGGACCGCATGCGGCTTCGCGCTGAATCCCAGCCCGGCGAAGCTCAAAAGACACCGCGACACCGCATCGCTGCCGCCCTCACGATAGCCGACCGGATAGCGATACTTGCGCCACACGCGATAGTGCTGCGTCAGAATGCGGTGGTGGAATAGATCCAGAAACGCCGAGAGCGGCTCGGCGCCATCGCGGTTCTGCGCCACCTCGTCGACGAAGTAAGACGGCATACGTGCGTCCACGCCGTAAAGGCCAAGGAAGGTCGTGCGTACGGTCGGCGGTGCATCAGGGTGGTCGTCGTCATATTCGACGCTATCGATCTCACGGCTCGGAAAACCAAGCCGTCCACGCGAACGGAACCGCACCGGCTCGGTCATCGGTGAATCGGTCGTACCGATGGGTGCGGCATCGGGTGCGGCCAGCTCGATCAGCTCGCAAAAACGATAGAAGTTCATCCGTGCCGCTTCATCGAGCAGCGTTTGCAGCAGCGTTCGCTCGGCCCCAGGATTCATTGCGCCAAATACCTTCTCCGGCGCGTTCAAAACGGCGCTCCTTCGCCCTTCGTCTCCGGCCACTCGATGCGCGCGCCCGACGGCTGGGAGATGACGACCAGCTTCGTATAGAGATTCAGCGTCGCGTAGAGCGCAAGGAAGCGATTCAGCATGCCGCCGAACATGTCCAGATCTCCGTCGCCCGCGAAGCGCGTGCTGTCGAGTGTCACGCTCACTTCGACCCCGCGCATCAGTCCACCCTTGACGAGCTTTCGTAGCGGACGATGGCGCACGTCCGTGATCGCATCGATACGCCGGCGATTAAGTTCGCCCTCGGTCCAGTCATAGAGCCCGAGCGAGCCACGCAGAATTTCCGCGTTGAGCAGCGAGAGATAATTCGGCGCGAGATGCGACAGCACTCGCCACTGGAAGCGATCGCCTGTTGGCGGATACACCGGCAATGTCGGCGCAGTCAGGTTGCGCACCGCGCCCACGTTCGTAAAACCGCCACGCATGCGCGTGATGCCCGCCTCGCGCAGCGCCTTGCGCGGCAGCATGCCGTTGGTGCCCGTCACCGTCACCGTCACCGAAAGCGTCTCCTTCGGCAACGTCTGCGCTTTCTCCCAAGCCTGGCCGCCCAATACGAGCCACGTATCGAAGCGACCGGAGGGGCCGCGCCGCATGCGCGTGTGGAAATAGCGCTCCGGAAGCTCGTGCCGAAGCATCCCGCCGCGATGCTTGAACGCCGCGAACGGCGCATATTCGAAGCGCCGGCCCTTCTCGAAGCCTTCGACGGTATCGACTGAATAGATGTCGACGAGCGACCCATACTGCTCGCGCGCCCGTACGCGGTATTCCGTGTCGAATTGCGTGACCGTAACGGGGTCGGCCGCAATTGGAAACAGGTTGATGACCGGCGTGCAGTACAGCCGAACGTTCTCTTCGGTGAAGCGCATGTCGTCGGGATAGGGTTTGTCCAGCACCACTTCGACATCGAACGAGAATGCCGACTTCGGGATCGCCGCCATGTCGAGCCCCAGCAAATCGACGAACATGAACTTCTCGGGGAACGTGAAGTATTCGAGCAGCAGTTGATAGCCGCCAAACGCGTTATCGGCCTTCGGCCACAGGCGCTCGTCGGTGGCGAAGCCCGCCGGTGCAAGGCGCAAGCCTTCCATCGATTGGGGCATGCCCGGACGCTCTTCCGGGAACCCTGGCACGCGAAACTGCAAGGCGATCGGTTTGGCGGTCAACGCCGCATATAGCGCGTGCGCCACCGGGCGGTCCGCGTTCAGGTAGAAGCGCAGCCGTGGCACGCGCAGGCGGTCGCGCTGCGTTTGCGGCTGGATCGCGAAACGAAAGCGAATGACCGAGCGGCCATCCTCACGCGCATAGGCGCCGGCTTCTGAAAGCGTCAGCGGATATAGATCGACCGGCTGCGTGGTGCGATAGACGCATTCGATTTGCGCCTTGTCGGTCCCGTTCAGGCCGGTGGCGATCGGATCGGATGTCGCTTCGAGCCCAGCTTCGACGACTTCGTGCTTTTGCATCGCGCCCGCGTTTGGAGTGAGCTCCAGAATCGACAACGAAGGGATCATCCGAAGATAGTGCGGCCAAAGCATGCTGACCAAGCCTTCGGTGAGTTCCGGCAGTTCATCGTCGAGCTTGTGACGCAAGCGGCCCATCAGGAACGCGAAGCCTTCGAACAGGCGTTCGACGTGCGGATCGCGCTCGCCGATGCGGTCGATATCGAGTTCTCGTGCGCGATCGGGAAACGCCCGGGCGAATTCCTTGCCTGCCTCGCGCAGATAACGCATTTCCGCTTCGTAATAGCGCAGGATTTCGTTGTCCTTGGTCGGGGACGACATCGTGGTGATTTCCTTGTTCTTCTTAAGTCAGCGCCACCGCGCGGGCGGCGTCGATTGTGGTCAGATCGGCAGTGAGGCTGTCGATGCGCCGACGACACCACTTTGTGGGCATCCTTGCGGTTGAAACGGCTCTTGGGAATGCGCAGCAGATGGTGTTTCGCTTCGAACGCCAGTGCCGGCTCCCAGCGGTTGATCTGGAAACGTTCGATGTCTGCATCGAGTGCGCCGAGCAGATGCAGCGCCGTGTCGGCGCGCTCCGCTCGCTCGCCGTATTCGACGACGTCGATGTCGCATCATTATCGGATGGTGACTCAATGCGACCTTCGAAACGCCCGAACAAAGGCGCGAGCACCGGACGCGCATCTTCCGGCCACGACTCGATGCGGTCGGTGATCAACGCCAGCGCCGACAGCGCGCGTTCGAGCAGCGGCCCGTTGAATCCCTGCACGGCATCGAGCCGATCGGCGAAGGTGCTGCCGCACAGCCATTCGAACGCCGCACGACGCGAACCGGCGCGCGCGGGCAAGAGCGTGTCGTCGAAACGCTCGACCAGCGCCGCGAGCATTTCGAAACCGGCGGCGAGGCCTTCCGCGCCCTCGCGGCGCAGACGGCCATAGACGTAATACACCGCGAGCCGCACATCCTTCGCGCGGGACTTGATGAGCCACTCAGCCGCGTCGATGATCAGCGCGTCATCGACATTCGAGAGCTTGGCGACTTCATCCTTGATGGCGAGAAAATCGTCGTCGTAACCGGGGTAGTCACCGACGGGCGCATCGGCGCGAATCGGCAGGAGCCAGTCGTCCCATTGCGGCAGCGCTTCGATCGCGCGATCGGACGGCTTGCGTGCGCCGAACAGCGCGTTGAGTAGATGGGTGAACATAAGAATTCAATGTGTGGATTGACCGCTTTTGCCAAGCGTATCGGCGAATCAGCGTGGGGCCACCGGAGCAAGGTCCGGACGCTCGAATTTATAGCGTTCCTCGGCCATTGGGTAACGGCGTTTCAGCTTGCTTGGCCGCCTCGATCGCGGCCTTGGGCAGCGGCGGCGGGCCATCGGTCTTCGTATTGCGCCCGGCCGTCTCGCGCTTCACGAAGATGCGCGTGGGCAACGTGAAGCCGCGCAGATCCAGCAGCTCCAGCGGCCCCTTGCCCACATCCGTGCGCAGCATGTAGGTGAGCGGATACGCCATGTCGGCGGGCGCCGGTGCAGATGGGCCGTGCGCGTTGAGCGCGTCCTGATCGATTGCTTCGTTCGTCTTCGCAAACTTGGTGCGCGTGTCCTCGAATTGCGCCTTCGCCTGCCACGTCACCTGATACGTCGCCGTGTCGATCGGCTCGACATGCGCGCGCTCCAGCATTCGAACGAACGCCCAGCGACCGGCAAATTCGAAGCGCTTGTTGGTGCCCGCCGTTTCGGTTTGCCACTCCAGACGCGTGCCGGCGCTTTGCGGGTCGCTCGTCGGCCACGCCATGCCGCTCCACGTTTCCATCTGGTTGTAGTAATGCAGCTTTTGCGCGTCGATCGTGAGCAGCGTATCGGTGATGCCCGGGGTCGGCACTGGCTTCAGTTCGAACCGGTACGACGGCTCGCCCTGAGCGAGCAGATGGGCCGCGATGCGTTGCAGCGTATTGATCGCCTTCAGGAACGCCGGATCGACGGCGCATGCGGCGCTGCTTGTACCGGTGGCGGCTGGCACCGGCACCCATTGGTCGCCCTGTAACTGGATCACGCCCGCGAGTTGCGTGGCGAGGAACGTGTCGATGAGCCCGCCTTGCGGACGCAGAAAACGCGCGAGTTCCGGCAGCGAGGCGTCGTTGACGGTACTCGCGAACGGATAGCGTCCCGCGAACGAGCGGTTCCAGTTTGCGACGATGGCTGCGGGCAACGTCGTCGCCGAATCACAGCGCAGGCTGTTCATGAACGACTGCCAGTGCTCGGCGTAGTCGGCGAAATAACGGGCGCGCAAGGCGGTGCGCAGCGCTTCGGGCGTTTGCGCCGATGATGTCTTGTTGCCCTGACTGACATTGCCCAACACCCAATCGCCCGCCACGCCGTTGTGTTTGGCGGCATCGTCGATGGCGTTTTCGATCGAGCCTTCCCACGCCTGACGCGTGTACACGCCCGGCACCGCGGAGGCCGTGCGGAACAGGCCGCGAGTGTCGGTGCCGGCGGTAAGCGTGGCAAGCGTCTGGTCCGGATATTTGTGACCGACCGAGGCGAGTACGTTCTGGTAGACGGTGTCCTCGGAGTTTTTCACCCCAATCACCGCGAGCAACGTCTGACGCGCGACGGCGACTAGGTCCTGGCGCGGCTGGATTCGCCAGTCGGGATGCGACTTTAGATGATCCGCCCAAAAGCCGAGCAGATGCTCCGACAGGTCGATCTTCTCGCCGGCCGTGAGACTGGCGGCGGTGTTCCAGAACTTAGGAAGTTGTTGGGTGAGGAAGCCTGCGTCCGCACGCTGCGGATCGGCCATCATCAGATATGTTTTGAGCGCCCCTTGACCGTCCTGTGCTACGTGCGTGAGTTGATCGTCGACCTGCGTGGTCGGCATCTGGCCGAGATCGACCAACCGCGCCTCGAGGTCCTGTTGTATCGGGGCGGCAAGCAGCGCACGGCTTTCGCGGGCGTAGGGCGTCCAGAGCGCTGCGAGCGCTTCGCGGTCGTGGTTCAGGCCGAAGCGGGAGAAGAGCGGTGCGTGATGCTGCGTGCGGTATTCGTAGAACTCTATGCGTTGCTGAAGGGCGCGAAGTGCGCGCAGGCGAGCGGCGGTGTCGGGCGTTTTAAGCGCGGCGAGCGCTTCGTGGGTCTGCACGATCTGGTGGGCGTTGGAGATGCCCGAGAGCACCATGCCCGCACTCCAGAGGCCGAGCGCGCCAAGCGCCGCGACGGAGAATACCGTCACCGGATGCAGGCCCGTTCGACGGCCCTTGCGTTGTCGAGTGGCTTCCGCAAAATGTCGCCACAGTAAAAGGTTGATGCCGTGTGCCGCACCATCTTCTTTTGCATCGGTAACCGGCCACGGCGCGAAGAACGCGCCTACCACCGGCAGCGGGTGGCGCTGCCAAGTCGAAAGATCGGCGATCCACTGCGCCAACGCTGAGGCGCGCGTACCAAGACGCTTCGAAAGTTCGGATGCGAAGCGGTCTCGGCGGTTTTGTCCGATCCGCTTCGCGCCGAGATCCGCGAGCCGATCGCGCAGAGTCAGCAAAGCGGCTTCGATCGCGGCCTGATCGCCCGAATCCACGAACTCGCAGCCCATCACGGGCGTGACGGCTCTTGCGCTATCGCTGCCATCGAGATCAAGCAGGTAAATCGGCGCCGACCAGCGCGATTTCCGAGCGATTCCAGCAAGCGTCGTCCCCCAACCCGTTCCGCCTCCTGATGCAGTCGGTAGCGGCACCGCACCGTCGATTGCAAGTACGATTGCGTCGACGGGACGCCCGCGCCGCATCCGTCGAATCTCACGTAGCCTTTGTTCGTCGATCTGTCCGTCGGACGAGACTTCGCCCCACAACAAAACAACTCCATCTTTGATCGACCATCCAGACTTCGTCAGCTCCGGCAGCAGACGGGTGACTACCGCCTCCTGTCCGACAAGCAATAGCCAAGACTGGCGAAAGCGCCAACGAAGGCCATTGCGCTCCCGCAGAACACGATGAAGCGGATTTAACGTACCTGCAGCGTTTCGTTTCTCAGGAACGGCCGACACACTTGCCTGCGTCGTTCCCTGCATTGCAGCTTGGTTTAGCGCCCCACGCAACGAGGTTTCAAATCTGTTGTCATATTCACCACGACTTTTTTTTCCTGCTCCATCAGGTCCAATGTCTTCTTTTCGCATGCGCTCGTCAGCATCGCGACCGCGATCAGTACTGCTCCAATCGCGCGCATCACGTGTATTCCATCGTTGTACCCTTCACATTGCCGACGATCCGGACTATGGCCCATAGCGCAAAAAATTGTGCCGGATGCGGTTGGGGTTTCGGGTTGTATGCGCCCTCGTGATCAATTCCGCTGAATCCAATGCATGCCTTCGCGAACCCCTTAGGCGCACTCCCAGACCGTACCGGCACCGTACCGTCGCCGTTGTCACACGCAGGCCCAATCTTGAATGTCTTGCGGACCGGAAAACTCGGCGACGACTTGGTACGGCCGGCCACGATTTCAATGGTGCCGATCCGGTCATCTGTTGCAGCCGATTTATCCATTGGATCGTACTGGTCGTCGTCAAGATACACGCCCCGCAACCGAAAAAGGTACTGGTGCGGTTTGAACTTGTGACGAACCAAGATCGCCTCGAGGATTTGAGGGATCGTCTTGTGCTGATAGATTTTGGTGTCGCGAATGCCCTGCAGGCGCGCGAGATGAGATTTGACAACAATCTCATAGCTCACGAAGTCGTTTGTCGTCTTGATCTTTGAGAATGACGAGATGAACCCAGACCACTTACGCGTGGTACCGTCATCGGCGGTCAGCGAAAAGCTCGCGTCCTGGTTCAGATAGTCGCGACGGGAAATGGCACGGGGGTGGGAGACGAGGACCGTCAAGACCACTGGCTCGCCCATCTTCTCCGAGATATGATGCGCCGTCACTGACAGGAGCGCCGCACTGTCTGCGCTCGGCACTTCAAGGTGCTGCGACTGACGCCCCGTCACCAGGCTCGTGATCCGCTCTGCTGCGTCCAATAAGCTGGACATGGTCATACACTCCTTTCTCTGCAATGCTATCGATGCTTGCCAGAAAGCAAGCGGTGATCAGTCTTCGCATGGATGCGCCATTGGCATCGGACCATAGCTCATTGGCAATCGATCTGTAAGGAGGAAATGTCTTAGTTATCCGTATTCCTGATCTTTCTCAAAGCGCGATAGCTTCTCACGTTCGCACGTGATATACGTTGCCGCCTCATCGAATTAACGGCACGCGGTCTCGTCTCTAGGCGATTGCTCTCGTTACCGCGCTTAAAGCATATTCAAGCATGTTGGTGCATATTCCGTCCGATTCTCGACACCTCACTTCGCACGCGGTCATTGACGCGTCCGATCGATCTGCCTCCGCGCCGCAGCGATCATCCAAATTGCACATCGACATGGAGATCGCGAGTGTCGATCAACGGCTCGGCGATCAACTCGATGCGATCCTGCATCACCCCGACTTCCAGCGGCTCGAAGCGGCCTGGCGGGGCTTGAAGTTTCTGGTCGACCACACAGACTTTCGCAAGAATGTGCACATCGAAGTGCTCGACGTCGACAAGGAAACGCTGCGGCGGGATTTCGAAGACGCACCCGACGTCGTTCAGGGCGGCCTGTTCCGACACACCTACACCGAGGAATACGACACACCGGGGGGCCAGCCGATCGCTGCTCTGATCTCAAACTACGCATTCGATCGCAGCCCGCAGGATATGGCGCTGTTGCGCGACATTTCGAAAGTGTCCGCCGCCGCACACATGCCGTTCATCGGCGGGGTGTCGCCTGAATTCTTCGGCAAGGCATCAATGGAAGATGTCGTCGCAATTCGCGACCTGCGCGGCCATTTCGAACGCGCCGAATATTTTCGATGGAACAGTCTGCGCAAGACCGACGATGCGCGTTATCTGGGTCTGACGCTGCCGCGCTTTCTGGCGCGTCTTCCGTACGGTGCTGATACGACACCGGTGCGCTCATTCAACTACACCGAGGCGGTGAACCATTCGAATGGCGCCGGATATCTCTGGGCGAACGCGTCGTTCGCTTTCGCCACCAATCTCGTGCGAAGCTTCGTGCGCAACGGCTGGTGCATCCAGATCCGCGGGCCGCGCGCGGGCGGGATCGTCGAGAACCTGCCCACGCAACTGTACGCGCTCGGCGCCGGCAATCTCGCCAAGATTCGCACCGATGCACTCGTGCCCGAGACGCGTGAGTTCGAGTTCGCTCATATCGGTCTGATCGCGCTGTCGCATTTCCAAAATCACGATGACGCGTGCTTCTACTCCGCGCACTCCGTTCAGAAGCCCGAGGACTTCGACACCAAGGAAGCGAGCGCCAACAGCCGCGTCAATGCCCGCTTGCCTTACATCTTTCTGCTCTCGCGAATCGCGCATCATCTGAAGATGATCCAGCGCGAGAACATCGGTACGACCAAGGACCGGCGGCTGCTGGAGCTCGAGCTCAACACCTGGGTCAAGACGCTCGTCACCGAAATGACCGCGCCTGGCGACGACTTGCAGGCCTCGCACCCGCTGCGCGAGGCGCGCGTGGAGGTGGAAGACATCGAGGACAACCCGGGGTTCTTTCGCATGAAGCTCTTTATCGTGCCGCATTTCCAGATCGAGGGCATGGACATCGGTCTCTCGCTCACTTCGCAGATGCCCAGGGCGAAGAATTGAACCCGTTCAATCCGGCGGAAGCGTGTCGAAACGCGCTCCCGGCGACAACAAGACCTTCAACCTTATGAAAATAACGAGACCCCTATGGGCACAAGGCGTCTTTATGACGCCGCAGCACTTCCAGCAACAAGCGTTGTGGGAGCAGTTCGCGAACGCGCGCATCGCCGAGATGGCGAGCCCCGATCCTTGGGGCGTGATCGACGTGGCAGTCGACAAACAGGCGCTGGGCATCGATCGTGTGCAGTTCACCAAGCTGGTACTGCGCTTGCCCGATGGGACGCTCATCGACAGCGACACGTCCGACTGGCTCCCGGCCGCGCGCAGTCTCGATGAAGTCGGCTCGCAATACGATGCGATAACGGTGCTCGCGGGTGTGGCGCTCGTCGATGCGCAAGGCGGCAACTGCATCGAGCCTGGGGCGAAACCCGCCCGGCCACGCCGGTTCGTGCGGGAGTATCTGCACGTCGCTGATTTGTACGGCGAAGGTAAGGAAGAAATCAGCGTCGAACGCCACGCCGTCTCTTTGCTGTTCGATTTCGAGGCGGGCGGCGATTACGTGACGTGCCCGGTTGCGCGCTTTATCCGCAATGCGCAGGGACGCTTCGAACTCGATGCGGCCTTCGTGCCGCCGTGCCTGTTCTTGTCGGCCCATACGATGTTGACGACACGCATGAAGCGCCTGTCGGAAATCCTCAGCGCGAAGAGCGCGAGCCTGGCGGTGCGCCGGCGCGAACGTTCGGACCAGATCGCCGACTACGCGGTCGCCGACGTCTCGCTCTTCTGGCTGCTGCACAGCGTGAACTCGTCCTGGCCGGAACTCGCGCGGCTGGTGCAGGCACCGAATCAGCATCCGGAGCGGCTCTATGCGCTGCTTTCGCGGCTGGCGGGTTCGCTTCTGACTTTCTCCACGACGGAGACGTTGCAGGCGCTCCCCGCCTACGACCATCGCGCACCGGAGCCCGTGTTCGCGGAGCTGGAGTCGCTCATTCGCAATTTGCTCGATACGGTCATCCCATCGCGCGTGGTGCCGATCGCACTAGAGCGCGTGCGCGGCACGGTCTGGACCGGCCAGATCGAAGACGAGCGGCTCGTCGAGGATGCGGATTACTACCTCTCGGTGCAGGCCGCGCTGCCCGCTCATGCACTCATCGAGCAGTTCCCGAGACTCTGCAAGGCGGGCGCGCCCGATGAAGTCGAACAGATCGTCAATTCGGCGCTCTCCGGCATTCCGATCAAACCCATGGCGCGTCTGCCCGCGGCGATTCCGGTACGCATCGAGAACCAGTACTTCGCGCTCGATGCATCGCACCCGGCTTTCAAACGCATGATCGATGCGCGCGCGTGTCGGTTCTACGTGCCTGCCTCAATTCCCGATGTTTCGCTCGAACTTTATGCGGTGCTACCGACGTGAACAGCATGACATTGAATGTCGACATCGATCTGCTGCCGGTGGCGCTGCGCGACACGGCGCTCACGGTCGCGGATTTTGCCGACGAAAGCATAGAGAAGTCTGCGGACGATTTGAAAACGACGTGCAAAGCTCAAATCGATGCCCTGACTGCCGAACTCAAAGCACGAGGGTATCCGCAAGACGTGATCGAGGACGCCCGATACGCCCAGTGCGCGCTGCTCGACGAAGCGGCCTTGAACAGTCTAAGAGGCGATGAACGCGAGGACTGGGAACGCCGACCGTTGCAGTTGGAGAAGTTCGAGACCAACGATGCCGGCGAAGAACTCGTGCGGCGAATCCGAGAGCGGCTGCGAGACCCCAGGCCGGTGCTTGCGCTGCTCGCGATCTTCGGCGCGGTGCTGGATCTCGGTTTCACGGGGAGACTCGCCCTCGAAGGCGACGACGCGAAAATTCGCCTCCGACGGGCCATCGATGCTCAGCTTCGTGTCGAGCAGAGGCAGCAGAAGGATGATGGCTCCGTCATCGTCAAAGCGCCAATTATGCGTGCGTGGACGCAGCGAATCTCTCCGCTCGCCGGCATCGCAGTCGCTTGCGTAGTGGTCGGGCTGATCTGGTTTGGAATCAATGCGTGGCTGGATGCGTCCGTTGCCCGCATGACGCAATGAAAGGAGCGCAGGCATGAAACACGAGGTCAAACGATGATGCGCGCGGGACCCGGCCTCTTTGAGCGGATCACCGGACACTTCGCGGACGGAACGGCGATCATCGATCACTCGCCCGAAGAGCAGACTTTCTATTCGGTGCGGGACAACATCCAGCGGATTCTCAACAGCCGTCGCAAGGCGCTCGCGCATTTGCCCGGGTATGGGCTCGACGATCTGTCCGAGATATACCGGCACTTGCCGGCTTCCGCGCATAAGTTGAAAACCGAGATCGAGTCGACGTTGCTCGAGTACGAGCCACGCCTGAGGGCGATCGACATCGAGATCAACAAGCCCGAGCCGGGCATGCTATTGAGCTTCACGATGGCGTGTCACCTACGACGCGAGGGGCTTGTGCGCTTCGGCACGGACTTCATGCCGGATGGCAGGACGCGGTTGAGGATGCTTCAGCAGGCGCGCGATGAATGAGCGTTCGACTGAGGTTCCCCTCGAATCGATGTCGTGGCTTCCGCAAGGAGCGATTCATTTCTGATCGCGCGTCCGAGCGCTGCACGCATCAGGCCTTTAGTTGGCGAACGGGTGGTAGAAGCCGCAGGCCTTTCGCTGACCCTTGATGCGACTCGGGCGCGCACGAGCGCGGTTCTGGCCGCGCGATTGACAAGGCGTATTTGCATTGAAAAGACAGACAACAAAAAACCCGCTCAAAGGCGGGTTTGATGGTGTGACGGCTTGCCGATATTGGTTGCGGGGGCAGGATTTGAACCTGCGACCTTCGGGTTATGAGCCCGACGAGCTGCCAGACTGCTCCACCCCGCGTCCGTCGAAGAAAAGATTATATGTCATCGCTTACTTTGCCGCAACACCCTATTCGCTAAAACAATCAATCGATGCGTCCCACCCTCGCGAAGCGCCTACAAACGCGCATGGCATAATCGCTCGTTCATCATCGTCCATGTATCGGCATGCATCACTTGCGTCGGGGCATCATCGGGAAGATCGGCGGGTTCGCTGCGATATGCGCGATCCTGCTGCTCTCGCTCGCGCCCGTCGCATCGCAAACGCTCGAACATGCGCGCATCGAATCGTTGCTCGCGTCCGTGTGCGCAACCGATGCCCAGGCATCGCGCGACACGCATCCGCAAAAGCATGACACCGTCGATCATCTGCAGGCCTGCGCTTATTGCAATCTCATCGCGCACGCGCCCACGCCGACCGTATCGCCGCATCGCGCGGCCGCCCTTCTCCCGCCGCGCGAAACCTTCGTCGCAAATCATCGCACCGACGCGCCTCGCCGAGCATCGCTTACCGCCGCACAACCGCGCGCCCCGCCCGCCTTCGCCTGATTCGCATCGGCAAACACAGGCTTCGTTCATCGCCTGAAACCCCAACGGTTTCGGGCACGCAAGGACACATCATGCTTTCATCATCGTTGATGCGCAGCGCACTCGCGCTCGCGTTCATCGGCTCCGTGCAACTCGCATTCGCGCATGCATTGCCGAAGCTGCAACAACCCGGCCCCGGCGCGACCGTCAGCGCCCCGCACGAAGTTGCGATCGACTTCGGCGAAGCGCTCGAACCGACCTTCAGCAAGCTCATCGTCACCAATGCGCAGGGCACGCAAGTCAACACCGAGAAATCCACAGTCGATGCACGCGACAAAAAGCACATGAGCGTCGCGCTCCCCGATCTCGCGCCGGGCGTCTACAAGGTCCAATGGAGCGCGTTCGCGGCCGACGGGCATCGCACGCAAGGCCACTACAACTTCACCGTCAAGTGAGGACACAATGAAAAAAATCGCTGTACTCGCGAGCGCGCTCGTCTGCGCATCGTTCGCTCAGGCCGCGACGCTCGAGGCCCGCGATTGCTGGGTTCGTGCGATGCCGCCGAACCTGCCGTCATCGGGCTACTTCACCGTCGCCAACAACGGCGACAAACCCGCGACCCTCACGGCCGCGGAAACGCCCGCGTTCGGCATGACGATGATGCACAAGTCGGAAAGCAAGAACGGCACGGCGACGATGTCGGCCGTCGATTCCGTCGATGTCCCCGCGCACGGCACCTTGAACTTCGCGCCGAAGGGCTATCACCTGATGCTCGAAGAGCCCGGCAAGCCGCTCAAGGTCGGCTCGACGATTCCGCTCACGCTATCGTTCGCGGACAAGTCGACGCTCAAGGTGAACTGTGACGTGAAGTCGGCAGCGACGGTCGGCCACTGAGTTTCGCGCCCCCCAAAAAAAAGCGCGCCGGATTGTGAAGTCCGGCGCGCTTTTTTATCGCTAGTGCTTGCTGAACAGATCCATGATCTGCTTGCGCTCGTCGGTCGTAACCTGCGGCGCGGGCGGCGCCTGCATGCCCGCCGGACCCACGCCGCCCATCGTGGTGGCGTCGCCCGCCATCGGATTGGCGTTATCCAGCCCGATGCTCGCGACGAATCCCGCGCCCGGCGTCCGGTCGGCGTAAAAGAGTTCGCCATCGACCGTGGTGATGCCGTCCGGCCGCTCCATCTGCTCCTGCGGAATGCCACGCAGCGCGCGTCCCATGTACTCGACCCAGATCGGCAACGCGAGCTGCGCGCCGAACTCGCGGCTGCCGAGCGTCTTCGGCTGGTCGTAGCCCATCCACGCGACCGCGACGAGCTGCTTCTGATAGCCCGCGAACCAGCCATCCTTTGCGTCGTTGGTCGTGCCGGTCTTGCCTTGCAGATCGTTGCGCTTCAACACGTTGGTGCCCGAGCCCGTGCCCTGCGTCGCGACGGTATGCAGCAGGCTGTTCATGATGTACGCGTTGCGCGGCTCGAGCGTCTGCGGCGCGTTGCTCCCCGCGATCAGCGGATTGGCGCGCGAGATCACGGTGCCGCGCGCATCGGCGACCTCGGCGATCAGATACGGATTAATGCGATAGCCGCCGTTCGCGAACACCGAGTACGCACCGCTCAACTGCAACGGCGTGACGAGACCCGCGCCGAGCGCGAGCGGCAGATAAGGCGGCGTCTTGTCCTTGTCGAAGCCGAACTTCTGCGTGACGAAGTCCTGCGCGTAGCCCGTGCCGATATACGAGAGGATGCGGATCGACACGAGGTTCTTCGACTTCTGCAGGCCGACGCGCATCGACATCGGGCCGTCGGGCTGGTCATCGTCCTTCGGCTCCCACGCATCGCCGCCGCCCGCCGCGGGGAAATACAGCGGCGCGTCGTTGATGATGGTCGCCGGTCCGAGACCCTTGTCGAGCGCCGCCGAATAGATGAACGGCTTGAAGCTTGAACCCGGCTGACGCCATGCCTGCGTAACGTGATTGAACTTGTTCTTGTTGAAGTCGAAGCCGCCGACGAGCGCGCGGATCGCGCCGTCCTGCGGCGTCATCGAAACCAGTGCGCCTTCGACCTGCGGCAACTGCGTGATCTGCCAGTTGCCCTTGCCGTCCTTCGTGAGACGCACGATCGAGCCCGGCTTGATCGCGAGCGCCTTCGATGCGTTGTTGCGCAGCGCGGCCGCCACGAAGCGCAGGCCGTCGCCCGCGATCGTCGCAGTATCGCCGCCGACGAACTGTGCGCTCACCTGCTTCGGGCTCGCGGCCGTGACCACCGCCGCGACGAGCTCGCCGTTGTCCGGATGATCGACGAGCGCGTCTTCGATCGCCTCGGCGCGGTCATCCGCGTTCGACGGCAGATTGACATTGCCCTCCGGCCCGCGATAGCCATGCCGGCGCTCATAGTCCATCACGCCCTTGCGCACGGCTTTATACGCGGCGTCCTGATCGGCGGAATCGATGGTCGTCGTCACCGTGAGGCCGCGCGTGTAGGTCTCTTCCTTGTATTGGGCGTACATCATCTGCCGGACCATTTCCGCGACGTATTCCGCATGCACGCCGTATTCGGTGCCCGAGGACTTCGTGTGAATTTCCTCGGCGCTCGCCTGAGCGAACTGTTCGCGCGTGATGAAGTTCAAATCGAGCATGCGCTTCAGGATGTACTGCTGACGCACCTTCGCGCGCTTCGGATTGACGACCGGGTTATACGCCGACGGCGCTTTCGGCAGGCCCGCGAGCATCGCCGCTTCGGCAAGCGTGATGTCCTTCAGGTCCTTGCCGAAGTACACGCGCGCAGCAGCCGAAAAACCGTACGCGCGCTCGCCCAGATAGATCTGGTTCATGTACAGCTCGAGAATCTGATCCTTCGTGAGCGCGCTCTCGATCTTGTACGCGAGCAGCATCTCGTAGATCTTGCGCGTATAGGTTTTCTCGCTCGACAGGAAGAAGTTGCGCGCGACCTGCATCGTGATCGTGCTCGCGCCTTGCGATGCGCCGCCGTGCATCAGATCGGTCACGCCCGCGCGCAGGATGCCGACGAAGTCGACGCCGCCGTGATCGTAGAAGCGGTAATCCTCGATTGCGAGCACCGCCTTCTTCATCTGATCGGGAATGTCCTGAAAGCGCACGAGGCTGCGGCGCTCTTCGCCGAACTCGCCGATCAGCACGTGATCGGCCGTATAGACGCGCAGCGGCACCTTCGGACGATAGTCGATGAGCGCATTGAGCGACGGCAGATTCGGCCCCATGACGACGAGCGCATAACCGACGATGAGCGCGCCGATCACCACGCCGATGGCCGCGAGTCCCGCGAACCAGAGCGCGATGCGTGCGAGCGGAGAGCGGCCCCGGCCGCCGCGGTCATTGCGATCGTTGCGGCCATTGCGGCCGCCACCGCCGTTGCGCCCGCCGCCGTCGCGGCCGCCCGAGTCATTGCGTGAGTCGTTGCGTGAGTCGTTCCAGCGGGGTTCGCGATCGTAGCGCGAGGAATTCGAGGAGTCGGGTCGTTTGATGATAGGCATGACTGGGTTCGTTCGGCGCGCCATGAAGCGCGCCCGCTGCCGCGCTGCGATGCGCCGAAAAACGACGCGACTGCCAAGACGGGACGAGCAAATGTGCAGGCCGGATCCGGCCGGAGGTAACAGCGCATTTTAAAGAATTCGCGCGGGCCACCACAAAATGCGCAGGATTTTTTTGTAAGTAAATTGCCGCGAGCCCGCCAGATGCGCGCCAATGTTGTGTTACCCACAGAAAGTGTTGAGAGCCTTGTGGACAACCGTATGAGAAAATGCACAAGTCGTTGATCGCGCGCCGTTTTTGCGCAACGCTCATCGCGTGTGATGCGAGGCCATTCACACGCACGGCCGCGCGCAAACCGATATGATGGATGAATGGATCGCGGGTTCCCGAAACGGCTCTCGCGAGCCTGCAATAACGATGTCGTGCAGTTTGATGAACCGAAGCCGCGGTCGTCCCCTTAGTCCGGTTACGATCGCCTTACTGTTTGTGAGCCGCCCATGACGACCAAACCCAGCGAACGCATCGTTGTTTTCGTGACTCCCGCGCAGAAGCTGGCCATCAGCAATACAGCGGACTCCCTCGGCATCAGCGTGAGCGAGCTCATGCGGCGCGCCGTGCTGAACTTCAACGCGACGAGCGAGCAGATCAAGGTCGCGGGCATCGTCGATCGGCTGCGCGCGCCCAAAGCGCCCGATGCGCTCAACGCCGCGCTGAAGAGCGTCGCTGCGAAAGCCGCCGCACGCGAAGCCCGCGATGCCGCCGCAAGCGCGACCAAACGCGCAGCGCAGGCGCGCACGCTTGCGCAGGCGCATCCCGAGCCCCCCGCATCCGAAGACGCACTCGAGCATGACGCCGATGAGGGCGACGACGCCTCGCTGACCGACGACACGCACACCGAGCGCTAGCCACCGGCGCCCTGCCTGCCTTTTCCGGCAAGGCGCGCCGTTACACTCCTTAACCTTCCGTTAAGTCCCGGTTAAGCCGCGGCATGATCTAATGAGCGGGTAAACCCGGCGTGCACGCGAAGCTCGCGTGCGCTTGCAATCCCGCGCATTGCGCCTCACATTCGAGCCGCGCGGCGCGTGGATCGAGTGAACGCCGCCGTCTTCCTCCAGGAGAAATACATGTCGCTTTTCGATTCCATCACGCGCACGGTCAAAGGCCTCTTGAACGACGCCGCCGACACCATGCAGGACCCTTCGCGCGACGCTCGCCAGATCGTGCGCGAACTCGACGACAGCATCGCGAAGGCGGAAAACTCGCTCATCGAGATCGAAGCGCAGGTCGCGACGCAGCAAAGCAAGCGCGACGCCGCCGCCGACAAGGCGAAGAAGTACGAAGACGGCGCGAAGCGCGCGCTGCAGTCCGGCGATGAAAGCCTCGCGCGCGAAGCCCTCGCGGCGCAGGCGAACGCCGAAACCGAACGCGACGCGCTCGCCGCGGAACTGCAGACGCTGGTGCCTTCGGTCGATCATCTGAAGCAGCAGATCACGGACATGCGTCAGCGCCGCAACGATCTGAACGCGCGCTCGAACATCCTTCAGGCGAAGCAGCAGATCGCGCAGGCGAAGGACACCGCGGCCACGGCGCTGGGCGGCATTGGCGGAAAGAATCTTTCGGAGGACTTTCAGAAGCTCGAAGACAAGGTTCAGCTCGCCAACGCCCGCTCGGATGCGCGCCTGAATTCGGCGGACCAGAAGTCCGGCAAGGCGCTCGACGACAAGCTCGCCGCGCTCAATCGCGGGCCTTCCGTCGAAGACCGTCTCGAAGCGCTGAAGAAGCAGTTGAATCCGCCGGCGCAATAAGTGCTGGCGAGTGCATGCGTGGCGAGCCGCCGGGCAAGCCACGCGTCGCACGAATATGCGTTACCTTGAGCAGTACACGATTGCATCGACAGGAGACGGACGTTCATCGCGTCCGGCCCGCATCATGAAAAAGTTCTTGACGGCTCTGGCGTTGTCGCTGTCGCTCGCATCCCCGCTCGCGTTCGCGTTGCCGACCGCGCAGCAGGTCGAGCAGTCGATGACGCAGGGCAACTGGCAAAAGGCCGACTCGCAACTGAGCGAAGTGCTTGAGGCGCATCCGAAGAACGCGCACGCGCATTATCTCTACGCGCAGGTTCTCGACCGCGAAGGCCGTTACAGCGACGCCCTTTCGCATCTGCAACAAGCGAAATCGCTCGATCCCGCATTGAGCTTCACCGATCCGTCGCGCTTCGCGGCCACGCAGGCCCGCATTCAGGCCGATGCGACGCGCGCGAGCATCTCGCCGCGATCGGACAACGGCGCGACTACGTCGAGCGCGCAGAATCCCTTCAATCAGCAACAAGCCGCGCCCGTGCCGCAGACGCACGGCATCGGCATGGGCGCGTGGATCGGTTTGGCGATCCTGATCGCGGCGATCGCGCTCGTGCTGCGCTGGGGCTTGCGCCGTGCGCGCTCACGCGACGACGGTCAGGCCGAGAACGATCGCCGTTCGCAGATCAAGCGCGCAACCGAACTGCTCAACGAAGTGCGCACGCTCAAACTAGACGTGCGGCTCTCCACCGCGCCGGGCCATGAAGCGCTGCTGAAGGACGTCGAAGGCGCGGAAACGCAGTTGCGCGAGATGGTCGAATCGCTGTCGAACTCGAAGAATCCGGTACCGCCGTATGCGATCGAAGATCTGGAGAATCAGGTTGCAAGCCTGAAGGCCCGCGCCGAAGGCCGGCCCGATCCGAACGCGAACAACTATGCGCAAGCCGGCGCACCGAACGGCTCGCCATATGCGCAGGAAGCCGAGCGTTTCGGACGCGGCCAGCCGCAGTATCCGCAGCAAGGGCCGTATCCGCCGCAGCAAGGGCAGCAGCCGCCCGTCATCATCCAGCAAGGCGGCGGCGGGTTCGGCGGCGGCATGGGCGGATTGCTTACCGGCGTGCTGCTGGGCGAGGCGCTCTCGCATGGGCGCGATCGCGTGATCGAGCGTGAAGTCCCCGTCGATCGTCCGCCGCAGAACGATAACGGCGGTCTCGACTTCGGCAACGACAACGGCGGCGGCCTCGATTTCGGCAACGGCTCCAACGACTGGAACGATGGCGGCGGGGGCGGAAACCTCGACCTCGGCAGCAACGACGACAGCTGGCGCGATTCCTGATCTGCTCGCGTACGAAAAACAAGGGCTCCGTTTCGCGGAGCCCTTTTCGTTTCGTCGTGAAGATCAGCGCATCAACCGCCGCCGAGGAAGCGCAGCAGGCCCCAGAGAAACTTGAAGAAGCCGACGATGAATTCCCAGATGCGCTCGAGCTGATCCCAGCTCGCGACGCGCAGGATGGCATGCAGGATCATGCCGTCGGCGCCACGCGGCCTTGAAGAGGCGCGCGTTCATGCGTGAAAGATACGGCCATCGTGGAAAAAAGAAGGCGGCTCCCGCCGCCTACTGTCGCTATCGCAAAAACCAGATGATAACCGCTCGCGCGCCGGACCCCGCCGACGCGAGCCTCAACTCGCCTCGCCTTCAGGCGGGACTTCGTCCGTCAGCGCTTCTTCCAGCCGCTTGAAAATGCGCTTGGTCGCGCCGCGCGGCTGAAGCGCAAACAAGAGCAGCGAGCGGCCCGTCACCTGATACACATCGTCCGCGCCGAACTCCGGCAATTCCTCGCGAATCGGCGCGTTGGTGTCGATGAGACAGATCCACTCGTCGGGGCCCGGAATGTCGGGCAGCGTGAAATCGACCACGTCGTGATACGCGTTGACGATGAGCAGCAGCGTCGCATCCGATGCCGGCTTGCGGATGCCCGTCGCCTGCGCGCGCCCGTCCATCACCACGCCGAAGCAGCGCATGTTCGGATCGTCCCATTGCTCCTGCGTGAGTTCGTCGCCGGTCGTGCCGAGCCACCGGACGTCGGCGACCTGCAGGTCCTCGTTGTATTCGCCGGTCAGAAAGCGCTGGCGCCTGAGCACCGGCAGCGTGTGACGCAGCGTCGTCAGCTTACGCACGAATTCGGTGAGCGCGCGGCCATCGTCGTCGATGTCCCAGTTCACCCAGCTGATGTCGTTGTCCTGGCAATACGCGTTGTTGTTGCCCTTCTGCGTGCGGCCGAATTCGTCGCCGGCGAGCAGCATCGGCGTGCCTTGCGAAAACAGCAGCGTCGCGAGCATGTTGCGCTTCTGGCGCTCGCGCAGCGCGCGAATCTCGGGGTCGTCGGTCGGACCTTCGACGCCGCAGTTCCACGATTTGTTGTCCGAATGGCCGTCCTTGTTGTCCTCGCCGTTTGCCTCGTTGTGCTTCTCGTTGTACGAGACGAGATCGTTCAGCGTGAAGCCGTCATGCGCGGTGATGAAGTTCACGCTCGCCCACGGACGGCGCCCGCGCTTGTTGAACTTGTCGCCCGATGCGGTGATGCGCTTGCCGAGCTCAGGCGACACGCCTTCGTCGCCCTTCCAGAATTCGCGCACGGTGTCCCGGTAACGATCGTTCCATTCCGCCCAGCCCGGCGGAAAGCCGCCCACCTGATAGCCGCCCGGACCGCAATCCCACGGTTCCGCGATGAGCTTCACGCTCGAGAGAATCGGGTCTTGCCGGCAACTGTCGAGGAAGCCGCCGCCCTCGTCGAAGCCGTAGGGCTCGCGGCCGAGAATCGTCGCGAGATCGAAGCGAAAGCCATCGACGTTCATCTCCGTCACCCAGTAGCGCAGGCTGTCGGTGACCATCTGCAGGACGCGCGGATGCGACAGGTTGAGCGTATTGCCGGTGCCGGTATCGTTGATGTAATAGCGCGATTCCTCGGGCATCAGCCGGTAGTACGACGCATTGTCGATGCCGCGAAACGACAGCGTCGGCCCGCGTTCGTTGCCTTCGGCGGTGTGGTTGTACACGACGTCGAGGATGACTTCGAGGCCGGCCTCGTGCAGCCGGTCGACCATTTCCTTGAACTCGGCGACGACGCCCGGCCCGCGCGCGAAGTAGCGCGGATCGGCGGCGAAAAAGCCGATCGTGTTGTAACCCCAGTAATTCGTGAGGCCCTTGTCGAGCAGATAACTGTCGTTGACGAACGCGTGGATCGGCAAAAGCTCGACCGACGTCACGCCCAGGCTCTTGATGTAATCGACCACTTCCTTCTGTCCGAGCCCCTCGAAAGTGCCGCGCATGTGCTCCGGAATCGCCGGATGCAGCTTCGTGTAGCCGCGCACGTGCGTCTCGTAGAAGATCGTGTGCTCCCACGGCACGCGCACGCGCGTCGCATGCGTCCACGAGAAGTCCTGATCGACGACCTGGCACTTCTGCATGAAGGGCGCGCTGTCGCGTTCGTCGAAGGTGAGATCGTCGCCTTCGGCGTTGAGCGTATAGCCGAACACGGCCGGGTCCCACTTCAGTTCGCCGACGTGCGCCTTCGCGTACGGATCGAGCAGCAGCTTGTTGGGATTGAAGCGATGTCCGGCTTCGGGCTCGTACGGTCCATGCACGCGATAGCCATAGACCGCGCCGGGTTGCAGGCCGTGAACGTAGACGTGCCAGACTTCATCGGTGTATTCGGGCAGTTCGATGCGCTGCGTTTCCTTTTCGCCCTTCTCATCGAAGAGACACAGCTCGACTTTGGTCGCGTTCGCGGAAAACAGCGCGAAATTCACGCCCTGTCCGTCCCAGGTTGCGCCGAGCGGAAACGGGGAGCCTTCGGCAATGCGGATTTCGTTGGGCATGAGATGATGTGTTCGAAAGATTGACGCGAAGTGCGTCGGGATCGTGCGTTGGCATTGCGCGGCTTCAAGCCGATCGTAAAGAGCATATCCCGTGCCCGTGGCCCGGCCCGGCGTGCAGCTTGCTTCATGCGGTTCGCGCCATCGAGACGCACCCGCGTCATGCGCTGCGCGTGTAAAACCTTCCCGCCGGGAGCGCCGAATGCTCTGCGTTCGACGAACGCTCGACACGCCCTTTTATCGCCGAAGGAGAACGCGCCTTGTCCACCCGCCCTGGTTCCGCTTCGACGAATACACCCATCAACGGCGCGGCCGAGCAAAGCCGCGCCATGGGCCGTTCACTGCGCGACGCGGTTCCGTTCGACGCGCACGGCGCCTGGTCGCCCGAGCCGGACCGGCCCGATCCCGTCGAACGCGTGCTCGCGGGCAACGCGGGCCGGCAGGAGCGGCTCATTCCGCTGCGGATGCAGCGCATGGCCGAGTCGCCGTTCGCGTTCCTGCGCGGCTCCGCGACGGTGATGGCGTGGGATCTGGCGAAGTCGCCTTCGATCGGCCACAACGTCATCATCGACGGCGACGCGCACGTCAATAATTTCGGCCTTTTTCGCACGCCGCGCCAGGACGTCGTGTTCGATCTGAACGATTTCGACGAAACGCTCGTCGGCCCGTGGGAATGGGACTTGAAGCGTCTGACCGCGAGCATCAACGTCGCGGCGCGCGAAAATGGCGTCGATGCCGCCGGGCGCGAAAGCGCCGTGCGTTCGGCGTGCGCCGCGTATCGCACGACGATGGCCGGACTCTGGCAAGTAAGCCCCTACGATCTCTGGCAGATGCGCTCCTACGCGAGCGCGCTGCACATGGACGCGCCCACGAAGCTCGATTCCGACGAGAAGGCGACCATAGAGAAAACCGTTGAACGCGCGATGAAGCGCTCGCACGCGACGATGCTCGCGAAAGTCGCGGAGCCCGTCGGCAAAAGCTATCGCTTCAAGGCCGATCCGCCGATCCTGACCGCGCTCGACGCCGCCGAGAAAAATCATGTGATCGATGGCCTGAAGGCTTATCTGGAAACGCTGGCCGGCGAATGGCGCATGATGCTCGAACGCTACGACGTCGTGGATGTCGCGCATCGCGTCGTCGGCGTGGGCAGCGTCGGCACGCGCGCGTATCTCGTGCTGATGCTCGGCCGCGCGCTCGGCGATCCGCTCTTCATTCAGGTGAAGGAAGGCATCGTGCCGGCCGCCGCGCCGTTCGTGCCGCCGCTCCCGGAGCCGTATCGCCATCAGGGACGGCGGGTCGTGCACGGTCAGCGTCTGATGCAGAGTTCATCGGATGCGCTGCTCGGCTGGACGACCATTTCCGGCCGCGACTTCTACGTGCGCCAGATGAAGCAGATCCGCGGCTCGATTCCCGTCGACTGGCTGCACGGCGCGACCTTCGACTTTTACGCGTGGTGCCTCGGCCTCCTGCTCGCCCGCGCCCACGCGCGCACCGGCGATGCCGCGCTCATCGCCGGGTATTGCGGCAACTCCGACCGGCTCGACGCCGCCTACGCGATGTGGGCCGAGCGCTATGGCGCGCAGACGGTCGCGGATCACGCGGCTTTTTGCGCGGCGATCAGCGTGGGGCGCGTGCCGTCGGCCTGACCGAATTCCGGCGCCCCGCGCGAGCCGCAATCGAATTGACTATCATTGTCGGTGCCCGCAACGAAACGCGCCGCGCCCGGCGTTTCGCGCGGGTTCCAACGGCATAGCCCTTGCTGCCGCCTTGGCCCGCACAACCGTCTAACGCACACTGGAGGAAGCCGCGCATGAGCATGATCGAAGAATTCAAGAACTTCGCCCTGAAGGGCAACGTCATGGACCTCGCGGTCGGCGTCATCATCGGCGGCGCATTCTCGACGATCGTCAATTCCGTCGTCAAAGATCTGATCATGCCGGTGGTCGGCCTCGCCACCGGCGGCCTGGACTTTTCGAACCTGTTCGTCCGGCTCGGGCCGATACCGCCAACGTTCAAAGGCAATCCCGATTCGTACAAGGACTTGCAGACCGCGGGCGTCGCCGTATTCGGCTATGGCTCGTTCATCACCACGCTGATCAACTTCATCATTCTCGCGTTCATCATCTTTCTGATGGTCAAGTTCATCAACAATCTGCGCAAGCCGGCCGAAGCCGCGCCGCCGCCCGCGACGCCCGAAGACGTGCTGCTGCTGCGCGAGATTCGCGACGAACTCAAGAACGCACCGCGCGTCTAGCCGGGCAAACCCGCTCGCATCGCAGCGGAACCCGCACGGCGCGGGCGGGTCTGCCTGATTGGCCACCCTATCCCCTTGGTGCGCCCACCCGCTTTTTTCTTCATGAAAGCTGTTCGCGTGGGGTGCAGCAGGACTATTATTGAGATAGATGCTCTGAGGGAAGCCAAGCGGGCCGCCAAACGGTCGTCGGCACGAATCGTGCGCCAGGAAGGAGCAGCGGCTCTTGCCGTTGCTAAAAACGAATGGCCCGATTCACCGTGACCTAATCACATCGATGCGCTATAAAAGATCGACGTGCGGCGCGCAAGACGGGAGTGGCCGCATGAGGACGCTGCGTTTCTTGCAATTCTTTTTCAGGCGAGTTTTTATGTCCTTCCCGAAAAAGCGTAAGCGCGTGAAGGCTGATGGCGACGAGTCTTTTCTCGCCGTGCTTCGGCATTTCAAGCCATTTGGTCAGCTAGACACCAAGATCGCCAGGGCTCGCGCCCAGGATGAACCGGTGCTGTACGCACATGTGTTGCCGGGACTCGATGTCCTTCTGTGCAGCGTGCGAGGCGCCCAGCCGCCCTACCCGGCGATCGACGAGCTGCACAGGCGTTGTGTCGAATCCATCACCAACGCGCTCGAACAGCCGCTCGACGGACTCGAGAACGGCGGTTACTGGTACGAGGGGAACGGTTTCGGTTTCCTTGTATTCGCGAGCCGCGCCCGCGCCCAGATCCTGAGCGAATTCGGCGCGACGGTTTCGGCGCGCAGGCGTCGCGGCACGCGCCGTCAGGACGCAGGCGACGCCGCTTCGCGACCGCTGCGCTGATCCTGCGCGGACCTCCCTGGTTTCTGCCGATGCACGCGGGCCTCGCTGACGAGGCTCGTGCGCCGAGCGCGCTTCGCGCAAACCCCGACTACTCCCGCACGCGTTCCTGTCCTTTAATGGAAGCCACGCGCGAAAGCGTGATGGCGCGTGCCTTGCTGCATCGGTATTCGAAGCATCTTGCGACGCCACGCGTCGCATCGCTCTGACCGATCCACCACACTACAAGGAGAACACCATGTCGGAACACGTCTACAAGCAGATCGAACTGACCGGCTCGTCGCCGCAGTCGAGCGATGACGCCGTGCGCGTCGCGCTCGAGAAGGCGTCGAAAACGCTGCGCAACATGCACTGGTTCGAAGTGGTGGAAACGCGCGGGCACATCGAGGACGGCAAGATCCTGCACTGGCAGGTGACGATCAAGGTGGGACTGCGTATCGATTGATGCGCGTGGCTCATCGCATGAAAAAACCGCGCTTCGTTTTGCAACGAAGCGCGGTTTTACATTGCGGCGAGCGAACGATGCGCGCTTACTTCGGCAGCGAGCCGTCCACGCCTTCGACGTACCAGTTGATGCGCTGCAGTTCCGGGTCGGTCAGCGTCTTGCCGGCCGGCACCTTCTCCGCGCCCGACTGATCCTTGATCGGACCGCTGAACACATCCCACTTGCCTGCGTGCAACTCGTCACGCTTCGCGGAGATCGCCTGCACTGCCTTCGCGGGAATCGCGCCGGTATTCAGGTCTTCGAGATCCACGGCCTTCTGCGGAATGCCGAGCCATACCGGATCGTTCTTCCACTTGCCGTCGATCACCTTCTGGATCACGTCGTTGTAATACACGCCCCAATGCGCGACGACCGAGCCCAAATGCGCGCTCGGGCCGAACTTCTTCATGTTCGAATCCCAGCCGAACGCGAAGACTTTCTTCTCGGCGGCGGTGTTGAGCGTCGCGTTCGAATCGGTGTTCTGCAGCAGGACGTCGGCACCCTGGCCGATCAGCGTTTCGGCTGCCTGCTTTTCCTTGCCCGGATCGAACCAGCTATTGATCCAGATGACCTTCGTGTGGACCTTCGGGTTCACGGAGCGCGCGCCCATTGTGTACGCGTTGATGTTGCGCACCACTTCCGGGATCGGCACCGACGCGACGAAGCCGAGCGTGTTCGTCTTCGTCACGTAGCCCGCGGCGACGCCCGCGAGATACGCGCCCTGATACATGCGCACGTCATACGTGCCGAAGTTCTTCGCCTTCTTGAAGCCGGTGGCCGTCAGGAAAATGGTGTCCGGAAAATCCTTCGCGACCTTCAGCGCGAAATCCTGATAGCCGAAGCTCGTCGCGAAGATGACCTTGTTGCCCTTGTTCGCGAGATCGCGGAACACGCGTTCCGAGTCCGCCGATTCCGGCACGTTCTCGACGCGCGTGATCTTGATCTTGCTGCCGTACTTCGCTTCGGCCTCCTTGCTGCCGGCGTCGTGCGCGAAGGTCCAGCCTGCATCGCCCGGATTGCCGAGATAGACGAACGCGACGCCCGGCGCATCCGCCGCCTGCGCGCTCAAGGCCGCGACGGTGGCGGACAGTGCGACCGTAGCGGTGATCGCCTTCAGCCATGGTTTATTCATTGTGATTCTCCTGGTCGATGTTGTGTGTCAAACGAATTGCTTTGGCCCGCATCAGTGTGGTCGGTCAAAAATGAGAACGGAACCGCGATGCTGCACGCGAACAACAGCGGCATCAGCTCGCCGCGAAGAACGGCTTGCCGAGCGATGCGGGCGCGTTGAGCCTGATCGTGTTCGGGTTACGCGAGATGAGCACGAGCACGACGATCGTCGCGATATACGGCAGCATCGCGAGAAATTGCGTCGGCACCGGGACGCCGATCGCCTGCGCGTAGAACTGCAGCGCCATCACCGCGCCGAACAGCAACGCGCCGATGAGCAGCCGGCCCGGGCGCCACGTCGCGAACACGACGAGCGCGAGCGCGATCCAGCCGCGCCCCGACGTCAGTTGCTCTTGCCAGACGTGCAGATAGACGATCGAGTAATAGCCGCCCGCGATGCCGGCCATCGCGCCGCCGAAGAGCGTCGCGCCGTAGCGCACGCCGACGACCGGAAAGCCGACCGAATGCGCGACCGCCGGCGATTCGCCGACCGAGCGCAGCACGAGCCCCGCCCGCGTCTTGTAGAGGAACCAGCCGATCACCGCGAACATGATGAACGCGAGATAGCCGAGCGGCGTGAGCGAGAAGATCGCCGGGCCGAGCACCGGAATGCTCGACAGCCCGGGAATCGGCATCACGTCGATGGTCGAGCGTACCGCCGCCGACGTATAGGGCTTGCCGACATACGCCGAAAAGCCGATGCCGAAGATGGTCAGCGAGAGGCCCGTCGCGACCTGATTCGCGAGCATCGTGATGGTGAGAAAGCCGAAGAGCAGCGCCATCGCGAGCCCGGCGAACACCGACGCGACGATGCCGAGCCACGGGCTGCCCGTGATCGCGGTGACGGCGTAGCCGGTGACGGCGCCCATCAGCATCATGCCTTCGACGCCGAGATTCAGTACGCCGGATTTTTCCGCGACGAGTTCGCCCGCGCCCGCGTACATCAGCGGGATGGCGGCGATCACGGCGCTCGAAGCGAGATTGCTGGCTTGATTGATGTCCATGTTTTTCTCGACCTCGTTAAGCGGCGTGATGTGCAGGCGTCCTGCGCTTGATGCGGAAATTCACGAACAGATCGCAACCGAGCAGGCAGAACAGCAGCAAGCCCTGAAACACGCCCGCGAGCGCTTGCGGCAATTGCAGCGACGTCTGCACCGCTTCGCCGCCGAGATAAAGCAGCGCCATCAGCAGACTGGCGAGCACGATGCCGACCGGATGCAGACGCCCCACGAACACGACGATGATCGCCGTGAAGCCGTAGCCCGGCGACCAGCCCGCCTGAAGCTGGCCGATCGGACCGGCCACTTCGCCCATGCCCGCGAGACCCGCGAGGCCGCCGGAAAGCAGGAGCGAGGTCCAGATCGTCTTCTTGTCGGAGAACCCGGCGTAGCGCGCGGCGAGCGGCGCGAGACCGCCGACGTTCATCCGGAAGCCCGCGAAGCTCTTGCGCATGAAGAGCCACACGCAGGGAATCGCGATCGCCGTCAGAAACACCGACGCGTTGATGCGCGTGCCCTTCAGCCATGTCCAGTGCCAGTCGCCGTAGAGACGCGGGAAGAGCGCGTCGTCGCCGAACATCGCCGAGATCGGGAAGTTCATGCCTTCCGGATCGCGCCACGGACCGCTCACGAGATAGATGAGCAACTGCGTCGCGACGTAGGTGAGCATCAGGCTCGTCAGGATTTCGTTCGTGTTGAAGCGGCTCTTGAGCAGCGCGGGAATGCCCGCCCACACCATTCCGCCGACGATGCCGCCCACCATCATCAGCGGCAGCGTCCACCAGCCGGAAGCATCGCCGACATGGACCGCGATGCCGCCCGCGACGATGCCGCCGAGCAGCATCTGCCCTTCCGCGCCGATGTTCCACACGTTCGCGCGATAGCCGACCGCGAGCCCGAGCCCGATCAGGCACAGCGGCGACGCCTTGAGCACGAGCTCCGACCAGCCGTTGATGCTGGAGAGCGGCTCGATGAAGAACGCATGCATCGCGCGCAGCGGATCCTGTCCGACGAGGCTGAAAATCAGAAAGCCGATGACGAGCGTCGCGACGGCGGCGACCACCGGCACCGCGAGCTGCATGACGCGCGAGGGCGCCGGACGCGCTTCGAGTCGATAAGGGAAGATCATCGTTCTTTTAGTGCTTCTGAAGAGAGTCGGATTCGACGGCGGGCGCGGGCTTGCCTTCGAAGAGGCCGGCCATGAAGAGGCCGATCTCCTCCGCATTGGTTTCGCTCGTCTTGCGCACCGGCGAGAGCTTGCCGCGCGCGATGACGGCGAGCCGGTCGCAGATATCGAAGAGTTCTTCCAGTTCTTCCGAAATCACGAGAATCGCGACGCCGCGCGCGGACAGATCGAGCAGTTGCTGGCGGATGAAACCCGCCGCGCCGACATCGACGCCCCAAGTCGGCTGCGCGACCAC
The DNA here is from genome assembly GCF_023630905.1 of Caballeronia sp. ATUFL_F1_KS4A. Lineage (NCBI taxonomy): Bacteria > Pseudomonadati > Pseudomonadota > Betaproteobacteria > Burkholderiales > Burkholderiaceae > Caballeronia > Caballeronia sp. ATUFL_F1_KS4A. The sequence continues at coordinate 233,725 of NZ_JALQEB010000003.1, read as the reverse complement.
GAGCACTTTCGGCTCCTGCAGAATCTCGCGTCCGACGATGAATTTCTGCAAGTTGCCGCCGGAGAGACTTTGCGCGAGCGCATCGCTGCCGCCGCAACGCACGTCGAACGACTTGATGCAGCGTTCCGCGAATGCCTTGACCGTGCCCGCCTTGATCCAGCCGCCGCGCACCATGTTTTCGCGATGCGCGGTGAGCAGGCCGTTATCGGTGAGCGACATCGCCGGGACCGCGCCGCGGCCGAGCCGCTCCTCCGGCACGAACGCGAAGCCGAGCCGCCGGCGGCCGCCCGCGGTGAGACGCGCGGCGGGCTTGCCGCAGATCGACACGGCATCGGCGGCGACGTGTTTATCGCGGATTTCGCCCGATAGCGCCGCGAGCAACTCCGCCTGTCCGTTCCCCGACACGCCCGCGATCCCGAAAATCTCGCCCGCGTGCACCCCGAACGAGACGTTGTCGAGCGACGTGCCGAACGGGTCCGGACTCGCGACCGACAGATTTTTCACCGCAAGGCGCACGTCGCCGGGATTGTGTTCGCGGCGCGTGTAGTCGGGCAGCGAATGGCCCACCATCAGTTGCGCGAGCGACGCATGCGTCTCCTTGCGCGGATCGACGTTGCCGGTCACGCGACCGCCGCGCATCACGGTGGCGTTTTCGCACAGCGACTGTATTTCGTCGAGCTTGTGGCTGATGTAGAGAATGCTGCAGCCCTCGGACGCGAGGCGGCGCAGCACCTTGAAAAGCTTCTGCACGGCTTGCGGCGTAAGGACGGACGTCGGCTCGTCCATGATGAGCAGCCGCGGATTCTGCAGGAGGCATCGCACGATCTCGACGCGCTGCCGTTCGCCGACGGTCAGGCTGTGGACGTGGCGCTGCGGATCGACATCGAGGCCATAGTCCTTAGACACATCGCGGATGCGCTTGCCGAGCGCCTTCATGTCGAACTTTTCGTCGAGCGCGAGCGCGATGTTTTCGGCGACGGTCAGCGTCTCGAACAGCGAAAAGTGCTGAAAGACCATGCCGATGCCGAGTTTGCGCGCGGCGGCCGGGCTGCCGATCTCGACCGCCTCGCCCTGCCAGCGGATCTCGCCTTCATCCGGGCGCACCGCGCCGTAGATGATTTTCATCAGCGTGGATTTGCCCGCGCCGTTCTCGCCGAGCACGGCGTGGATTTCGCCCGGCATGACGACGAGATTCACGCCGTCGTTCGCCTTGACCGACGGATACTGCTTGCTGATTCCGGACAACGCCAGGCGCGGTGGCGTCGTCGACGTGGAGATGGCGTCGCCCATTGAGATCCAGAGATGCGCCCGGCCACCGAGCAGGCCGGGCTGGAAAAAGTTACCGCTCGAGAGCGCAAGACAGCGTGATGTCGCACGAACTCATATCGCGGGCAGAATTTACAGAAATCGAGACGCTAAGTCGATAACTCAAAATTATGTGTTGCGCCCCGCAAACCCAGGCATCGCGGGTAACTCACATCTTGACGAATTTTTTGCAACATATTAAAAACGATATGTCGCACCCCTGCGTCGATCAGCCAAAACATATAGTGGAGATAACATGAGTCAGCAACGCGAGGCGATCGATACTTACTTATTGCGCGTCTTGCATACCCTCCTGATGGAACGCAGCGTGACGCGTGCGGCCGTCAAGCTCAATCAGTCGCAACCCGCCATCAGCGCTGCCTTGCGGCGCTTGCGCGACATCACCGGCGACCCGCTTCTCGTGCGCGGCAAGTCCGGCATGGTGCCGACCGAATATGGCCTGCGCCTGCTCGAACCGACGCAGAACGCGCTGCGTGAAATCGAGCGCATCAAGGTTCAGCAGCATAATTTCGACCCGTCCACTTCGGTGCGGTGCTATCGGATCGGCTGTCCGGATTATCTGAACGTGCTGTTCGTGCCGACTGTCGTCGAGCGCTTCAGGCAGGCCGCGCCGAACGCCACGCTCGAATTTCATTCGCTCGGTCCGGCGTTCGATTACGAACTCGCGCTGGAGGACGGCAAACTCGATATCGTCGTCGGCAACTGGCCGGAGCCGCCCGAACAGTTGCATCTTTCCAATCTGTTCGTCGACAAGATCGTGTGTCTCGTCAGCAATACGCATCCTTTCGCGAAGCGCGGCGGGCTTACGCTCGATCAGTACCTGAACGCGCCGCATCTCGCGCCGACGCCCTATTCCGTCGGGCAGCGCGGCGCGATCGACGTGCATCTCGCGCGGGAACGGTTGAAGCGTCATGTCGTCGTTACGTTGCCGTACTTCAATCTCGCGCCTTACGTGTTGATCAAGTCGGATCTCGTGTTTACGACGACGCGGCTGTTCGCGGACCATTACGCGCGGTTCTTGCCGCTGGCAGTCGTGCCCGCGCCGCTCGATTTTCCGCCGATGCAGTATTACCAGTTGTGGCATGAGCGGTGTCATTATTCGGATGAAGTGCGATGGTTGCGGGGGCTCGTCGCCGAGGCGACGCGGTCGTTGATCGATCAGCCTTAACGCTTTCCTTGCTCGTTCGTGAAACCTGTGTTCGCGTCGGTCTATTAGCGTTGCCCCGGTGCGAAAAGACCGACGCGAACACAGGTTTCACGCAACGCCCCAAGAAAGATCAAGAGCCCGAAGAAGCAGCCTGAACCAAGTCCCGCGCCAGACGATTGTGGCGCTCCACGACCGCGCCTAGATCCACCGTCGCAAGCACCCCATCCTTCACCACGATCTTCCCGTCGATAACACTGGTCGACACCTGCGACGGAGCACAGAACACCAACGCAGCGACAGGATCAGAAAGCCCCCCGGCAAACGCGACCTGCGAGAGGTCGAAGGACACAAAATCCGCCGCCATGCCCGGCGCAAGCGCCCCGATATCATCGCGATTGAGCACCCTCGCGCCCCCGAGCGTCGCAATTTCCAGCGCCTCGCGCGCAGTCATCGCATCCGGCCCGAACCCAACGCGTTGCAGGAGCAAAGCCTGCCGCACTTCCGCGACCATCTGCGCGCCATCGTTCGACGCCGACCCATCCACGCCGATACCCACCGGCACGCCCGCATCGCGCATCGCGCGAATCGGCGCGATCCCGGACGCGAGCCGCATGTTCGAGCACGGGCAATGCGCGACACCCGTCCCTGTGCGCGCAAAAAGCTCGATGCCCGCCTTGTCGAGCTGCACGCAGTGCGCGTGCCACACGTCATGCCCGACCCAGCCGAGATCCTCCGCATATTCCGCCGGCGTCATGCCGAATTTCTCGCGGCTATACGCGACGTCGTTCACGTTCTCGGCCAGATGCGTGTGCAGCGACACGCCGTATTCGCGCGCGAGCAGCGCCGCATCGCGCATCAATTCGCGGCTCACCGAAAACGGCGAACAAGGCGCGACCACCACGCGCAGCATCGCGTAACGGCCTTCGTCGTGATACGTCTCGATCAGGCGTTGCGAATCCTTCAGAATCGCATCCTCCTTTTCGACGACCGAATCGGGCGGCAAGCCGCCATCCTTTTGTCCGACGCTCATGCTCCCGCGCGCCGCGTGAAACCGCATGCCGATCTCGCGCGCCGCCGCGATGCTGTCGTCGAGCCGGCTGCCGTTCGGATAGATATACAAATGATCGCTCGACGTCGTGCATCCGGACAGCAGCAGTTCGGCCATCGCGGTCTGGGTCGAGACATGGATCATTTCGGGCGTCAGATGCGCCCAGATCCTGTAGAGATTCGTGAGCCAGCCGAAAAGCTCGGCGTTCTGCGCGGCGGGAATCGCGCGCGTGAGGCTCTGATACATGTGATGGTGCGTGTTGACGAGGCCCGGAATCACGAGATGACCGCGCATGTCGAGTACGTCGTCGGCGGATTGCGGAAGTTCGCTCGTCGGCCCGACCTGCACGATGCGATTGCCCTCGATATACATGCCGCCATCGGCGATTTCGCGGCGCGCTTCGTCCATCGTGACGAGCATGTGGGCGTTCTTGACCAGAAGACTGCGTGGCATAAGCTAACTCTCTCCAGAGACAGTTGGGAAACCAGTGAAAAGCCCCGGTTACCCAGCGTCTGCCGCCGTCTTCGGGACGCGGCAAATATCCATGGATATTGCGCGCACCGCTACTGTCCGCAGCCAAAAAATCGGACGCAATCAAGCGGCAGTCATAGTCATCTTCACGGCGGCAATATATTCCCGATTATTGGCGCGGGTAGCATCGGCAAAAAGCGATTCCGAGCGCGTGCGTCTTGCTTACGCGACGCTGTCATGCGTCAGGCATTATCTTTCCTATCGCGGCCGCACAGCGCGTCTCGAATTCCTACAATGCTGTACACGGCGCGCATCTGAAACGCCGACGGGTATGTAGCCACTGACGTGGAGCCTCGATCCGCCGCAGACGCACCTCGAGTAATCAGGTGCCGAATTTCGGATCGATGCGCAAAGCCGGATCTCGCACAACTCAAGGAAACTGCGAATGGGCAAGCTCACTACCCACGTCCTCGACACCGCGCACGGCCGCCCGGGCGCGAACCTCAAAGTCGAGCTATTCGCGCTCAACGGCGACGCCCGCCGCGCGATCAAGACCATCCACACGAACGACGACGGCCGCGCCGATGCGCCGCTGCTCGAAGGCGCCGACTTCGAAACCGGCGAATACGAACTCGTGTTCCACGCAGGCGACTACTTCGCCGCGCTCGGCGTGAAAGTGCCCGAGCCGCGCTTCGTCGATCGCGTCGTGCTGCGCTTCGGCATCGCGGATGCTTCGTCGCACTATCACGTTCCGCTGCTCGTGTCGCCGTGGGCGTACAGCACCTATCGCGGAAGCTGAGCGGCAGCCAAAACATCGCTTGAACCCCACAAGCACATAACGAATCGGTAGTGGAGGAGTACATGGAAGGCTTTGTCACCGACTGGCTCAATCTCGTATTGCGCTGTCTGCACGTCATCGTCGCGATCGCGTGGATCGGCGAATCGTTCTATTTCGTCGCGCTGGACAACAGTTTGAAACCGCCAACCGACCCGAACGCGCGCCGGCGCGGCGTGTTCGGCGATTTCTGGCACGTTCACGGCGGCGGTTTCTATCACATGCAGAAGTATTCCGTCGCGCCGCAGGACATGCCGGAAAACCTGCACTGGTCGTTCTGGCCGTCGTACACGACGTGGATGTCGGGCTTCGGCCTCTTCTTCGTGCTGTATCTGATGGCGCCGAGCACGTATCTCATCGACAAGAGCGTGCTCGACATGGGTCCGGTGGTCGCCGTATCGGCCGCGCTCGGCTTTCTGATGGCCGGCTGGATCGTGTACGACACGCTGTGCCGCGTGCTCGGCACCAACGACAAGCTGCTCGGCATCTGCGTCGGCATCTATGTGCTGATCGCTGCGTTCATCGCGTGCCATGTGTTCGCGGGCCGCGCGGCGTATCTGATCACCGGCGCGATGATCGCGACGATCATGTCGGCGAACGTGTTCTTCGTCATCATTCCGGGCCAGCGCAAGATGGTCGCCGCGATGCTCAAGGGCGAAACGCCGAACGCGATCTACGGCAAGCGCGGTAAGCAGCGCTCCGTGCACAACACGTACTTCACGTTGCCGGTGGTGTTCGCGATGCTGTCGAACCACTACGCGATGACCTACACGCACAAGTACAACTGGCTGATCCTCGTGCTCATCATGCTGGCGGGGGCGCTGATTCGCCAGTTCTTCGTGATGCGCCATCGCGGCCAGGTGCTGTGGTACATGCCGGTCGCGGGTCTCGTGCTGGTGCTCGGCGCGTTCGCGTGGACGATGCCCGCACCTTCGGTGCCCGTCGCCCAGGCCGCAGGCGCGCCGACGATCAAGGTCTCCGACATTCAGCCGATCATCCAGCAGCGTTGCGCGACGTGCCACTCCGCGCATCCGACGATGATGGGCAGCGCACCCGCCGGCGTCCTGCTCGATACGCCCGCGGAAATCAAGCAGAATGCGCAGCGCGTGCATCAGCAGGCCGTGACGCTGAAGGCGATGCCGCTCGGCAACGTCACGCAAATGACGGATGCGGAGCGTCAGAAGGTGGCGGCGTGGTTTGCAGGCGGCGCTGTCGAATAAGCTTGCCGCTGCGCGCAATGAAATGCCCCGCTTCGTTCGGAAGCGGGGCATTTTTCATTCGACCTTCAACGTGCGAAGTAATCCTTCACCGCGCGAACGACCGTGTCGATATCGGCGCGCGACACATCGCGATGCGTGACGAAGCGCGACGCATAGAGCATCTGCGTGAGGATGCCGCGCTCCTTCAGAAAGGCTTCGAGCCGCGCGCAATGCGCCTCGGGAATCTGCGCGAAGACCATGTTCGTCGCGTGCGACTGAATCTTGATGCCATCGATCTGTGCGAGGCCGGCGGCGAGATGCGCGGCGTTGTCGTGGTCTTGCGCGAGGCCATCGACGTGATGATCGAGCGCATACAGACACGCCGCCGCCAGCACGCCCGACTGGCGCATGCCGCCGCCGAGCACCTTGCGCCAGCGGCTCGCGACATCGATCAATGCCTTCGATCCGACCAGCACCGAACCGACCGGCGCGCCCAGCCCCTTCGAGAAGCAGACGGAAACCGAGTCGAACGGCGCGCACAGTTCGCCGACTGGTTTGTCCGATGCCACCGCCGCATTGAATACGCGCGCGCCGTCGAGATGCGTCGACAGACCGCGACTGCGCGCGAGTTGCGTCGCCTCCGCGACATAAGACGCCGGCAGCACCTTCCCGCCGATGGTGTTTTCGAGCGCGAGCAGACGCGTGCGCGCGAAGTGATTGTCGATCGGCTTGATCGCCGCCGCGATCTTGTCGAGCGGCAAGGCGCCGTCGGGCGCGTTTTCGATCGGCTGCGGCTGGATGCTGCCGAGCACCGCCGCGCCGCCGCCTTCGTACTTGTACGTGTGCGCCTGCTGGCCGACGATGTATTCGTCGCCGCGCGCGCAATGCGCCATCAACGCCGCGAGGTTGCTCTGCGTGCCGCTCGGAAAGAACAGGCCCGCTTCCTTGCCCGTGCGCTCCGCGAGCCTGCCTTGCAATTCGATGACGGTCGGGTCGTCGCCCCAGACATCGTCGCCGACTTTGGCCGCGGTCATCGCGGCGAGCATCGGCTGACTGGGACGGGTGACGGTGTCGCTGCGAAGATCGATCATGCGTGGTTCCTTGTTTCAGGCTCGTCTGGGCCGACTATCTTAGCCGTTCGATAAAGAGCGCGCCCCGAAACGCGAAAGGCCGGCGCGCCCGCACCGGCCTTTCGATACGCGATAACGACGCGCCGCTTACGGTTCCACGACGTTGAAGTCGTTGTCGACCTGTTCGAGCGCGCCGAGCAGCGACTTGAACGCGTCGAGATCGCCCGTGACGCGGATCTGACCTTCGCGCAGTGCGCCCGCGAAGCCGGTTTCGCCGCAGAGGATCAGATTCAGCGTCTCGCGCGTCATGTCGATCTGCGCGTGCGGCGGCAACGCAGACGGCAGCGCAGACCACGTCAGCGCGCCGTGCTGCAGATTCACGGAGAAGCGCTTGTCGACATCGCTGAAACGCCAGTCGAAGCGCGCAGTCAGATTCTGTGCCTTCAGCCCGTCGATACGCACCGCCAGATAGTCGAAGAACATGTCTTCGGTGATCGCGCACACCATGTCGCGGCTGCGGCTCGCGAACTGCGTCGCCGCGCGATGCCCTTCCCGCAACTCGCGCGCACCCAGAAGGAACGCATTGCGCCACGTCGCCGATTCGGCCTGATAGCCCATCTGCTCCAGCGCCGCCGCGCCCAGTGCGCGCGCTTCGAGCAACTGCGGCTGCGCGAACACGAGATGATTCATCACCTGAGCGACCCAGCGATATTCGCCCTTGCCGAAGTCCCGGCGCGCGCGTTCGAGCACGGCATCCGCGCCGCCCATGTACTCGACGTAGCGCGGCGCCGCCAGTTCCGGCGGCAGCGCGTGCAGATTCGACGGATTGCCGTCGTACCAGCTCAGATACTGCTGATAGATGGCCTTCACGTTGTGCGACACCGTGCCGTAATAGCCGCGCGCGTGCCACAGCGCGTGAAGCGAATCGGGAAGGCGCATGACCTCCGCGATCTCGGCCGCGTTCATGCCGCGATTCATCATGCGTACGGTCTGATCGTGCAGATACTTGTAAAGATCGCGCTGTGCTTCGAGATATCCGGCGATACGCTCGCGGCCCCAAGTCGGCCAGTTGTGCTGCGCGAACACGACATCCGCGTGGCGTCCGAAGCGCTCCAGCGATTCGCCCAGATAGCGCGCCCAGCGTTGCGCATTGCGCACGTTCGCGCCGCGCAGCGGACACAGATTGTGCAGCGAGCGCGTGCCGTTCTCCGCGAGATTGAGCGCGCGCTCCTGCGGGAAGTAAAAATGCATTTCGGCGGGCGCTTCGCTTTCCGGCGTCAGCTGGAAAACGATCTCGACGCCGTCGATGACATGCGTCTCCAGCGGCTCCCGAATGAGCTGCGTCGGCGGAATCAGCGTGATCGTGCCGCGCGGCATGGTCTTGCCCATGCCGGCATCGATCTGGCAGCACGCGTTGCGCGCGAGCGTGTGGCCGAACTGGAACTGCGCGCGGCGCGCCATCGCCGGGCCGGCCATCACGTTTTCCGAAACCGCCTCTTCCATGAACCCGGCCGGCGCGATGATCGCCGTGCGCCCGGCCTGCACATCCGCGTCATTCGTGACGCCGCGCACGCCGCCGAAATGATCCGCGTGGCTATGGCTGTAGATGACGGCCACGACCGGACGCTTCGGCCGATGCGCGCAATAGAGCGCGAGCGCGGCCTCGGCGGTTTCCTTGCATGTCAGCGGATCGATGACGATGAGCCCGCTGTCGCCCTCGATGAACGTGACGTTCGAGACGTCGAAACCCCGCACCTGATAAATGCGCTCCGTCACCTTGAAAAGGCCGTGCAGCGAATTGATGCGGGCGTGACGCCACAGCGACGGATGCGCGGTGTCGGGCGCCTCGGGCTCGTTCAGAAAGGCGTAGTCCGCGAGGCTCCAGACGAGCTGGCCATATGCGCCGCGCACCTCGGCGTCCGGCACCGTGCCGATGAATCCGCGCCGCGCGTCCGCTTCCTCGTCGGGATCGTCGGGAGGCAGTTCGTGCAGCGCGCGCTCGTGCTCCGCGCGCGTCGCCGCGGTCGCCGGCAGCGACGGCGGATAAGGTTTCGGCAGCGCCTGTGTGTCACCGTTTTGCATGCGATGTTCCCTGCTGAATTAGATTGCCTCGACGCGCGTCTCGGTGGAGACGGCGGCACGAATGAGATCCGCGGCCTTCTCCGCGATCATGATGGTCGGCGCGTTCGTGTTGCCGCCGATGATCGTCGGCATGACCGAGGCGTCGGCCACGCGCAGACCATCGATGCCGCGCACGCGCAGGTCGGGGTCGACGACCGCGAGTTCATCGACGCCCATCTTGCATGTCCCGACCGGATGAAAGAGCGTGTCCGCATGCTGGCGGATGTAAGCGCGAATGGCGCGCTCATCGCCCTCGCCGGGGCCGAAATCGTCGGTGATGAGCTCGCGCCCGCCCGCTTGCGCAAGCGCGGGCTGCGAGAAAATCCGGCGAATGAGCCGCACGCCGGTCACGAGGTTGTCCATGTCGGATTCCACGCTCAGATAGCGCGGATCGATGAGCGGCGCGTCGCGCATGTCGCGCGACTTGAGGCGAAGCACGCCACGGCTTTTCGGGCGCAGGTTGGTCGCGTGACAGCTGTATCCCGGCGGCGCTTTCCTGCCCGCGCCGTCGCCACGGCTGCCCACGAGCGCGAGAATGAACGCGAACTGCAGATCGGGTTCCGCGAGCCCTTCGCGGCTGCGCGTGAAGCCGCCCGCCTCGATGATGTTCGATGCGAACATGCCCGTGCGGTCGCGCCTGTAGCGCATCAGCTCCGGAATCATGCGCGCGATGTTGCGCCACGAGTAGCCGTAGAGATCGGCGGTCGGCACGGCCTTCTTGATCGTGATGTCGATGTGATCCTGCAGGTTCTCGCCGACGCCCGGCAGATCGTGCACGACATCGATACCCATCTCGCGCAGATGCGCGGCCGGGCCGATTCCCGATGCCAGAAGCAGTTGCGGCGAATTGAACGCGCCCGCGCACACGATGACCTCGCGACGCGCACGCAGGCTGCGCTCGACGCCATCGCGCACGACGCGCACGCCGGTCGCCCGCTTGCCGTCGAACTCGATGCGCAGCGCGATCGTGCCGGTCATCACCGAAAGCGAGTCGCGGCCGCCGCAGAGCGATGCATCGGCTGCGTCGCCGCGATGCAGATACGCGCGCGCGGTGTTCCAGCGCTCGCCGTTGTACTGCGTGACCTGATATAGCCCGACGCCTTCCTGATGCTGCCCGTTGAAATCGTGATTGAGCCGCATGCCCGCCTGCAACGCGGCGTCGATGAAGCGCTGGCTGAACGGATTGAGCGTGCGCTGATCGCAGACGTGCAGCGGGCCTTGCGCGCCGTGGAAGGCGTCGTCGAGACCATTGCGGATGCGGCCGTTCGACTCGGCCTTGCGGAAGTACGGAAGGACTTCTTCGTAGCTCCAGCCGCGGCATCCGAGTTGCGCCCATCGATCGTAATCGTTGCGATGACCGCGGACATACAGCATGCCGTTGATCGACGAGCTGCCGCCGAGTCCGCGGCCGCGCGGCTGAAACGACACCCGGTTGTTCAGCGACGGTTGCGGCAGCGTGTGATAACCGTAGTTGCGCACATTTTCCTTCACCGCCAGCTTCGCCACGCCGACGGGCGCCCACACCGTGTAGTGATGATCGTCCGGGCCGGTCTCCAGCAATGCGACCGTGACCCCTTGCTGGTCGGCAAGGCGGCTCGCGACCGCGCATCCCGCCGATCCTGCCCCGACCACTATGTAGTCATACTGATCGTTACCGCTTACGCTCGCGCGCCTCCTGGCCGAATCGCTCATGCTGTCTCCGTATTTATTAGTGCGGCACCGGACGGTCCCGAGGCGGACGCTGGCCGGATGCAAGCCGTCCGTCAAGGGTAAGGGGCGGGTCTGTCCCGTTCAACGGAGATTTCGGGTGGGAAGGCGACGATATCGGGTGGTGTGGGCGGCGCTGTGACGAAAAAAAAGACCGGAGGTGCGTTCCGGTCTTTCGTCACTGCGCGGGTGCTGCTTTCGATGCGCCTATCGCAGCGCGTCTTCGGTCAGCCAGAGCGATTCCTTCAGATCCTGCTCGTTGAGGTTGTGCCCTTCGCCGCCGCCGCGATCGACGACGATGTAATCGCTCACCTTCCCCAGCGCGAGCAGCGGGTGATGCCACACGCCTTTCGCATAGTTCACACCCTGCCAGCCGCGCGTGACGAAGGCGCGGATCTTCGATTCGTCGAGATCGCCTGCGGGCGCGACGACGACGAGATACGGCCGGTCATCGAGCGGAATGAACGCCTGGCTGCCGAGCGGATGACGCTCCATCATCTTGCATTCGAACGGCAGCGTGCGCGGCTGGCCGCGAAACAGATTGACGATCGCGTGGCCGCCGCCGTCCGTCACGTCGACGTTGCACAGATCGTGGAAGCGGATCGTGGTGCCGAGGTTGATTGGAATCTGCTTGGCGCCATCGAGTTCGATGACATCGCCATAAGGCTTGAACGCTGCGCGCGTCAACGGTTCGATAGCGAGTTTCTTCATCATGCAAGGGTTCCGAGGAGACGAAGACGCGACACGCCGCCGTCAGGATAAATATTGAAGCGCACGTGCGTCACGGGGCCGAGCGCGGCGAGTTCGGACTCGAAAAAATGCTGCTTGTCCATCTGCAGTTTCTGTTCGCCGAGCAGCACCGGCCAGAACATCGCCTGCGTGACGAGCGAGCTGTCCGTGCCGCCCTTCACGTATGCCGCCTGAAGCGAGCAGCGGTCGGGGAAATTGCCCTTGAAGTGCGCGGTATCCACTTCGACCTTCTTGATGATGCCCGGCTGCGCCAGCGCGACGATACACCAGTCGTTGCCCGGCTCGCGACGCCGGCGCGTTTCCCACCCGTCGCCCATGTTCACGCCGCGGCCCGGCATCAGCAAGGTCGATGCGAGACCGAAGTGCTGATTGTTCGTGCCGACCATGTACGCGCCGTTTTCCATCGCGGCGAGATCGACGAGCGCATGCTTGTCCGCGTTGCTCCAGTCGAGTTGCGGCTGGCCATAGACCCGCAGACGCGCGATGCCGCCATCCGGATAGATGTTCACGCGCAGATGCGTGAACGGCCGCTGGACCTCGACTTCGAGATAGTGATGGCTGTTGCCCTGCAGCGTCGTCGACGGGACGATTTCCGTCCATTGCGTCGACTGATTCGGTGCGCCGTCGGCGACATGCGCCCCTTCGATCGACGCCGCCGGCGGGAAGTTGCCGGTGAAGTGGCTCGTGTCGACATCGATGCCCTTGATGACGCCCGGACGCGCGAGCTTGACGATGCACCAGTCATAGCCCGTCGTGCGCTTGCGGCGCGTTTCCCAGCCGTCCATCCACTTGCCGTGATCGTCGTACTTGCCGGGAATGAACACCGCCGGCTCGGGATTCAGCATGCGTTCCTTCGGCGCGAAGAAATCGTCGCTCGCCTCGAGTGCCTGCGCGCCCAGACGCGGGTCCGCCAGGTTCACATAGCGGCGCGTGAAGTCGGGCGCATTGGGATCGAGTGTCGGGATTGCCATTTGTTTCTGTCCTTCTTTTCGTTCGTTTACGGTTGTTTGCGGATTACGCCGCTTGAATCAGGTCGTTCAACCTGAAGCCCGCGATCCGGTAAATCTGGTCGAGACTCGTGCGCAATTCTTCGGCGCGGTCGTGATTCACGCGCGCTTCGAAGTTCGCGATGATGCCGTGACGGTCATAGCCGCGCACCGCGAGAATGAACGGAAACCCGAATTTCTCGCGATACTGCGCGTTCAGCGACTGAAGCCTGTCGAACTCTTCCTGCGTGCACAGATTCAGGCCCGCGCCGCTTTGTTCGCGCGTCGATTCGGCGGTCAGCTCGCCGCGCACCGCCGCTTTGCCCGCGAGCTCCGGGTGCGCGTTGATGAGCGCGAGCTGCCTGTCTTCGCCGGCCTCTTCGACGATCTGCGACATCGCGCGATGCAGCGCGTCGATGTCCTTGAACGGGCGCTGTTGCGCCGCTCTTTCCGGCACCCACGGCGAGTGCTCGAAAATGCCCGCGAGCACCGTCACGAACGTGTCGGCGGGCATGGTGTTGAGTTGGTCGAGTGTGTAGTGCATCGCCTTCATGCCGCCGTCCCGTTGTTAGCTTTTTCGAAAGGATGTTGCTCGCGCCAGTGACGCGCGATGTCGACACGCCGCGTAACCCACACGCGATCATGCTTCTCGATGTGATCGAGGAATTTCTGCAGGCCACGAAAGCGCCCCGGCCGGCCGAGCAAGCGGCAGTGCATGCCGATGGACAGCATCTTCGGCGCGTCGTCGCCTTCTTCGTAGAGCACGTCGAAGGCGTCTTTCAGGTACGTGAAGAAGTGATCGCCCGTGTTGAAGCCTTGCGGCGTCGCGAAGCGCATGTCGTTGGTGTCGAGCGTGTACGGCACGATCAGATGCGGCTTCTTCTCGCCGCCCGTCACTTCGACTTCGGTCCAGAACGGCAGGTCGTCGCCGTAATAGTCGGAGTCGTAGAGGAAACCGCCGTATTCCGCGACCAGCCGATGCGTATTCGGGCTATCGCGCCCGGTATACCAGCCGAGCGGCCGCACGCCCGTCACGCGCTCGATCGCTTCCATGCCGAGGCGCATGTGTTCGGCTTCCCTCTCCGGCGACATGTCCTGATAGTGAATCCACCGATAGCCGTGACACGCGATTTCATGCCCCAGTTCGACGAACGCCTTCGCCACTTCGGGATGCCGCTCGATCGCCATGCCGACGCCGAAGATCGTCAGCGGCATGCTGCGCTTCTCGAACTCGCGCAGGATGCGCCACACGCCCGCGCGCGAACCGTATTCGTAGATCGACTCCATGCTCATGTGACGCGACGGATACGCCGCCGCGCCCACGATCTCCGACAGGAACTGCTCGGAGCCCGGATCGCCGTGCAGCACGCAATTCTCGCCGCCTTCTTCGTAATTGAGCACGAATTGCACGGCGACGCGCGCCCGTCCCGGCCAGTTCGCCTGCACCGGGTGGCGGCCGTAGCCGATCAAATCGCGTGGGTAGTTCGGATCGAGTGACATGGCTGGCGTTCTGCTCAAGCGTTGAAAAAACGGGATTGTCGACGATTCAGTGTAGCTAAAAGACCCGGACGCGCCCATACATCAGGGCGCATAATCCGGGTCACGTCATCGGTATGTGTCCGGCGAAAAGGCTATCGGCGCGGGCTGAAATCCGACAGCACGCCGTCGTACCGTTTCGCGAGCGGGCGCGCGTAGTCGCCGCGTTTCGCCGTGTGCAGCTTCAGCGCGATGAGCGCCTCCGCCCATTTCACCGCGGCCGTCACGCCCTCAACCACCGGCGCGCCGATCGCGTCCTCCACTTCGCGGCAGAACTCCGCCATGCCCGCGCAGCCGAGCACGATGGCGTCCGAGCCGTCTTCGTCGAGCGCGCGCCGGCATTCGTCGATGATCGTCCGACGCGCCGGCGACCCCGGCACATCCAGTTCGAGCACGGGGACGTCTGTCGCGCGGACGTTCTTGCAGAAGCGCTCCATGCCGTAGCGCTCCGCCAGATGCCAAGCCATGCCGACGGTACGCTGCAACGTCGTGACGACGGAAAATCCCGGCGCGATGACGCTCGCCGCATGCATCGCCGCCTCCGCGATGCCGATCACCGGGCCGCGCGCCAGTTCGCGCGCGGCGTAAAGGGCCGGATCGCCGAAGCACGCGATCACATAGCCGTCGAAGCCCTGCTTTTCGCCCGCTTCCACTTCGGCGAGCAGACCGAGCGACGCGACCGCCTCGTCGTAATAGCCTTCGATGGACGGCGGGCCCATCGTCGGGCTGACGGCGACGATCTCCGTGCCGGGCGCGGCGACCTCGCGGGCGCAGCGGCCCATCGAGTCGGTCATGCGCTGCGTCGTGTTGGGGTTGATCAGTTTGATGCGCATTGCTGTCTCCACACTGCCTTTGGAAATTCTCTCAGGTTCCAGCTATCGTTTTAGACTCCGCGCTTGCGATCCGCGAGGAAGTAATAGAACACCGCGCCGAGTCCCGCACCGATGAACCACGAGAAGTTCGCAGCGGCTTCGAGCGCCGGCACCATCACGCAGAGCGTCGCGAGCACGGCGGCCGGCACGAGCGCCATCACCGCGCGGCGGTTCACGCCCTTCGTGTACCAGTACTTGCCCTGTTCCGACACCGTGTAGAGATCGTCGACCACCAGCTTGCCGCGTTTCACGAGATAGAAGTCGAGGATCAGCACGCCATACAGCGGTCCGATGAAGCTGCCGAGAATATCCAGCGTGTAGTGGATCACGGCCGGGTTGTTGAACAGGTTCCACGGCGTGATGAAGATCGACGCGACCGCCGCCATCATGCCGCCCATGCGCCAGCTGATGAGCTTCGGCGCGACGTTCGAGAAGTCGAAGGCCGGCGACACGAAGTTCGCGACGATGTTGATGCCGATGGTCGCGATCGTGAAGGTCAGCGCGCCGAGAATCACAGCAGACGGATGGTCGATGCGGCCGACGGTTTCCACCGGATCCGTGATGAGCTGGCCGAAGACCGGCAGCGTCGCCGCAGTCGTGATGACGGTCACGACCGAGAACGCCAGGAAGTTGACCGGCAGGCCCCAGAAATTGCCGCGCTTCACGCTGCGAAAGCTCTTGCCGTAGCGCGAGAAGTCGCCGAAGTTGAGCATCGGGCCGGAGAAGTACGAAACGACGAGCGCGATCGCGGTGATCATCACGGGAATCACTTCCGTGCCGTGATACTTCACCCCGCCGAGGTTCAGGCCGATATTGTCGATGCCCGCGCGCCACACCATATAGCCGGCGAGAATGAACATCACGACGTAGACGGCGGGACCGGCGAAGTCGATGAACTTCTTGATCATCTCCATGCCGCGCCAGAACACGACGGCCTGCAGCACCCAAAGCAGCATGAAGCCCGCCCAGCCGAGCGCCGAAAGCCCGACGAAGCCGTACTTGTGGACGTCGGCATAAGGCATCAGCGACGGCACGAACTTCAGCACGACGATGACGAGCGCGCTCGACGCCAAATATGTCTGAATGCCGTACCACGCCACCGCAATGAGCCCGCGGATCACGGCCGGAATGTTCGCGCCGAGCACGCCGAACGTGGCGCGGCACGCGACGGGATACGGCACGCCCGCCACCTGGCTCGGTTTGGCGATCAGATTGCACAGCACGTTCACGAGCCCAATGCCGATCAGCAGCGATACCAGCACCTGCCAGCTCGTCAGGCCGAGCGCGAAGAGACTTCCGGCGAACACATAACCGCCGACGCTGTGCACGTCCGACATCCAGAACGCGAAGATGTTGTACGCGCCCCAGGTCTGATTCTTGAGCGGGGCGAGGTCCTCGTTGTAAAGCCGGTCGCTGTAACCGGCGGGCAGATGTTGCTCTTCATACTCGTTGTCGAGCGGCGGCAGGGTTGAGCTGCCGGATGCACTGAACTGGGCCATGACGTCTCCTTCATTGGCTGCTTGCGTGATGAGAAAACTGCAAATGCTCGGGGTTCAAGCTTCGATCGGATGCCTTCGCTGACGTGTCGGATGTCTCCATCCCGCGCGGCATTCTTCGGATTTGCGTTTTCGCCTTCGGGCATGAGGCCGAGAGCGCGCGAGGCATCGGCCCGGCACGCCCGCCCTGCGGCGGCTTTCATTTCACGCTCACACGAGCGTCCTGTTCGGTGCGATACACGCTACGGATTTTCAAAGCGTGCGACTCTCCACGCGCCTTCGCGCGAAGCGCGAGGCACGGTCTCCAGTTATTTAGTCCTGCTTGATTCAGCCGATGGCAGATAGTCCGATCTGCCGTCTGTCTGCCTTACATATCGAGCGCTCGTTCGCGCTCGGCGGGCTTCATGAACACTTCCTTCAGATCGACCGCGCCGCGTGCCGGCCGCTCCAGCATCTTCAGTTCGACGTCGCGCAGATGTTGCGCCATCAACACGCCGGCTTTCGCTGCATCGCCTGCATCGAGCGCGGCGAGAATCGCTTCGTGATCTTCGAACGAGCACGAACTCTTGCCGAGCGATTCATACAGCGCCGAGATCAGCGTCGAACGCGCGACGAGTCCCGACAGGCATTCGCACAGCACCGTGTTGCCGGTAAGCGCCGCGAGTTCGGTGTGAAACTCGCCGGAGAGCCGGATCCACGACGAAAAATCGTGGCTTTCGAAAGCGCGGCGCTCTTTTCCGATCGTCGCGCTGATCGACTTCAGCCGACGCAGGCCGTGCCCTTGCGCAATTCGGTCCACCACGGCCAATTCGATGATGCGGCGCATTTCGAACACCTCATGCACTTCCTGCAACGACGGACTCGCGACGAACGCCCCGCGATTCGGCTCCAGATCGACGAGCCGTTCGTTCGACAGTTGCGCGAGCGCCTGGCGGACGGTGCCGCGCTTCACGGCGAACACCTCGCATAACTGCGCTTCGGTCAGCTTCGCGCCCGGCGCCAGCCGATGCTCGAGGATCGCGGCGCGGATGTTCTCGGCGATCGACTCGGCGTTCGCCCCGTTGGGAGCGGAATCCGAAACATTCGATGCAGCACTACGCTTGGTGTCGGACATGATGTGCTCGCTTGCATGTTAAGCATCTTAGAATCGACATAAAGATTGTCAACAATTCATTTTTAAAATTATCGGTTACCGCGCGTTTTTCGAGTACCGCGTTTTGCTGAGGCCCAATATTGGCGGGCTTCGCAGTAGATTCCACAAGTTTTTGTCAGCATTGCCGCCTCTTTTTTGTCGACAATTTGAGCGCCGCCGTGGTGCACGCAGTTGTCGCGGACGGTGCATGAACCGACAGTTAGTTGCAGGGACGAGCTAAAAATAAGGCGCTCGCTTGAGCGCCTTGCCACGCGGACTCAAGCCAGATGCGGGTAATCGGAAAGTTTCAGCGTGAAGCCCCGCTCGCTCGCGATAAGGTGCGCCGCCGCACCGAAAGGCAGCGTCAGCAGATTTTCGACGTGTCCGAACTGCAATCCTGTCACCACCGGAATGCCCGTCACCGACCTCACCTGCTCGATCATCGCGTCGAGCGAATAGCCGTTGTCGTAGTCCGACAGACGGCCGCCGGAGAACTCCCCCATCACGATCGCCTGCTGCCGACCGAGCACGCCCGCCTGATACAGCTGATAAATCATCCGCTCGATGCGAAACGGATGCTCGTTGACATCCTCGATGTACAGGATTCCGCCCTCGACCGGCGGCAGATACGGCGTGCCGACGAGCGACGCCAGAATCGCGAGATTGCCGCCCCACAGCATGCCGGTCGCGTCGACGGTCTGTTGCTGCGGCGTATGGCTCGTGATGGTGAAACTCGGTCGCGAGATCGCGTTCCAGAAGTGCTGCATCGTGAACGAACTGACCTGCTCGGCGCCGAAATCGCCCGCGAACATCGGTCCGCCGAAGCTTTTCACACCGGCGTGCGCGAACAGCGCGCACTGAATCGCGGTGAAATCGCTGTGGCCGACGATCGCCACCGGCTGATCCGCGAGCCTGCGCAGCCCGGTGTAGTCGAGGCCGTGCAGGATGCGCGACGCGCCGTATCCGCCCCGCACGGCAAGTACGATGTCAGGTAACGGGCGCGATGCATCCGCAAGACGATTGAGATCGGCGGCGCGTTCCGCATCGGTGCCGCCGAAGCGCTGGAAGCGTCGGCGCGTCGCGTCGACGTTTTCGAGCCGATGCCCTTCCCTGCGCAACCGTCCGATGCCGCGCTCGACGGCCGCCGCATCGTGTGGATAGCCAGAGGGCGCAACGAGGTCGATGGTGCGTGATTTCACGATGTTGTTATTCAATCAGATGAATCGGCGGCGGGTTGCCCGGCTTCGCGCGCGCGGCGCGCATCGCGTTCGTCGCGCGCGAGGCGGCGGCGCTCGGCGAAAAAATTCTTGAGCGCATGCCCGCATTCATCCGCGAGCACGCCGCCCGTCACGGTGGTGTGGTGATTGAGCTGCGCATTCGCGAACATGTCGACGACACTGCCGCACGCGCCCGTTTTCGGGTCCGTGGCGCCGTAGACGACGCGCGAGATGCGCGCGTGCATGATCGCGCCCGCGCACATCAGGCAAGGTTCGAGCGTCACGTAGAGCTCGCAGCCCGGCAAGCGGTAGTTCTGGAGCGATTGGGCGGCGGCGCGCAGCGCGGCCATCTCGGCATGCGCGGACGGATCGTGTCCGCGAATCGGATAATTGAAGCCGGTGGCGATGACTTCGTCGCCGAGCACGATGACCGCGCCGACGGGCACTTCGCCCGCGCGACGGGCTTCGTCGGCGGCGCGTTGCGCGAGCGCCATGAAGCGGCGATCGCGTTCGCTGGCAGGATCGGCGATTTGAGCGCTGGGCGCGGGATCGGCCGCATCCGGCAGGCCGGTCACTTGACGTCCACCGCCACGCGCGACTGCGCGCGCTCGGACAAACGCTCCGCGATGCGCCGGCGATATTCATGCGGCACGCAGCCGCCGCCGCGCAGCGACTCGAGCGCCATGTCGAGCGCGAGCATCTTGGCTTGCAGCTGGCAACGGGCCGCGGGGTCCGTCACCTTGTCGAACTCTTCCTGAAGCCCGCGCAGCGCGCGAAGCTGTTCGACTGCCGGCGGGACGAAGCCCGCATTCTTGAGGATTCGATTGGCGACGCGCACTTCCTCGGGCACGAGGGTGTCGTCGTCGAAGTGAAGCGGTGCGCCCGCGCCCGGCAGGTTGTTGAACTCGCCACGCGCAGCGGCTTCGTTGATCCGCTGTTCGACCAAAGCATCTAGCAATTTCATCGGGGATTACGACCGGTTTTCACCCGCGAACGGGCGCGGTCTGTCACGATTTCCGTTGGTTAGCTCGAAGTCGGAAGGCAGCCGGAAAACCACGCTCGCGCGTTGTTCGGCACGTCTCGACAATCCAGCGCACATTCTATCAGCGGCGGCGGCACCGGTTTCGTCGAAGACAAGCCGGCCCGCCGCGCGTCGTCGTATACCGGGCTTATCGCCGTGCTTATGCGTCGTTCGCGCAACATCCATTGACCGCGTCATGACGATTGTGCTTGTACGACGACTACGCGTTCTGTCGTGTGTAGCCTTCAGTCGCGAGCAGAAGCCGGCGCGTGTACTCGTGCGTAACGTCGCGCGAACGCACGGCATCGACGCCCAGTTGCTCGACGATTTCGCCGTTGCGCATGACCGCGACGCGCTGGCAAAGAAAGCCGATCACGGCGAGATTGTGGCTCACGAGGATCATCGTCAGCTTGCGTTCGCGATGCAGGCGGCGCAGCAGGTTCAGGATTTCCGCCTGGACGGAGACATCGAGCGCGGAGGTCGGCTCGTCGAGCAGCAGCACGCGCGGCTCGACGATCAACGCGCGCGCGATCGACACGCGCTGGCGCTGCCCGCCCGACAACTGATGCGGATAGCGGAATCGATACGCCGGACCGAGCCCGACTTCGGCGAGCGCGGCGAGAATGCGCGTGTCTTCGTCGCCGATGCCGTTGATCGCGAGCGGCTCGCGCAAGGTCTTGTCGACGGTGAAGCGCGGATGCAGCGCGCCGTACGGGTCCTGGAACACCATCTGCACGTCGCGGCTTCCAGGGCGCGATCCGATGCTTATCCTGCCGCCCGACAGCGGCGTCAGCCCGGCGAGCGCGCGCAACAACGTCGACTTGCCGCTGCCCGATTCGCCGACGAGTCCGAAAACCTCGCCCTCTTCCACGCGCAGCGAAACGTCGCGCACGGCGTCGACGTGACCGCTCTTCGTCTTGAAGCGGATGAGCGCGCGCTCGATTTCGATCATCGCGCGATGCCTTCATCGAGCCACGCGGGGTCGCGGCGCAGCGTCGGCAACTCGTCGGGCGGATTCTCGAGCGGCGGATTCGCTTCGAGCAGCCCGCGCGTGTACGGATGCGTCGCGTGAACGAGATCGCGCGCCGCGCACGTCTCGACGACGCGACCGCCGTACATCACCGCGACGCGGTCGCAGAACGACATCACGAGCGGCAAATCGTGACTGATGAACACGAGGCCGGTGTCGTGGCGCGCGATCATCTCGTCGAGCACGGCAAGCACCTGCATCGATACGAGGACATCGAGCGCGCTCGTGGGTTCGTCGGCGATCAGAAGGCGCGGGCCGGCCGAGACCATCATCGCGATCATCACGCGCTGGCCCATGCCGCCGGACAGTTCGTGCGGATACGCATCCGCGACACGCTGCGGATCGCGGATATGCACCGCTTCCAGCGCCGCGACGATGCGCTCGCGCAACGCGCGCCGGCCTTCTTTCACGCCCTGCCGCACAAAGGTTTCGCGCATCTGCTGCGCGACGGTCATCACCGGGTTCAGCGAAAATTTCGGATCCTGCAGGATCATGCTCATGCGCGTGCCGCACAGGCGGCGGCGCGCTTTCGGGCGCATCGCGAGCAGGTCCTGCCCTTCGAAACGCAGCGCCTTAGCCGACCATTTCGCCTCGGGCGGCAGCAGTCCGAGCAGCGCGCGCCCCGTCAGCGATTTTCCCGATCCCGATTCGCCGACGATGCCGAGCCGCTCGCCGCGCCGCACCGTCAGCGATACGCCGCGCACGGCGGGCATGAGCACGCCGTCATGGCTCGCGAAGGCCACGTCCAGTCCGTCGATTTCAGCCAGTGCATCGGGCATGTCAGCCTCCGTGACGCGGATCGAAGACGTCGCGCAGACCGTCGCCGAGCAGGTTGAAGGCGAGGCTCACCGCGAGGATCGCGAGGCCGGGAATCGTCGCGACCCACCACGCGTCGAGCAGCACGTTGCGGCCCGCCGCGACCATGTAACCCCATTCCGGGCTCGGCGGCTGCGCGCCCAGTCCGAGAAAGCCGAGACCGGCGACGGCGAGAATGATGCCGGCCATGTCGAGCGTCGCGCGCACGATCACCGACGACGAGCACAGCGGCACGATATACCGCAGCAGAATGCGCAGATGCGAAGCGCCTTGCAGACGCGCCATATGGATGTAATCGGCCTGCGCGAGCCGCAGCGACTCCGCGCGCGCGAGACGCGCATACGGCGGCCACGCGGTTATCGACAGCGCGATCACCGCATTGAGCACGCCCGGCCCGAGCGCGGCGGCGAACGCGAGCGCGAGCACGATCTTCGGAAATGCGAGCGCGACGTCGGTCAAGCGCATCAGCACCGTATCGACGATGCCGCCGCAATAACCCGCCACCGTGCCCATCAAAAGCCCGACCGGCACCACGAGCACGACGACGAGCATCGCGATCGCGAGCGTCAGGCGCGAGCCGTGCACGAGCCGCGAAAGGATGTCGCGGCCGAGTTGATCGGTGCCGAACCAGTGCGCCGCGCCGGGCGGCGTCAGACGTTCGGCGAGCACCTGCTGCAACGGATCCTGCGTGACGAGCATCGGCCCGAACGCCGCGACTACGATCAGCAGCAGCAGGATCGCGAGTCCGAGCATGCTCAACGGATTCGACGAGAACCGCCGCCAGCGCCGATACGCGCGCCCGAGCGCGGCTTGACGCGTCGACGCGGGCGTATCGGTCAGGATCCACGCGCGCGAGCCCGTTCGCGGCTGTTTCATCTGCGCAAGATCCTCCATGTCAGCGCGCACGCGGATCGAACACGCGATACAGCGCGTCGGTCAACAGATTGAGCGCGATGAACGTCGCGCCGATCACGAGCGTGCTGCCGAGCACGGCGTTCATGTCGGCGTTCAACAGCGCGCCCGTCAGATACGAGCCGATGCCCGGCCACGCGAACACGATCTCCGTCAGCACCGAGCCTTCGAGCAGATAGCTGTATGCGAGCGCGATCACCGTCAGCAGCGGCACCGCAATATTGCCGAACGCGTGCCGCCAGATCACGCGGCGCTCGGGCAGCCCTTTCGCGCGCGCGGTCGTCACGTATTCCTGGCTCAGTTGTTCGAGCATGAACGAGCGCGTCATCCGCGACAGATACGCGATCGAATAGAACGCGAGCACGCTCGCCGGCAGCGCGATATGCGAGAACGCGTTCTCGAAGACATCCCATTCGCCGGCGATGAGCGAATCGATGAGCAAACTGCCCGTGCGGGTATCGACCATGCCGTCGTAAAGCGGATCGATGCGTCCCGGCCCGGACACCCAATGCAGCCGCGCGTAAAAGAGCAGCAGGCCCATCAGCGCGAGCCAGAACACCGGCACGGAGCTTCCGGCGAGCCCGATCACGCGCGCGATGTGATCGACGATGCGATTGTGCTTCACCGCCGCCGCGACGCCGAGCGGCACGCCGATCGCGATGCCGATGAAGGTCGAGAGCGTCGCGAGTTCGAGCGTCGCGGGAAAGACGCGCTTGATGTCGTCGATGACCGGATTTGCCGTCAACAGCGAAATGCCGAGATTGCCGTGCAGCACGTCGCGCGCGTAGATCAGGAATTGCTCGATGAGCGGCTTGTCGAGACCGAGCCGCAGACGCGCGGCGGCATAAGCCGTCGCGGACGCGCGATCGCCGAGAATCGCGAGCACCGGATCGATCGGAATCTTGCGGCCTATGAAAAACGTGATCGCGAGCAAGCCCGTGAACGTGATGGCGAGCATCGCGATCCAGCGCGCGAGCGCCAACGCGATGCGCGCGCCGCCGCGCCGCGAGCCGATGAGCGTGACCGTGTTCACTGCTTCTTGATGTTGCGATACGACACGAGATCGTTGATCGGCCCGACTTCGAGACCGGTCACGCCGGGCCGCGCCGCCACCTGCGACACCTTTTGGAACATGATGACGAACGGCGATTTCGCGAGCACTTCACGCTGCATCTTCTCGTACAGCTGCGCGCGCTTTTTCGTATCGCTTTCGGCGAGCGCCGCGTTGGTTTCCTTCGTCAGTTGCGGAATGTCCCACGCGTTGCGCCACGCGAGCATCTTGTAGCTCGATGCATCCGAGTTGTCCGGATTCCACACGAAGCCCTGCGCGTTACTGTGCGGATCGATGTAATCCGCCGACCACTCGCCGATGTAGATATCGTGGGCCCGCGCGCGATATCGTCCGAGCGTCTGCTTGTTGTCGCTCGGCACGAGTTGCACCTTGATGTTGGCGAGCGCGAGATTCGCCTGCACGGCTTGCGCGATCTCGCTGTACGGATAATCGTTGCGCACGTCCATCTTCACCGTGAAGCCGTTGGACAAGCCCGCTTTCGCGAGCAGCGCCTTCGCCTTCGCGACATCCTGGTGATACGGGTTTTCGTTCAGCGCGCCGAGAAAGCCTTCGGGGAGAAACGCTTCGTGAACCTTGTAGGTCGTGCGGATCACGTTCTTCTGAATGCCCTGATAGTCGATGAGCCACTTCATCGCTTCCCAGACTTCCGGCTTCGCGAGATTCGGATTCTTGTTGTTGAGCCCGAGATACATGAGTGTCGCTTGCGGCACGGCCGTCGCCTTGATGACGCCGTTCTTCGAGAGCGTGTCGAGATCGTCGGGCGAGAGGTCGCGCGCGACGTCGATGTCGCCGTTCTGGATCATCAGACGCTGGCTCGCCGCTTCCGTGACGTGACGCAGCACGATGCGCTTCATCGCGAGCGGAATGCGATAGCCGTCGAAGCGTTGCAGCACGATGCTGTCGTTCGCGGTCCATTTCACGAGCTTGTACGCGCCCGAACCGGCTTCGTTGGTCTTCAGCCACTCGTTGCCGTAGTCGTTGCCCTTCGCGTGCGATTCGACGAGCTTGCGATCCACCACCGACGCCGGCCACGAACCGAGCACGTTGAGCACGAAGGTCGGCGCATAGCGCTGATCCGTCGTGATCGAGACGGTCGTATCGTCGATCTTCTTCACGTTCTGCAACGCGTTCGCCTTCGTCAGCCCGATGCCCGCAAGCACCGCCGCCGCGCCCTTGTCGAGCAGCGCGGTGCGCTGGATCGACCACGCGACGTCATCGGCGGTGAGCGTATTGCCGGAATGGAACTTGAGTCCCGGCCGGATCTTGAACGTGAACGTGAGGCCGTCCTGACTCACCGTCCACGATTCGGCGACATCGCCATTGAATTTCGACGGATCCTTCAGATCGACGCGCACCAGACGGTCATACGTGTTCGCGACGTATTCCTCCGGCACCAGTTCGTAGATTTCGCCGGGATCGAGCGACGTGAATTCATCGAGCAACGTGGCCATGACGAACATGTCTTTCGGCGTCGCGGCGCTTGCCGGCGGCGCGCTCATCAACGTGAGCATCAGCGCCGTGATCAGTGCAGTCAGTTTCATGTCGAATCCCCGATTATATGAGCCGCAGCGGGCCGCATTCTTCGTTGTCGATCAGAGCAAGTTCGCGCGAGCCGGGCAATTCGTAATGCCACCACTCGCTTTTGATGTGCGTGAAGCCCGCGCCGTGCATGACGCCCAGCAGCAGCGTGCGATTGCGCTGCACATGCTCTGGCAAGCCGAAGTGAAAGTGCTCGGATTCGGCGACCATCGCATCGAAACCGGTGCCCATGTCGAGCTCGTTGCCGTCACGATCGACGAGCGTCAGGTCCACCGCCGTGCCGCGGCTATGGTTCGAGCCGCGTCCGAGTTCGGCGATGAAGGTCGGATCGGGCAGGAAATCCCACAGCACTTTCTGCGCTTGCGGCGGACGATAGGCGTCGAAGATCCTGAGCGTCATGCCGATGCTCGTCGCGATATCGACGGCTTTACGCAATGCCGCTTCGGCGGGCTCGAGCAGCAGGCAGTGCTGCGCCTTGTAGATGGGCTTGCCGGTGAAATTGCGATCGGTCGCGTAGACGAGATCGATCTGGACGTGGTGGGTTTCGGGCGTGATGTGCAGCAGGCGGGATCGGGTCATGTAAGCGCTTCGTCTCGATTCATTCCGATACACGCACCTTAACGCGTTAGAAAAATCCGCGAAACCTTTTATTGCGCGTGGTTCCGCCGATTCACGGCACGAGCGGCCAGCGCGCGAGGACTTCGTGTTGCGATTTGCCGAGCCGGCTGCGCACGAGCGCGAACTCACGCACGGTCCATGCGATGGGTTCGATGCGCTCACGCGCGACGCGGTGTTCGTCGTAGAGCAAGGTCACATGAGGCGTGAAACGGGGATGCCGCTTCAGTGCGATGCCTGCCGCTTCCAGCGCCGTGCCGAGCGTTCGTTCGAGCGCGTCGAGCGGCTCGGTGACATCGCCGGAAACGACGAGCGGGCGTCTCGCGCGACGGCCGGAAAAGCTTTCGATACGGTCGAGCGTCACATCGACGGGCGGCAACGCGATTCGGGATGCTGCGGCGCAAGCGTGCGCGGCCACATCGGCGGGAACGCCTGCGAAGGCGCCGAGATAATGCAGGGTGACGTGAAGGCGATCGGCGGGAATCGCCCTCGCCTTCAGCGTGTGCTCGATACGCAGCCGCGCCGCCAGTTCGGCGATGCGCGCGGCGGCGACTGCGTCCGGATAGATCGCGAAGAAGAGCGAGTCGGTGGGGCGATCGGACGCGGAATCAGTCATGCCCCCTCGCAATCAGACGCGGCTCACTCCCACTCAATTGTCGCAGGCGGCTTGCCAGAGATGTCATACACCACCCGATTGATCCCGCGCACTTCGTTGATGATGCGATTGGAAACATGCCCGAGCAGATCATGCGGCAGATGCGCCCAATGCGCGGTCATGAAGTCGAGCGTCTGCACGGCGCGCAGCGCGACGACGTATTCATAGGTGCGCCCGTCGCCCATCACGCCGACGCTCTTGACCGGCAGGAACACCGCGAACGCCTGGCTCGTCAGGTCGTACCACGACTTGCCCGTTTCCTTGTCGATGGTGTTGCGCAGCGTCTCGATAAAAATGGCATCGGCGCGACGCAGCAGGTCCGCGAATTCGCGCTTCACTTCGCCGAGAATCCGCACGCCGAGACCCGGACCGGGGAACGGATGGCGATACACCATCGCGGGCGGCAGACCGAGCTTCACGCCGAGTTCGCGCACTTCGTCCTTGAAAAGCTCGCGCAGCGGTTCGAGCAGCTTCAAGTTCAGCGTCTCCGGCAAACCGCCGACGTTGTGATGGCTCTTGATCGTATGCGCGCCCTTCTTGCCCTTGCCCGCCGATTCGATCACGTCCGGATAAATCGTGCCCTGCGCGAGCCACTTGGCATCGGTGAGCTTGTCCGATTCGTTGTGGAACACTTCGACGAACTCCGCGCCGATGATCTTGCGCTTCGCCTCCGGATCGGTCACGCCCGCAAGCTTCTGCAGGAATTCCTCGCTGGCATCGACGTGAATCACCTTCACGCCCAGGTGATCCGCGAACGTCGACATGACCTGCTCCGCCTCGTTCTG
The DNA here is from genome assembly GCF_023630905.1 of Caballeronia sp. ATUFL_F1_KS4A. Lineage (NCBI taxonomy): Bacteria > Pseudomonadati > Pseudomonadota > Betaproteobacteria > Burkholderiales > Burkholderiaceae > Caballeronia > Caballeronia sp. ATUFL_F1_KS4A. The sequence goes on along the minus strand of NZ_JALQEB010000003.1, from coordinate 206,367 downwards.
ACGCAGCAAGCCGTGATCGACGAACACGCACGTCAGCTGGTCGCCGATCGCGCGATGCAAAAGCGCCGCCGCCACCGACGAATCCACGCCGCCCGACAAGCCGAGAATCACATGCTCATTGCCGACCTGCGCGCGGATATTCTCGACCGCCTCGTCGATGTAATGGCCCATCTCCCAATCGGCCTTCGCGCCGCACAGCTCCAGCACGAAACGGTCGAGCATCGCGCGGCCCTGCACCGTATGCGTGACTTCCGGATGCCATTGCAGGCCGTAGAAGCGCCGGTCGTCGTCGGCCATCGCGGCGATCGGGCACGACGGCGTCGAGGCCATCAGCTTGAAACCCGCCGGCAGATCGACGACCTTGTCGCCGTGGCTCATCCAAACCTTGAGCATCGACTCGCCCTTGTCGCTGGCGAAATCCTGAATGCCTTCCAGAAAGCCCGTGTGATTCAGCGCCTGAACTTCCGCATAGCCGAATTCGCGCACGTTGCCGAGTTCGACCTTGCCGCCGAGCTGATCGGCCATCGTCTGCATGCCGTAGCAGATGCCGAGCACCGGCACGCCGAGATCGAAGACGATCTGCGGGGCGCGCGGCGACTTCGCCTCGGTGACGGAGTTCGGGCCGCCGGACAGGATGATGCCCTTCGGCGCGAATTCGCGGATGAACGTCTCGTCGACGTCGTACGGATGGATTTCCGAGTAGACGTGCGACTCGCGGATGCGCCGCGCGATCAGCTGGGTGACTTGGGAGCCGAAATCGAGAATCAGGATTTTGTCGTGCATGGCTGCGGCCAAAGGCTAAGTGAACGAATGATGTCGGTGCTGCCGGAGCGCGGCCTCGCGCCCCGGTCTGCAAATAAATCGACGGCCGGCGCAAAGGCCGACCGTGCTTGTCCTGCGTGTTTCCGTTGCTGCGCGTGCGTGGCTCGTAGCATGCGCTTCACGCCTTCAGCGAGGCGCGCGGCCCGCGTCGGGCGCGAGCGGATCGGCTCTTCGACCCGTCGCCGGATCGATCTCGCCGCTGATGACGGGCTCGATGCGCTTGCCGGTGACCGGATCGACCGCGCGGCCCGTCAGCGGATCGAGCGTGCCGCCGGTAACGGGATCGACCGCGCCGTCCGGGTGCGCGCGAACCGCGCCGGCCGGCGAGACGGGATCGAGCGTGCGGCCCGATACCGGATCGATGGCCGTCGCGCCCGGTGCGCGCGCTGCGGGACGCGCCGCGAGATCGACCGATTCGGCGCGCGCCGACGATGCCGCGTTGCTCGCGGAAAACTCGTCACGCTTTTGCGCCGCCTTCTTTTCCGCGCGCTGCGCTGATACCGCGCCGGCCGCCGCCGCGCGCTCGCGCCGACGCACCGCCGACGACAGTCTCACGCTGCCCAGACCGAGCACCAGCAGCACGGCGCCCACGACGGCCGCGCTGATCTGCCCGAAGCCATCGATCTGAGGCGAATGCAGTCCGAGCAGCCAGACCAGCACCACCACCCCCGACAGCCACTGCACGTGTCCCGACACGCGCGCGGCGCGAGCCGTCAACGCGCCATCGACGGCTGCGTGAAACGCAAGCCACGACAGCCCGATGAGCGCGATACCGAGCAACTGCCCGGCGAACGCCGGCTGAACGCGGATCGAATCCAGTTGCAGCGCGCCGTACAGGCCCGCCCACGGCGTCAGCAGAAACAACAGGCCGAACGCCAGAAAAATCAGGGCATTGATGACGAGCACGACCCGCAGCAACGGTTTCATGATCAGTCCGCTCGATTAGTCGACGTGATAGTTGGGCGCTTCCTTCGTGATCTGCACGTCATGCACATGCGATTCGCGCATGCCGGCCGCCGTGATCTGAACGAATTCCGCCTTCTCGTGCAGTTCGGAAATCGTGCGGCAACCGCAGTAGCCCATGCTCGCGCGCACGCCGCCGACGATCTGGAACAGGATCGCGTTGACCGAGCCCTTGTAGGCCACACGGCCTTCGATACCTTCCGGCACGAGCTTGTCGATGTTCGCCGAGTTGTCCTGGAAGTAGCGGTCCGCCGCGCCGTCCTTCATCGCGCCGACCGAACCCATGCCGCGGTACGACTTGTACTGGCGGCCCTGATACAGGAACACGTCGCCCGGCGATTCTTCGGTGCCCGCGAGCATGCTGCCCATCATGACGACGTTCGCGCCCGCCGCGAGCGCCTTCGACACGTCGCCCGAGAAGCGCACGCCGCCGTCCGCGATGACCGGCACGCCGGTGCCGCGCAGTGCTTCGGAAACATTCGCGATCGCCGTGATCTGCGGCACGCCGACGCCCGCCACGATCCGCGTCGTGCAGATCGAGCCCGGGCCGATACCGACCTTCACCGCGTCCGCGCCGTACTCGACGAGCGACTTGGCTGCCGCCGCCGTCGCGATATTGCCGCCGATGACCTGCACGTGCGGATAATTCTGCTTGACCCAGCGCACGCGCTCCAGCACGCCCTGGCTATGGCCGTGCGCGGTATCGACGACGATCACGTCGACGCCCGCCTGCGCGAGCAGCTCGACGCGCTCTTCATTGTCCGGACCGACGCCCACGGCCGCGCCCACACGCAGCTTGCCGTCTTCGTCCTTGCAGGCGTCCGGGTTTTCGGTCTGCTTGGTGATGTCCTTCACCGTCATCAGGCCGCGCAGCTCGAACGCGTCGTTCACCACGAGCACGCGCTCCAGGCGATGGCTGTGCATCAGCGCCTTCGCCTCGGCGAGCGACGTGCCTTCCTTGACCGTCACGAGGCGTTCGCGCGGCGTCATGATGTTGCGCACCGGCTCATCGAGCCGTTCTTCGAAGCGCAGGTCGCGATTGGTGACGATGCCGATCAGTTGCGCGCCTTCGACCACCGGGAAACCCGAAATGCCGTGCTGCTGCGTCAGCGCGATGACGTCGCGCACGCGCATTTGCGGCGGAATCGTGATCGGATCGCGCACGACGCCCGATTCGAAGCGCTTCACTTTCGCGACTTCGCGGGCCTGTTCCTTGGCGGTGAGATTCTTGTGGACGATGCCGATGCCGCCCATCTGCGCCATCGCGATGGCGAGCCGGCCTTCGGTGACCGTGTCCATGGCGGCGGACACGAGAGGCATGTTCAGGGAAATATTGCGAGTCAGCTGGGATTTCAGGCTGGTGTCGCGCGGGAGAACGCTGGAGAAGGCGGGCACGAGGAGCACGTCATCGAACGTGAGTGCTTTCTGGATCAGACGCATGGCAAATCCTATGGGCGCAAAAGCAGATTATACCGATAGTTCCCTGCATTTTCACTGCCCGAACAGCAGCTTAGCCCATTCTGACGCAAATTCCGGACCGCTTTCGCCCGTCTGCCGGGCGCCCGCGTTGTTGCAGTTTTAGACAAGACGGCCGCCCGGGGCCACATGCTACGCTTCGCGCCGTCAGTTGAAATTTCGGCAGGAGTCGGACGATGCAGCGCGGTGTGATGTACGGAATGGCGGCGGGAGCGATCTGGGGTTTCATCTTTCTCGCGCCACGGCTCTTGCCGGATTTTTCGCCGCTGACGCTCTCCGTCGGGCGCTATCTGATGTACGGCGCGGTTTCGCTCGCGGTGGCGCTGCCGTTCGCCCGGCGCCTCGCGGCCAAGCTCACGCGCGCCGATTTCATCGCGCTCGCGAAGCTCGCGCTGGTCGGCAACCTGCTGTACTACATGCTGCTCGCGAGCGCGGTGCAGCTCGTGGGCGTCGCGCCTTCGTCGCTGATCGTCGGCATTCTCCCCGTGACCGTCACGCTCGCCGGACGGCGGGATCGCGGCGCGGTCGACCTGAAAAGGCTCATCGGGCCGCTCCTGCTCGTGCTGGCGGGCATCGCGTGCATCAATCTCGATGTATTCAGCGACGCCGATCACGCGACGAGCGTGCTCACGCGCCTCGCCGGACTCGGATGCGCGCTCGGGGCGCTCGCTTCTTGGACGTGGTACGCGGTCGTCAACGCGCGGTATCTGCGATCGAATCGCCATTTCGACGGCAACGAGTGGTCCATCCTGTGGGGCATCGTGACGGGTCTGCTCGGCGTCGCGCTCGGCGCGATCGTCTGGATGCTGCCCGCGGGCACGGTGCAGGCGAGCGTCCCCGCGTCGCGCTGGCATCTGTTCTGGACCGTTTCTTTTGCGCTGGCCACCGGCGGCTCGTGGCTCGGCAACATGCTGTGGAACGCGGCAGCGAAGCGCCTGCCGCTCACGCTGTCAGGGCAGATGATCGTGTTCGAGACGCTCTTCGCCCTGCTCTACGCCTTCGTCTACGACGGCCGCTGGCCGCGCTCGCCCGAAGTGCTCGCGATCGTGCTGCTGCTCGCCGGCGTAATCTGGTCGGTCAGGCAGCACACGCTGGAGCCGGCGCCCGCCGCGGCGAAAGAAGCGCCCGCGCATTGAATTCGCTCAGCGCGAATCCTTCGACTGCCACTTGCGCCCTTCGATCGAACCCGCCTTGCGCGCCTTGTCCACGCGGCGCTGGCGCGCGGCCTTCGGATCCACCTTCAGCGGCCGATAAATCTCGACGCGGTCGAAATCGGCGAGCGCCGCGTCGAGCGGCTTCGGCTTGCCGAACACGCCGACCTTCTGCGTCGTCAGATCGATGTCGCGATGCGCGAGCAGCACGCCGCTTGCGTCGATCGCATCGCGCACCGTCGCGCCCTCGGGCAGGTCGACGCGCTTCAGGAACGCGCCATCGGGCAGGCCGTAGCAGACATCGATATGCATCATGGCTTGCCGTAGCGCTGGTCCGCGCGCTTCACGAAGGAATCGACGAACGTGTTGGCGATATGGCTGAACACCGGCCCGATGATCTTCTCCAGAATCACGTTCGAGAATTCGTAATGCAGCGCGAATTCGATCTTGCAGGCGTCCGCGCGCAGCGGCGTAAAGTGCCAATATCCGGTGAATTTCTTGAAAGGGCCGCTCAGGAACTCCATATCGATATTGGTCGGACGCTTTTGCACATTGCGCGTCGCGAAATGCTGCTTGATGCCCTTGAAGCTGATGTCGATCTTCGCTTCCATGCCGTTCTCGTCGTGGCGGCCGATTTCGACGCCGCCGCACCAAGGCAGGAAATTGGGGTAGTCGGCGACATCGGTGACGAGGTCGAACATTTCTTCCGCTGAATGGCGGATCAATACGGTTTTCTGGACGTCTGCCATATAGGGCGCAGCGGTGGCTGAATTGGGCGGCAACGCGCAAGAGAACGAGGCATCGGATCGAACGCATGCCGGCGCGCTGCTAAAATCAGGATTTTAAACGAGTTGGGCACTTTCCATTCATGAGCATCATCGACAACAGAAAAGCCTTCTTCGATTACTTCGTCGAAGAGCGCTACGAGGCCGGTCTCGTGCTCGAGGGCTGGGAAGTCAAGGCGCTTCGCGCCGGGCGCGCGCAGATCAAGGAAGGCTACGTCGTGATCAAGAACGGCGAGCTCTTTCTGATCGGCACGCATATCAGCCCGCTGCCCGAAGCATCGAAATTCGCTAACCTCGATCCGGTGCGCACGCGCAAGCTGCTCCTCCACCGCGAACAGATCGACAAGCTCATCGGCAAGGTCGAGCAGCGCGGGCACACGCTCGTGCCGCTCAACTTCCACTACAAGGATGGCCGCGTGAAATGTGAAATCGGCCTCGCGAAGGGCAAGAAGTTGCACGACAAACGCGAGACCGAAAAGAAGCGCGACTGGGAACGCGAACGCGGGCGTCTGATGCGAACCGCCTCGCGTTAAACCGTGAAACGAATCGGGGGCGCTTTTTAGCGCCCCCGATTGCTTCAGCTCTTCCTGATTATGCCGCTGCCCTCGCCTTTCACGATCGACAACGCGGACGCGATCATCGTGCTCATGTCGGACATGTTGCCCGGCACGATCAGCGTGTTGCCCTGCTTCGCGAGATTGCCGAACGCGCCGACATACTGCTCCGCAACCTTCAGATTCACCGCTTCCATGCCGCCCGCTGTCTGAATTGCAGTGCCGATCTTCTCGATGGCTTGCGCGTTCGCTTCCGCCACCGCGAGAATCGCGGCGGCTTCGCCCTGCGCCTGATTGATCGCCGCCTGCCGTTCGCCTTCCGACTTCTGGATCGCGGCCTCGCGCGCGCCCGATGCCAGATTGATCTGCTCCTGCTTGCGTCCTTCGGACGCGGCGATCAGCGCGCGCTTTTCGCGCTCGGCGGTGATCTGCGCCTGCATCGCGTGAAGGATTTCCTTCGGCGGCGTGAGATCCTTGATTTCATAGCGCAGCACTTTCACGCCCCAGTTCGACGCGGCTTCGTCGAGCGCATTCACGATGCTCTGGTTGATGAAGTCGCGCTCCTCGAACGTCTTGTCGAGCTCCAGCTTGCCGATGACCGAACGCAACGTCGTCTGCGACAGTTGCGTGATCGCGAACACGAAGTTGCTCGATCCGTACGAAGCCTTCATCGCATCCGTGACCTGGAAGTACAGCACGCCATCGACTTGAAGCTGCGTGTTGTCGCGCGTGATACAGACTTGGCTCGGCACTTCGAGCGGAATCTCCTTCAGCATGTGCTTGTAGGCGATGCGATCGATGAACGGCAGCACGATGTTGAGGCCCGGCGTGAGCGTTGCATGATAGCGGCCGAGGCGTTCCATGATCCATGCGTGTTGCTGAGGGACGATCTTGACCGTTTTCGACACGATGACGATCGCGATGACGAGCACGATGAGCGCAAAGTACATTGACATTATTTTTCTCCTTATAGGACTACCGCTTGGCCGCGACGATCAGGCGATTGCCGTCGAGCGCCGTGATGCGATAAAGCCGTGCGCCCTCCGTTTCGCCCGGTGCGAGCTCGACATCCCACTGCGCGCCGCGATACATTGCGCGCGCGTGGCCGTGATGCCATTGATCGACTTCCAGGGTCGCGCCGATATCGAGATTCACGGCCGCATCGCGCGAGGCGTCGTCACGCCGCTTCCAGCTGACGAAGCGCGAGCGCCGCAGCACCGCCACCGCGATCAGCGCGATGACCGCGGCCGCGCCCATCTGTACGTGCGGCAACGCGCCGAGCACATGAGCGACGCCGCCCGCGATCATCCCGAGCGCGATCATGAGCAGATAGAACGTTCCGGTAAACAATTCCGCGACGATCAGCGCGCCCGCAGCGACCCACCAGATCAACCCGCCCGTTTCCATCATCGGTCTCCAAACGAAAACACCCCGGAAAAGTCCGGGGTGTTTTTATATCACGCTGCACCAATCCGAAAGCAAGTGGAAAGGTGTGACATCGACTTATTTTGACAAGGTCTTCGCGAGCTGCTGCCACGTATCGATGATCGTGTCCGGATTAAGCGACATCGACTCGATGCCCTGCTTCGCGAGCCACTCGGCGAGATCAGGGTGGTCCGACGGGCCCTGACCGCAAATGCCGACGTACTTGTTCAGCTTCAGGCACGTCTCGATCGCGCGCTTCAGCATGAACTGCACCGCTTCGTCGCGCTCGTCGAAGTCCGCCGCGAGCAACTCCATGCCCGAGTCGCGATCGAGGCCCAGCGTCAACTGCGTCAGGTCGTTCGAACCGATCGAGAAGCCGTCGAAGCGCTCCAGGAACTGCTCGGCGAGAATCGCGTTGGACGGCACTTCGCACATCATCACGAGCTTCAGGTCGTTCTTGCCGCGTTCGAGACCGAACTTCTTCAGCAGCTCGACCACGCGATCCGCCTGCTTCAGCGTACGCACGAACGGCACCATGATCTGCACGTTGTCCAGGCCCATTTCCTCGCGGACCTTCTTCAGCGCGATGCATTCCATGTGGAACGCCTCGGCGAAGTCTTCCGCGATATAGCGCGACGCGCCACGGAAACCGAGCATCGGATTTTCTTCATCCGGCTCGTAGCGCGAACCGCCGATCAGCTTCTTGTACTCGTTCGACTTGAAGTCCGACAGACGCACGATGACGGGCTTCGGATAGAACGCCGCTGCAATCGTGGCGATGCCTTCGGTCAGCTTGTCGACGTAGAACGCTTTCGGCGATGCATGGCCGCGCGCGACGCTTTCAACCGCCTTCTTCAGATCGGCATCGACGTTCGGGTACTCCAGAATCGCCTTCGGATGCACGCCGATGTTGTTGTTGATGATGAACTCGAGTCGCGCCAGGCCGACGCCCGCGTTCGGCAACTGCGCGAAGTCGAACGCGAGTTGCGGATTGCCGACGTTCATCATGATCTTGACCGGAATCTTCGGCAGTTCGCCGCGCTGCACTTCGGTCACTTCGGTTTCGAGCAGGCCGTCGTAGATCTTGCCTTCGTCGCCTTCCGCGCACGACACCGTGACGAGCGCGCCGTCCTTCAGGATGTCCGTTGCGTCGCCGCAGCCGACAACCGCCGGCACGCCCAGCTCACGCGCGATGATCGCCGCGTGGCACGTACGGCCGCCGCGATTGGTCACGATGGCCGATGCGCGCTTCATCACCGGTTCCCAGTTAGGGTCCGTCATGTCGGCGACGAGCACGTCGCCCGGCTGCACGCGTTCCATTTCCGACGGATCGTGAATCACGCGCACGGGGCCCGCGCCGATCTTCTGGCCGATCGCGCGGCCGGTCGCCAGCACGTTCGACTGCCCCTTCAGCTTGAAGCGCATTTCGGCCTTGCCCGACGCCTGGCTCTTCACCGTCTCCGGGCGCGCCTGGAGGATGAACAGCTTGCCGTCGCGGCCGTCCTTGCCCCACTCGATGTCCATCGGACGCTGATAGTGCTTCTCGATGATGACCGCGTACTTCGCGAGCTCGATCACGTCTTCGTCGGTGATCGAGAAGCGGTTGCGCTGTTCGTGCGGCACGTCGACGGTCTTCACGCGGCCCGGCTCGCCCGGCTTCGTGAATTCCATCTTGATGAGCTTCGAGCCGATCGAGCGGCGGATGATCGGGTATTTGCCCTGTTCGAGCGTCGTTTTGAAGACGTGGAACTCGTCCGGATTCACCGCGCCTTGCACGACGGTTTCGCCCAGGCCGTAGCTCGACGTGATGAAGACGGTTTCCTTGAAGCCCGATTCCGTGTCGATGGTGAACATCACGCCGGCCGCGCCGACGTCGGAGCGCACCATGCGCTGCACGCCCGCCGACAACGCGACTTCCGCATGCGTGAAGCCCTTGTGGACGCGATAGGAAATGGCGCGGTCGTTATAAAGCGACGCAAACACGTGCTTCATGCGATCGAGCACGTCCTCGATGCCGACCACGTTCAGATAGCTTTCCTGCTGGCCCGCGAAGGATGCGTCCGGCAAGTCCTCGGCCGTCGCCGACGAGCGCACGGCAAACGAAAGCTCTTCGGGCGAGCTGGCTTGAAGGACTTCGAAACCGCGGCGGATTTCGTCTTCGAGGCGCGGCTGCATCGGCGCGTCGACGATCCACTGACGGATTTCCTTGCCGGCTTCGGCGAGCGCCTTGACGTCGTCGACATCGAGCGTCTCGAGACGTTTGGCGATGCGGTCCGTCAGATTGTTGTGATGGAGGAAGTCGCGGAATGCGAGCGCAGTCGTGGCGAAACCCGTCGGCACGCGAACGCCGGCTTCGGAAAGCTGGCTGATCATTTCGCCGAGCGACGCATTCTTGCCGCCGACGATTTCCACGTCGGTCATTCGCAACTGCTCGAATGGAACTACATACGCCTGATCCTTTGCGACATCTTTCGCAACATTGACTGCGTTAGTCATACAAGCCCCTAAGGTGGATGGAATTCACGATCGCACGAGTGGGCTCATATGCGAGCGCGCTCATTGGAAGCGCGCTCGCATCTCGTACAACCTGTTTGATAAACCTTCGGGGACACGCGCCCGCGAGAACCGGGGCACGTCAAAAAGAAGCGGGGTACGTCTGAAATCTGCTCGAAAACGTGGACTGACGTAACGAAATGCCACGAAACGACCGCGATTTGACGAAAATCCGATTCAATTTCTCCGCAATTGCTTATCGAACAGGTTGCCGCTATTCTACCTTGCCGTATTTCAAAATTGTTTCGGCCGGGCAGTCGTTCCACGGCAAAATCGAGGTCTTTAACGCCTGATCGTGGGCTCACCCACACCCCGGCGCTCACGCCCGGTTCACTGCCTGCCAGCGGTCAGCTACCTTAACACAGGTTTTTACGGCGTCCGTGCTTTCGCGCTAGCCACGGTTCAGCGTTTGAGCATCGTCGCCCCAACTCGTTCCCTCTTTCGCCGATGCCGCCTTCCGTATTCATCGTTTCCGACGGGACCGGGATCACTGCCGAAACCTTCGCGCATTCGATCCTCGCCCAGTTCGATCAAAAATTCCGGCTCGTGCGCGTGCCGTTCGTCGACTCGATCGACAAGGCCTACGCGACCGTCGAGAAGATCAACGAAGTCGTCGCGCTCGATGGCCGCCGGCCGATCGTGTTCACGACGCTCGTCGACAGCGCATCGAATGAAGTGGTCAAGGGCTGCAACGCGCTCGTGCTCGACATGTTCCAGACCTTCATCGAGCCGCTCGAGCACGAACTGGAAATGAAATCGACGCACGCGATGGGCCGCGTGCACCAGAACGCCGACACGGAGGAATACAAGAATCGCATCGAGGCGATCAATTTCTCGCTCGCCCACGACGACGGCCAGTCGAACCGCAATCTCGCCGACGCGGACGTCATTCTCGTCGGCGTATCGCGCAGCGGCAAAACGCCGACGAGCCTTTATCTCGCGATGCAGTACGGCGTGAAGGCGGCGAACTATCCGCTGATTCCCGAAGATTTCGAGCGCGGCAAGCTGCCGACGCCGCTGCTCGAGCATCGGACGAAGATGTTCGGTTTGTCGATCGATCCGCAGCGGCTGGCCGAGATCCGTAACGAACGCCGTCCGGGCAGCAAGTACGCCGCACTCGAAAACTGCCGCTACGAGATCAACGAGGCGGAAATGATGATGAAGCGCGAAGGCATCAAGTGGCTTTCGTCGACGCACAAGTCGATCGAGGAAATCGCCACGACGATCCTGCAGGAGGTCAAGCCGGAGCGGCCTTCCTACTATTGACGGCTGTCAGCGCTGCTGGCGGCACTGCTCGAAGAGACAGATCGCCGCCGCGGCCGCCACGTTCAGCGATTCCATGCCGCCCGGCTGCGGAATCGTCACGCGATGCGTCACCGCATCGCGCCAGATTTGCGACACGCCCGCGCCTTCGTTGCCGAACACCCAGGCGAGCGCGCCCGACAGGTCGCAATCGTAGAGCGCGACGGCACCGTGCGAATCGGTGATCGTCACGGGTGCGTCGAGTCGCGCGATGAGATCGGCCGGTTCGACGTCCTCGAAAATATCCAGCAGAAAATGCGCGCCCATGCCCGAGCGCAGCACTTTCGATGACCACGCGTATGCCGTGCCCGGCGCGCAGAATACGCGCGTGATGCCCGCCGCCGCCGCGCTGCGCAGAATCGAGCCGACATTGCCGGCGTCCTGAACGCCATCGAGAATCACGCAGGTTTGTGCGACGCGCGCGGGCAATTCTGCATCGATCTTTTCGACGAGCAATAGCATGCCCACGCCGTGAACGACGCTCGACAACTGCCCGAAAAGCGCATCCGGCAACACGACGACGCGCTTCTCTTCGATGCGCGCGACGATCTCGCGCGCTTCCTCGTGCGTGAGCGCGCCTTCGGTGACGACGCACGTTTCCGGCTGGCCCGCCGCGTCGAGATACGCTGACGCCAGATGCAGGCCTTCGAGCAGCGCGTGGCCGCTTCTGCGCTGCTGCGCCGTCGACCCGGCGAGCGCCTTCATGCGCTTGTAGAGCGGGTTGTCCCGCGAAGTGATGGATTTCACGTTGATTCGGTTGACGCTCAGAAGGCGAGCGCGTCGGGATCGTCTTCGATCGTCGATGCGACCTGAAGCACTTCGGGAGCGATCTCGGGCAACACCGAACCGAACACGAGCGCGTGCGCCTCGCGCACCGGCGCGAACGACCGCCGATGATGCTCGCACGGCCCATGTTCGCGCAGCGCCTTCAGATGCTGCGGCGTGCCGTAGCCGGAATGCGTGGCGAAGCCGTACATCGGAAAAAGTTCGTGCAGATCGACCAGCATGCGATCACGCGTGACCTTTGCGAGAATCGACGCCGCCGAGATCTGCTTGACGAGCGCATCGCCGCCGATCACGGCTTCGCTGCGGATGGACAAGGTCGGGCAGCGATTGCCATCGACTTTCACGAGCGTCGGCGCGACTGAGAGGCCTTCCACCGCGCGCTTCATCGCCAGCATGCTCGCATGCAGGATGTTGATGGTGTCGATTTCCTCGACGCTCGCCGACGCGATGCAGTACGCGAGCGCGCGATCGACGATCTTCTCGTACAGCTCTTCGCGCCTTTTGGCAGAGAGCGCCTTCGAATCGTCGAGGCCGTTGATGCGCGGCTTCGCCGGATCGAAGATGACCGCCGCCGCCACGACCGGACCGGCCAGCGGACCGCGCCCGGCCTCGTCGACGCCACAAACGACGTCGAACGGTGAGCTGAAATCGAGTCCGGCTTGCGCCGATCGTCTAGCGGCCATTACCGCGGCCTCCGCGTGTCGAGCACCCGCGCGACGGCCTCGGCCGCTTTCTGCGACGTATTCTGGCGCAGCGCGATGTGCATGTCGGTGAATATTTCCGTCAGGGTACGGCGGTTGGCGTCGTCGTTCAACTGTTTCAGCGTGGCGTCGGCGAGCGCTTCGGGCGTCGCGAAGTGCTGCAGGATTTCCGGCACGACGAAGCGGCCCGCCAGAATGTTCGGCAAGCCGACATACGGCAGATAACCCTGACGCTTCATGATCTGACCCGTCAGCCAAGGCACCTTGTACGAGATGACCATCGGCTTCTTGAGCAGCGCCGCTTCGAGCGTCACCGTGCCGCTTTTCACGAGGATCGCATCGGCGGCGGTCATCGCGCGCTGGGCGTTGCCGTCCGTGATCGTCAGCGACAGATGCGGATGCGCGTCCACGAGCGGCCGCAGCAGTTCGCGCAACGCCGGATTCGCCGCAGGCATCAGGAAGCGCACGTTGGGCTCGCGAAGCTGCATCAGTTCCATCGCGTCGAAGAAGGTCGGGCCGATCAGCGAAATCTCCGAGCGACGGCTGCCCGGCAGGACCGCGATCACCGGACCGCCTTCCGCGATGCCGAGTTCGCGGCGCGCGCCCGCGACGTCCGGCTCGAGCGGAATGTCATCGGCGAGCGGATGGCCGACGTAGCTCGCGGCGACGCCCGCCTTTTCCATCAGCGCCGTTTCGAACGGAAACACGCACAGCATGTGATCGACCGCTTTCACGATCTTCTTGATGCGGCCGCCGCGCCACGCCCAGATGGACGGACAGACGAAATGCACGGTCGGAATGCCCGCTTCGCGCAGCGGCTGCTCGAGGCCGAAGTTGAAATCGGGCGCGTCCACACCGATGAAAACCGACGGCGGCTCGGCAAGCAACTGACGCTTGATCTCGTTGCGGATGCCGAGAATCTCGGGAATGTGCTTCAGCGCTTCGACATAGCCGCGCACGGTCAGCTTGTCCATCGGCCAATGCGCTTCGAAGCCCTCGGCCGTCATGCGGGGACCGCCGATGCCGCTATAGCGCGTGCCTTCGGGCAGCGTGCGCCGCAGGCCTTTGAGCAGCGATGCCGCGAGCAGGTCGCCGGACGGCTCGCCCGCGACCATCGCGATGCGTGGCGGGTTGGTGATCAGGGTCATCGGACAGCGTGTCAGCGGATGATGCCGCGCTGCGACGCCGCGATGAAATCGGAGAATGCCTTGACGGGCGCATCGCCCTCGCCGCCTGCCGTGCTCAGCTCCTTCAGCTGCGCTTTCGCCTCTTCGAGCGACAGGCCGCTCTTGTAGACGATGCGATACGCGGAGCGCAGCGCCGAAATGGCGTCGGGCGTGAAGCCGCGGCGGCGGAGACCCTCGACGTTGATGCCGTGCGGCTCCGCCTTGTTGCCTGCCGCGATGACGAACGGCGGCACGTCCTGCACGAGCGCCGATGCGCCGCCCAGCATGGAATGCGCGCCGATGCGCACGAACTGATGCACGCCCGACATGCCGCCGACGATCGCGTGGTCTCCGACGATGACATGTCCCGCCAGTTGCGCGTTGCTCGACATGATGACGTTGTCGCCGAGCCGGCAGTCGTGACCGACGTGCACGTACGCCATGATCCAGCAGTCGCTGCCGATCGACGTGAGGCCCTGATCCTGCGCCGTGCCCGTGTGCAGCGTCGTGAATTCGCGGATGGTGTTGCGGTCGCCGATTTCGAGGCGCGTCGGCTCGCCCTTGTACTTCATGTCCTGCGGACGGCCGCCGATCGACGCGTAATGGCCGATGCGGTTATCGCGGCCGATCGTGGTGTGGCCCTCGATCACGCTGTGCGAGCCAATGGTCGTGCCCGCGCCGATCACGACGTGCGAACCGACGATCGCGTACGGCCCGACTTCGACGGACTCGTCGAGCTGAGCGCCCGGCTCGATGATCGCGGTTGGGTGAATCTTGCTCATGCGCTTTTCGCCTATGCTGTTCGTGCTGCTTGTTACGTTGAACGCGGTGTGAACGCGAAGGCGCTCAGGCGTCCGTGCTCTTGACGGTACACATGAGCTCGGCTTCGGCGGCGGTCACGCCGTCCACTTCGGCGCGCGCCTTGAACTTCCAGATGCCCCGCATGTACCGCTCGAACGTGACGTTGAGAACGAGCTGATCGCCCGGCTCCACCACGCGCTTGAAGCGCGCGCCGTCGATGCCGACGAAGTAATAGAGCGTGTTGGACGGATCGTGCGGCTCTTCCGCGAACGTCAGAAGCGCGGCCGTCTGCGCGAGCGCTTCGAGAATCAGCACGCCGGGCATCACCGGGCGCGTCGGGAAGTGGCCCTGGAAATACGGCTCGTTGATCGTCACGTTCTTGATCGCTTTGATGCTCTTGTGCGGCTCGAGTTCGAGCACGCGGTCCACGAGCAGGATCGGATAGCGATGCGGCAGCAGCGTGAGAATCTTGTGGATGTCGAGATTGATTTTTTCTGTGCTCATGGTCGTTCTGCTCACGCGCGCGTCGGGCGCGGAAATTTGGATGGCGGGCCGTATCGGACGCCCGCCCGGGATTGCCAGCTCGCTTCGGCGGCTTGAACCGGCCCGCTCTTGCTTGTGGTTCGTTCTTCGTTCGAACGAGCCCGGCGCTTATGCGCCGCCGCTCGTCTCGTCGCGCTTGCCTGAATCGGCGAGCGCGGTCTCGAGCGCCTTGATGCGCTCGCGCATCTTGTCCAGATTGCGCATGATCGCCGCGCTCTTGTTCCAGTCTGCATGCGGCACGGCCGGAAACGCGCTCGTGTACATGCCGGGCTTCAGGAGCGACTTCGACACGCCGGATTGCGCGGTGACGATCACGTAGTCCGCGAGCGTCACGTGCCCCGCGATGCCCACCGCGCCGCCGATCATGCAATGCTTGCCGATGCTCGTGCTGCCCGCGATGCCCGCGCAGCCGGCGATGACCGTGTACGCGCCGATGCGGCAGTTGTGGCCGATCTGCACGAGATTATCGATCTTCACGCATTCCTCGATGACGGTGTCCGCCATCGCGCCGCGATCGATCGTCGTGTTGGCGCCGATTTCCACGTCGTCGGCGATATCCACCGCGCCAACCTGCGGAATCTTCACCCAGCTTCCGGTGCGCGCATCGCCCTCGCCGACGAAATCCGGAGCGAAGCCGAAACCGTCCGCACCGATCACCGCGCCCGCGTGCACGATCACGCGCGCGCCGAGCTTGCAGCCGTGATAAACGGTGACGTTCGGATACAGATGAACGTCGTCGCCTAGCGTAACGCCGCGCCCGACGACTACGCCCGCATCCAGCTTCACGCGCTCGCCGACGACCGCGCCCGCCTCAACCGTCACGTGAGGGCCGATCACGGCGCTCGCCGCAACCTTCGCGTCCGGATCGATGTAGGCGCTCGGATGCACGCCAGGCTTGGCCTTGGGCGTCGCCAAGTCGATGAACGCCTGAGCCACGCGAGCGAAATAAGCGTAAGGATTCGGCGTGACGATGAAATTACTGCCCGCGCGATTCGTCACCTTGTCGAGGTCGGCCGGGGAAATCAGCACGGCGCCGGCGCGCGTCGTCTCGACTTGCGGCAGATACTTCTGATTCGCGAGAAACGCGAGCTGCGCGGGGCCCGCCTTGTCGAGCGGCGCGAGACTGCCGACCGCGTGCGCGCCGTCGCCGACCACCTCGCCGCCGAAGCGTTTCACCAGCTCGCCGAGGGTGACCGTCATGCCTGATGCCATCTCGTCTCAGTCCTCGTCAGTTCGGGTTCGTGAGCGAACCCGTGCCGGTCGCGCCCGCCGCCAGCGCCTTGAGCACCTGATCCGTAATGTCGATGCGCGGGCTCACGTACACCGCTTCCTGCACGATCAGATCGTAGTGCTGCTGCTCGGCGATCTGCTTGATCACCTTGTTCGCGCGGTCCAGCACCGCCGCGAGTTCCTCGTTACGGCGCTGGTTCAGGTCCTCGCGGAACTCGCGCTGCTTGCGCTGGAAGTCCGCGTCGAGCTGCGCCAGATCGCGCTGACGGGCCGCGCGGTCGGTCGGCGACATCGAGGCACCGTTCTTGTCGATGTTGTCCGACATCGCCTTCAGGCGCTGCGCCATGTCCTGCAGCGCCTTGTCGCGCTTGGAGAATTCCTGCTCGAGCTTCGACTGGGCGGCCTTCGCCGCGGACGATTCGCGCAAGATGCGGTCCGAATTGACCGCCGCGATGCGCGCTTCCTGAGCACTGGCGGACATCGCCGTGCCCAGGCCGAGAACCATCGACAACGCAAGCGCCAGCGCCCTATGTTTCGAATGCTTACCGGTTCCCAAAGTGTTCCTCACGTTACGTCGAAAAAAATGAAGTTCGCGTTCATCGGCGGGCTGCTTAGAACGCCGTACCGATCTGGAACTGGAACTTCTGATACTGGTCGCCCTCATGCTTCTGCAGCGGGAAGCCGAGGCTCAGCTTGAGCGGGCCGATCGGCGAGATCCACGCGAGACCCAGACCGTAACCGTAGCGCAAGCCGTTTGCACCGCCGCTCGTACCGCCTTGACCCGGATCGCCCCAGACGTTACCGGCATCGAGGAAGGTGAACACGCGCAGCGTACGATCGTAGCCCGTTCCCGGCAGCGGGAACGTCAGCTCGATATTGCCGACCGCCATGCGCGAGCCGCCGATCGGGTCGTTGGTTTTCGCGTCGCGCGGACCCAGCGAGCTCGGCGAGTAACCGCGCACCGAACCGATACCACCCGCGTAGTAGTTCTTGAAGATCGGGTACGTCTGCCCTTGCAGGCCCTTGCCGTAGCCGCCCTGCAGATTGAAGCCGAGCACGAAACCGCGCGCGAACGAGTAGTAATACTGGAACTGCGCATCGAACTTCGCGTACGTCGTGTTGCCGAGCGGCGTGCCGTATTCTGCGTTCGACTGGATGTAGTAGCCGCGGCTCGGGACGAGCGCGCTGTCGCGATTGTCTCGCGACCAGCCCGCGGTCAGCGGGTAGTTGTTCACGACACGGCCGAACTCGTTCACGTAGTTCTTGTAGGACTGCGGCGTGTTGCTGTCCACGTCCATCGTGTTCTGTTCGGCTCCGACGCCGAAGAACACCGTGTCCTGCTCCGAGAACGGGATGCCGAACTTCGTGTCCGCGCCCATCGTGATGATCTTGAAGCTCGAATCCGTCGAGTAATACAGCGGCTGATACGTACGGTAGTAAGCGTCGGTGATGCGCTTGATGCCGTCGATCGTGAAGTACGGATCGACCTGCGTCACGGTCAGCGTGCGATAGGTTTTCGCGGTGTTCACGTTGACCGCGAGACTCGTGCCCGAGCCGAACACGTTGTCCTGCGACACGCCCGCCGAGAGCACCACCTTGTCCGTCGACGAGAAGCCCGCGCCCAGCGTGATCGCGCCGGTCGGCTTTTCGGCCACCTTCACGTCGACGTCGACCTGGTCGTTCGTGCCTTCCACGGGCGTCGTAGTGACGTCCACGTCGGTGAAGTAGCCGAGACGGTTGATACGGTCCTTCGACAGCGCCAGGCGGCTCGAATCGAACCACGAGCTTTCGAGCTGGCGCATTTCGCGGCGCACCACTTCGTCGCGCGTGCGCGTATTGCCGACGATGTTCACGCGCCGCACATACACCCGACGGCTCGGATCGACTTGCAGCGTGAGCGCCACGGTGTGGTTCGCCTGATCGATCTGCGGCTGCGCGTTGACCTGCGCGAACGCGTAGCCGTATTCGCCGAGCTTGTCGACGATCGCCTTGGTCGTCGACTGCAGCTTTTCGGCCGAGAAGCGCTCGCCCGGTTTGATCTTGATGAGCTTGTTGAGCTCGGCCTGACGGTCGAGCAGATTGCCCGAAAGCGTGATGCTGCTGATCTTGTACGGCTCGCCTTCGTGCACGGCGATCGTCAGATACATGTCCTTCTTGTCCGGCGAGATCGACACCTGCGTGGAGTCGATCGCGAACTCGAGGTAGCCGCGGTTCAGATAGTACGAGCGCACGTTCTCGAGGTCGCCCGTGAGCTTTTCCTTCGCGTAGAGATCGCTCTTCGTGTACCACGAGAACCAGTTCGGCGTGGAAAGCTGCATTTCGCCGAGCAGCGTACTGGAACTGAACGCCTTGTTGCCGACGAAGTTGATCTGGCGAATCTTCGCGCTCGGACCTTCCGCGACGGAGAACAGAATCTGCACGCGATTGCGGTCGACCGGCGTCACGGTGGTCGTGACTTCCGCGGCGTAGTAGCCGCGCGTCAGGTATTGGCGCTTGAGCTCCTGCTCCGCCTTGTCGACGAGCGCCTTGTCGTACGAGCGGCCTTGCGACAGGCCGACGGAACGCAGCGCCTTCGTGAGGTTGTCCTTGTCGAACTCGTGCAGGCCCGCGAAATCGATGGCCGAAATCGCCGGGCGTTCCTGCACCTGAACGATCACCACGTTGCCTTCGGTGGCAATCTGAACGTCGTTGAAGAAACCCGTTGCGTAGAGTGCGCGAATCGCTTCGGAGGCCTTGTCGTCGGTGAAGGTGTCGCCTTGCTTGATCGGCAGATAAGCGAACACGGAGCCAGGCTCGATGCGTTGGAGACCGTCGATCCGAATATCCTGCACGACGAACGGCGTGGTGGCGTGCGCCGCCATGCCCGTTGCGGCGAGCGCCGCGGCCACAGCCGTCTTAGGAACAAAGCGATGAGGTTTGAACAACGTGCTTCCCCAGTATTTAAAGCTGCATTCGTTCCGGCGGTCGCTCGAAAGACGCCGCCAGAAATTGTCAAAGTGGATCAAAAACGAATCAGACGCGCGAGGTCATTGAACAGCGCGATCATCGACAGAGCGACGATGCAGACCAGGCCCGCCCTTTGCAGAACAAGCTGCCAGCGATCGGATACTGCCTTGCCGGTAACAGCCTCAACCAAATAATATAACAGATGCCCACCGTCCAATACCGGAATCGGTAACAAGTTCAACACTCCGAGGCTGATGCTCACGAGTGCCAGAAACGAAATGAAGGCCGTCGCACCGAGCCTTGCGCTCTTGCCCGCGTAGTCGGCAATCGTGACCGGCCCTGACAGATTCTTGAGCGACGCCTCGCCGGTGATCATCCGCCCGAACATGCGCAGCGAGTACACGCTGATGTCCCACGTGCGGTTCACGCCGAGGCGCAGACTTTCGAGCGGCCCGTAGCGCACATCCACCGTCGGCAGTTGATTCGCGAGCGCGGCGCCGATACGCCCGATGTCCTTGCCCGTCGACGCATCGCGCTTCACGTCCGGCACGATCTGCACGGAATCGCGCTGGCCGTTGCGCTCGACCACGAGCGTCACCGGCTTGCCGCCGTGCGCCTTCACGTAGTCGATGAAGCTCGTCGCGTTGTCGACGCTGCGGCCGTCGATCGCGCGCAGCATGTCGCCCGCCTTCAGCCCGCTCTTCTGCGCCGCGCTGCCCGCCTCGACGCCCGCGACCGTCAGCGTGCCGCCGCCCGGCGTGAAGCCGAGCTTGTCCATGAAATCCTGATCGGCTTCGGAATCGGTGATGCCCGTGACCGTCACCGGAAAGTCGAAGGTGCCGTCGTGCGTCTTCGCCGTCAGCACGATGCGCCGATGATCGAACGATGCGTCGAGCATCTTCCAGCGCAAGTCGGACCATGAGCGGATCGGATGCGTCTCGCCGCCTTCCGCGTCACGCATCGAGAGAATCGTTTCGCCGCCTTCGAAGCCCGCTTGCGCCGCCGCCGTATCGGAAGCGGGCTGCGAAACGATCGCCGCCGGCTCGGTCACGCCGCCCGCGAACACGGCGGAAAACAGCACGATTGCGAGCAGGAAATTGGCGATCGGCCCCGCCGCGACGATCGCGATGCGCTTGCCCACGTTCTGACGGTTGAACGCGCGCGGCAGGTCTTCAGCGGGAATGGTCGTGCCGCTCTCGGGATCGACCTCGCGTTCGTCGAGCATCTTCACGTAGCCGCCGAGCGGCAGCGCGGCGATCGTCCATTCGACGCCCGTCTTCTTGCTGACCCATCGCACGAGCGGCTTGCCGAAGCCGACCGAGAACCGCAGCACTTTCACGCCGCACAGTCGCGCGACGCTGTAGTGACCGAATTCGTGGACGACGACGAGTACGCCTATCGCGACAACGAAGGCGACGATTTCGGTCAGAAAGTTCATGACGGCCTCAATGGGCGATGGGTTCGGCGCCCGGCGCGCTCGCGGTGAGCTCTGCGACGAAACGGGACGCCAGACGGCGCGCGTCGGCATCCGCGGCGAGAACGTCGGCCAAGGTCGCGGCGCTCGTATTCGGCAGCGCGTTCAGCACGCGATCCACCACGTCGCCGATCGCCATGAAGCCGATGCGGCGATCGAGGAACGCCTCGACGGCGATTTCATTGGCCGCGTTCAACGCCGCGCTCGCGATGCCGCCTGCTTCCAGCGCGGCAATCGCCAGCGCGAGACACGGGAAGCGCGAGAAGTCGGGTTTTTCGAATGTGAGCGTCGCGATCTGCGCGAGATCGAGCGGCGCGACGCCCGAATCGACACGCTCAGGATACGCCAGTGCATGCGCGATCGGCGTACGCATGTCCGGATTGCCGAGTTGCGCGAGCACCGAGCCGTCGGCATAGGACACCATCGAATGAATCACGCTCTGCGGATGGATCAGCACCTCGATGCGCGAGCCGGGCAGATTGAAGAGCCAGTGCGCCTCGATGACTTCGAGGCCCTTGTTCATCATCGTCGCGGAATCGACCGAGATCTTGCGGCCCATCGCCCAGTTCGGATGCTTCACGGCCTCTTCGGGCGTGACGTTCACGAGCGTCGCGGGCTCGCGCGTGCGGAAAGGACCGCCGGACGCCGTCAGGATGATCTTCGAGACGCCGCCGTGCAGCTTCGCTTCCTTGTCTGCGCAAGGCGGCAGGCACTGGAACACCGCGTTGTGCTCGCTGTCGACCGGCAGCAGGATCGCGCCGTTGTCGCGCACCGCATCCATGAAAATCTGGCCGGACATCACGAGCGCTTCCTTGTTCGCGAGAAGGATGCGCT
This sequence comes from Caballeronia sp. ATUFL_F1_KS4A, assembly GCF_023630905.1. Lineage (NCBI taxonomy): Bacteria > Pseudomonadati > Pseudomonadota > Betaproteobacteria > Burkholderiales > Burkholderiaceae > Caballeronia > Caballeronia sp. ATUFL_F1_KS4A. The sequence goes on along the minus strand of NZ_JALQEB010000003.1, from coordinate 184,855 downwards.
TGCCGGCGCGTGCGGCGGCGAGCGTGGGCGCCAGGCCCGCCGCGCCGACGATGGCCGCGACGACCGTATCGCACTGCGCCGCGCGCGCGACTTCGACGAGCGCCTCGGGCCCGTGCGTCACTTCGGTCTTGCAACCCTGCGCGCGCAACGCAGCCGCGACGCGTACGGCGGTTTCGGCGTCGCCGACGACCGCCACTTCGGGCTGAAACTTCAGACATTGCGCGACGAGTTTGTCGCCGTTGCGGTGAGCGGTGAGCGCGTAGACCGAGAAACGGTCCGCATGCCGCGCCACGACGTCGAGCGTGCTATCGCCGATCGAGCCCGTGGAGCCGAGCAGTGTGAGACGTGTTTGCATAAATTCTTCTCTAGCCGATCAGCCAAGCATGAGCAATGCGATCGGCAATACAGGCAACAATGCGTCGATGCGGTCGAGGACGCCGCCGTGACCCGGCAGAAGGCCGCTCGAGTCCTTGACACCCGCCTGGCGCTTGAGCAGCGACTCGAACAGATCGCCGACGACGCTGAACGCGACCAGCACGGAAAGCGCGACGAACGCGCGATCCCAGCCGAGCTGTCCGACGAAGGCGGTGAATACGGTGGGCGCATAAAAGCCGGTGGCGGCGGCGAGCGCGCCGATGACGATAACGGCGAGCCACCCGCCGATGGCGCCCTCCCAGGTCTTGCCCGGGCTGATCGACGGGGCGAGCTTATGGCGGCCGAGCGCTTTTCCGGCGAAGTATGCGCCTATATCAGCCAGCCAGACTACTAGCAGAAGCGATAGCACGAAGGATACGCCTCGCGTGCGCGCGTCGACGACCGCGTGCCAGCAGGCCAGAAACACGACGATTCCGGCGAAAAGCAGGAACGCGCGCCAGGCGTGCGCGGCCAGCGTGGGCTTGCGAAGCAATGCGTAAGGCCCCGCCAGCACCCAGAAAATACCGGCCATCTGGTAGAGCGGCGTGGCTTTGATCCCGAGGAACGTGCTCAGAACGAGCGCGATGCCCGCGACGAGCGCGTAGGCGACCGGCCCCGCCCCGTTCAGCTTGAGGAGCCGTCCCCATTCCCACGCCGCGAACACGACGACGAACCCGATCAACGCTCCGAATGCGCCGATCGGCGCAAACAGCGTGATCGGCACGAGTACGGCGAGCAGGACGATTGCCGTGATGACACGGGTTCTTAGCATGAAAGGGTGTCGGCCTTCTGCGATTGGGAAGCGAGTTGCGCGCTGGTGCGCCCGAAGCGGCGTTCGCGGTCACCGTAGGACGCGATCGCGCGGTCCAGGGCGTCGGCGTCGAAGTCGGGCCAGTAGGTGTCGGTGAAGTAGAACTCGGTGTAAGCGAGCTGCCACAGCAGGAAGTTGCTGATGCGCTGCTCGCCGCCCGTGCGGATGAACAGATCCGGCTCCGGCGCGTAGGCCATCGCGAGATGTTCGGCGAACGATTCGTCGTCCACGCGCGCGGGCACGCCCGACTCGAGAGACTCCGCGATGAGCTTCTTCGTCGCCTGCATGATGTCCCAGCGCCCGCCGTAATTGGCAGCGATGGTCAGCGTGAGTCGCGTATTGCGGGCTGTCTTGGTTTCGGCGCGTTGGATGAGCGCGCGGATGCGGTCGTCGAACATGGAAATGTCGCCGACGACGCGCAGACGAATGCCGTTCGCATGCAGCTTGCCGATCTCGCGTTCGAGCGCGGTCACGAACAGGCGCATCAGGAAGGACACTTCGTCGGTCGGACGGCGCCAGTTCTCGGAACTGAACGCGAAGAGCGTGACGAATTCGACGCCGCGCCGCGCGCAGCTTTCGACGGTCGCGCGGACCGCATCGACGCCGCGCGTATGACCGGCGACGCGCGGCAGACGCCGCTCGGTCGCCCATCGGCCATTGCCGTCCATGATGATCGCGACGTGACGCGGGACAGCCGCGACATCGGGCACGGCAACGGTGGAGCTGGTATAGGTCATGGCCGCTGAATCTGGGAATCTGAAGAAGTGAGAGCCAGCCCGGAGCTTGCACGTCCGGGCTTGGCAGGACCGTCTCTACGGCCTCACACCGTCATGATTTCGGATTCTTTGGTCTGAACGAGCTTGTCGATTTCGGCGACGAACTTGTCGGTGAACTTCTGCACTTCGTCGCTCGCACGGCGCTCGTCGTCTTCCGAAATCTCCTTGTCCTTCACGAGTTTCTTCAGTTGATCGTTCGCATCGCGGCGCAGATTGCGCACGGCGACCTTGGCGGTCTCGCCTTCGCTCTTCACGACCTTCGTGAGTTCGCGACGGCGCTCTTCGGTCAGCGCGGGCATCGGCACGCGGATCAGGTCGCCCTGCGTGGCAGGGTTCAGGCCGAGATCCGATTCGCGGATCGCCTTCTCGATCACCGCGAGCATCTTCTTTTCCCACGGCTGCACGCCGATCGTACGGGCATCGACGAGCGTCATGTTCGCGACTTGCGAAATGGGCACGTTCGAACCGTAGTAGTCGACCTGGATGTGGTCGAGCAGCCCGGTGTGGGCGCGGCCCGTACGGATCTTGGCGAGATCGGCCTTGAACGCTTCGATCGACCGCTGCATCTTCTGGTCGACGCTCTTCTTGATGTCAGCCACACTCATTTTGAACCTCCAAACCTAAGTTTTACCGGCGATAGCGGCGCTCGGTCGCGCGAGGCTTGCCGCCCCGCTGCGCGGCGCCTGATACCGCGAGAGTTTACACGTGGACGAGCGTCCCTTCGTCGTCGCCCTGCACGATGCGCTTCAATGCGCCCGGCTTCGTGATCGAGAACACGCGAATCGGCAGCTTCTGGTCGCGGCACAGTGCGAACGCGGTGGCGTCCATCACCTGAAGATTCTTGCCGATCGCCTCGTCGAAGCTGATCGTGCTGTAACGCGTCGCATGCGGGTCCTTCTTCGGGTCGGCGGAGTATACGCCATCGACCTTCGTCGCCTTCAACACCACTTCGGCGCCGATTTCCGAGCCGCGCAGCGCGGCGGCCGTATCCGTCGTGAAGAACGGGTTGCCCGTGCCGGCCGCGAAGATCACGACCTTGCCCTCTTCCAGTTGACGGATCGCGCGGGGGCGGATGTACGGCTCGACCACCTGATCCATGCGCAACGCGGATTGCACGCGCGCTTCGATGCCCGCGTGGCGCATCGCGTCTTGCAGCGCGAGCGCGTTCATCATCGTGGCGAGCATCCCCATGTAGTCGGCCGTCGCCCGGTCCATGCCGGCCGCGCCGCCCGCGACACCGCGGAAGATGTTGCCGCCGCCGATCACGACGGCCAGTTGCGTCCCGATCCGCACCACCTCCGCGACATCCGCCACCATCCTTTCGATTGTTGCGCGATTGATGCCGAAAGCATCGTCGCCCATCAGGGCTTCGCCGGAGAGCTTGAGGAGTACGCGTTTGTAGGCTGTGGGCATATGAGGTTCCGATCGCGCCGAGGAGGGTTGCAACAACGTAGAACTGTAGGGGTGAAACATTACTTACCGCAAGCGGGCCGGATCGGGCGGCGGGCGCGGCAGATCAGGGTTTTCCCTGGTCTGCCGCGCCCGCTCTTCGTGCGAACCGGATCGCTGAATTCTTGCGGCGGGACGATCCGCCGCGGTACTGCGGGCCCGACGCGCGGCCGCGCCATGACAGCACACGCGTCTTAAACGAGCCTTAGCGTGCCTTAGGACTGCTTGGCCGCCGCGACTTGCGCCGCCACTTCGGCCGCGAAGTCGTCCTGACGCTTCTCGATGCCCTCGCCAACCACGAACAGCGCGAACTTCTGCACCGATGCGCCGGCCGCCTTCAGGTACTGCTCGATCGTCTGCTTATCGTTCTTCACGAACGGCTGGTTCAGCAGCGACACTTCCTTCAGGTACTTCTGGATCGAGCCGTCGACCATCTTCGCGACGATCTCGGCCGGCTTGCCCGACTCGGCAGCCTTCTGCTCGGCGATGCTGCGCTCCTTGGCGATCAGATCGGCCGGCACTTCGTCCGACGACAGCGAAACCGGCTTCATCGCGGCGACGTGCATCGCGACGTCCTTGCCGACTTGCTCGTCAGCGCCCGTGAATTCGACCAGAACGCCGATGCGCGTGCCGTGCAGGTACGACGCAACCTTGTTCGCGGAGTCGAAGCGCACGAAGCGGCGGATCGACAGGTTCTCGCCGATCTTGCCGACGAGCGCCAGACGCACTGCGTCGACCGTCGAGCTTTCGAGCGGCAGCGCCGACAGCGCGGCCACGTCGGCCGGGTTGTTCTTCGCGACCAGTTCAGCAATCGTCTTGCCGAAAGCCAGGAAGTCGTCGTTCTTCGCGACAAAGTCGGTTTCGCAGTTCAGCTCGACGAGCGCGCCCACGCCGCCTTCGACGTGCGCCGTCACGATGCCTTCAGCCGTCACGCGCGATGCCGCCTTGCTCGCCTTGTTGCCGAGCTTCACGCGCAGCAACTCTTCCGCGCGCGCCATGTCGCCGTCGGCTTCCGTCAGCGCCTTCTTGCATTCCATCATCGGCGCATCGGTCTTCGCGCGCAGTTCTGCCACCATGCTTGCGGTAATTGCCGCCATCATTCGCTCCTTGAGTCTGTTTGATACGTGCCGCCGGCTTTACAGCCCGCCCACGGCAGGAAAATTGGCATTTCTATCGCGCCGACTAAAAAAAAGGGGCCTTTCGCAAAGCCCCCTTTTTTGTCGGCCACAGGGCTCGATTACGCCTCTGCGTTGACCTCGACGAACTCGTCGCCTTCGCCGTTACGGACAGCTTGCACAACGTCGTTCACCGCGTTCGCGCGGCCTTCGAGGATCGCGTCAGCGACGCCCTGAGCGTACAGCGCGACGGCCTTGGATGCGTCGTCGTTACCCGGGATCACGTAGTCGATGCCTTCCGGCGAGTGGTTCGTGTCGACCACGGCGATGACCGGAATGCCGAGCTTCTTCGCTTCGGTGACAGCAATCTTGTGGTAGCCGACGTCGATGACGAACATCGCGTCCGGAATGCCGCCCATGTCCTTGACGCCGCCGATCGACTTTTGCAGCTTGACCATTTCGCGCTCGAACAGAAGCGCTTCCTTCTTGCTCATCCGCTCGGTTTCACCCGATTCCAGCGCTGCTTCCATGTCCTTCAGGCGCTTGATCGAAACCTTCAGCGTCTTGAAGTTGGTCATCATGCCGCCGAGCCAGCGGGCGTTGACGAAAGGCATGCCGGCGCGCGCTGCTTCCTGCGCGATCGTGTCGCGCGACTGACGCTTCGTGCCGACGAAAAGGATCGTGCCGCGATTCGCTGCCAACTGGCGCACGTACTTCAGCGCGTCGTTGTAGAGCGGCAGGGTCTTTTCGAGGTTGATGATGTGAATCTTGTTGCGATGACCGAAGATGTACGGGGCCATCTTCGGATTCCAGAAGCGGGTTTGGTGACCGAAGTGGACACCGGCTTCCAGCATTTGACGCATCGTGACTGCCATGAAAATTCTCCGCGAGGGTTGGGTCTTAAGCCGGCTGCCGCATCCCGCGCCCGGTTATCTTTGCTTTCCGGACGCCGGACACCCTGGGTGCGCCGGCTTGCGTATCGACTTGAACAGACTGGAACAACTAACACTAAGTCGCGTTTCACACCTGCAGACACGATTGTCTTATGAAATCGTGACGACAATATGGATTACGACTTAGCATGCGAGTATAGCATGTGAGGATTGGTCGGCTCAAGCAGCACGACCGATCCGAATTGCGCGCGCGTTTCGTGTTTCGCGGCCGCCCGCCTCGAACTATCCGGGTGCGGCGCATTTCCTAAGGTGCGATAATGCCGCTTTCGCGGCTCACTGCCGCATTGACGCATTCCGGGCCAAGTCATGTCCATTACGCTGAAAAACGAACACGATATCGCACAGATGCGCGTCGCCTGCCGGCTCGCCAGCGAAGTGCTCGATTTCATCACGCCGCATATCGTTCCCGGCGTGACCACCGAAGAACTCGATCGCCTTTGCCACGAATATATGGTGAAGGAACAAGGCACCGTTCCCGCACCGCTCAATTATCAGCCGCCCGGCTATCCGCCGTACCCGAAGGCCACGTGCATTTCCGTGAACGACGTGATCTGTCACGGCATCCCCGGCGAGAAAGTGCTGAAGAACGGCGACGCGCTCAATATCGACATCACCGTCATCAAGAACGGATATTTCGGCGACACGAGCCGCATGTTCATCGTCGGCGAGGGCTCGATTCTGGCGAAGCGCCTCGTGCAGACCACGTTCGACTGCATGTGGCTCGGCATCGATCAGGTGCGCCCTGGCGCGCATCTCGGCGATATCGGCGCGGCGATCCAGAAGCACGCGGAGTCGCAAGGCTACAGCGTCGTGCGCGAATATTGCGGCCACGGCATCGGCCAGGTGTTCCACGAGGAGCCGCAGGTGCTGCATTACGGCCGCGCGGGCACGGGCATCGAACTGGAGGCGGGCATGATCTTCACCGTCGAACCGATGATCAACGCCGGCCGCCGCGAAATCCGCACCATGCCGGATCAGTGGACCGTCAAGACGCGCGACCGCAGCCTCTCGGCGCAATGGGAGCACACGGTGCTCGTCACGCCGACGGGCTACGAAGTGCTGACCGTCTCGGCGGGCACGCAGGCGCCGTCGCAGCTGATCGCGGCAACGGCCTGATTCTCCGTCTCCCCGCGCGCCCGCTTTCCCGCCGGCGCGCCCCCACCTCCTTTTTGGTCGATCCATGAGCGTCACCGCCGCTGTCGCCACGCCCTGTGAATCGTTGCGCGCCGCCTACAAGGCGGCGAAGGCGGCGCTCATCGAACGCTTTCAGTCCGGCTCGAACGTCGAACCGCTGATGCGCGCGCTCGCCCGCGCCACCGACGACGCCCTCAAAGGCGCGTGGTCCGCCTGCGACATGCCGGACAGCGCGGCGCTCGTTGCGGTCGGCGGCTACGGACGCGGCGAGCTCGCGCCCTACTCCGACGTCGACATTCTCGTCCTGCTGCCCGACGCATCGCCGCACGGCAGCGACGCGGAGCTCAACGGCCGCGTCGAGCGCTTCATCGGCATGGCGTGGGATCTCGGGCTCGATATCGGCAGCAGCGTGCGCTCGGTGGAGCAATGCATCGCCGAGGCGGGCAACGACATCACCGTGCAGACGTCGCTGCTCGAAGCGCGGCGCATCTGCGGCGATACGCAACTTTTTCAGCGCTTCTCGGCGCGCTACCACGAGACGCTCGATCCGCGCGCGTTCTTCCAGGCGAAGGTGCTGGAAATGCGCCAGCGGCACGCGAAGTTTCAGGACACGCCCTACAGCCTCGAGCCGAACATCAAGGAAAGTCCCGGCGGCCTGCGCGATCTGCAACTGATTCTCTGGATTGCGCGCGGAGCGGGTTTCGGCAGCAGCTGGCGCGAACTCGACACGCGCGGGCTCATCACCGAACGCGAAGCGCGCGAACTGCGCCGCAACGAAGGCTTCCTGAAGGCGCTGCGCGCGCGGCTGCACGTCATCGCGAAGCGCCGTCAGGACATTCTCGTCTTCGACCTGCAGACGCCGCTCGCGGAAAGCTTCGGCTTCAAGGCGACCGCCGCCAAGCGCGCGAGCGAGCAGTTGATGCGCCGTTATTACTGGGCGGCGAAAGCCGTCACGCAGCTCGCGACCATCCTGATCCAGAACGTCGAAGCGCAGCTTTTTCCGTCGACGAGCGGCATCACGCGCGTCGTCAACGGGCGTTTCGTCGAGAAGCAAGGCATGCTGGAAATCGCCCGCGACGATGTCTTCGAGCGCGAGCCGCACGCCATTCTCGAAGCGTTTCTGCTGTACGAACAAACGCGCGGCATCAAGGGATTTTCGGCGCGCACGCTGCGGGCGATCTACAACGCGCGCGATCTGATGAACCGCGACTGGCGGCGCGACCCGGAAAATCGCCGGCTGTTCATGGAGATCCTCAAGCAGCCCGAAGGCATCACGCACGCGTTTCGCCTGATGAACCAGACGAGCGTGCTCGGGCGCTATCTGCTGAACTTCCGGCGCATCGTCGGACAGATGCAGCACGATCTCTATCACGTCTACACGGTCGATCAGCACATCCTGATGGTGCTGCGCAATCTGCGGCGCTTCGCGATCGCCGAGCACGCGCACGAATATCCGTTCTGCAGCCAGCTGATGGGCAATTTCGAGCGCCCGTGGGTGCTGTACGTCGCGGCGCTCTTTCACGATATCGCGAAAGGCCGCGGCGGCGATCATTCGACGCTCGGCATGGCCGATGCCCGGCGCTTCTGCCGCGAACACGACATCGGCGAGGAAGACACTGAGCTCGTCGTGTGGCTCGTGCAGCAGCATCTGACGATGAGCCAGGTCGCGCAGAAGCAGGACACGAGCGACCCGGACGTCATCAAGCAGTTCGCCTCCGTCGTGAAGACGGAACGCCGGCTCACGGCGCTGTATCTGCTGACCGTCGCCGATATCCGCGGCACGAGTCCGAAAGTCTGGAACAACTGGAAGGGCAAGCTGCTGGAAGATCTCTTCCGCGCGACGCAAGCCGTGCTCGGCGGTGCGCAGACCGACGCGCATTCGGAACTCAAATCGCGGCAGGAAGCGGCGCTCGCGCTGCTGCGGCTCGAAACGGTTCCCGAAGGCGCGCAGAAGCGGCTTTGGGATCAGCTCGACGTCGGCTATTTCCTGCGTCACGATCCGGCCGACATCGCGTGGCAGACGCGCGTGCTCTATCGGCACGTCGCGAGCGAGGAGCCGATCGTGCGGGCGCGGCCCTCGCCCATCGGCGCCGCGCTGCAGGTGCTCGTCTATCTGAAGGATCGGCCGGATCTTTTCGCCGGCATCTGCGCGTATTTCGACAAGAACGGGCTTTCCGTGCTCGATGCGCGCGTGACGACGACCCGCCACGGCTATGCGCTCGACAACTTCCTCGTGGCCCATCCGGACCACGACGGCAGTTATCGCGACATCGCCAATCTCGTCGAGCAGCAACTGGCCACGCTGCTCACGGACGAGCGTATTCTCCCGGAACCGTCGAAGGGCCGCGTGTCGCGGCTCGTGCGTACGTTTCCGATCACGCCGCGCGTGGACTTGCGTCCCGACGATCGCGGCCAGTACTACATCCTGTCCGTGTCGGCGAACGACCGGCAGGGCCTTCTTTATTCGATCGCGCGCGTTCTGGCGCAACACCGGATCGGCGTGCAGGCGGCACGGATCAACACGCTCGGCGAACGCGTCGAAGACGTGTTTCTGCTCGACGGCAAGAGCCTGTCGAACAACCGCACCCAGATCCAGGTGGAAACCGAACTGCTGCGCGCGATCGCAGCCTGAGACTTTATGCGCGTCAAACTGACAGCCAAACATCCGCGTCCGACCTCGGCAACGCGTTCGCCGGTTCGAGCCGGCACGACCACCGGGCGCAAGCCCGTTCGCGCACCGTCGCCGGACGAGGCGCATCCGAAGCGATCGGGCCAGCCGGCCGACAAGCGCAGCGACGCGCCGCGTGAGCCGCGTGCTTTCAAGCCGCGTGGTGACGATTCGCGTCCGGCGTTCGGTGAACGCGGTCCGCGCAAGTCGTTCGAGGGTCGTCCGCCTGCGCGTGGCGAGCGTCCGTCGGGTGGCGATGAACGTCGTCCGTTCAAACCGCGTGGCGATGATTCGCGTCCCGCGTTCGGTGAACGTGGTCCGCGCAAGTCGTTCGAGGGTCGTCCGCCTGCCCGTGGCGAGCGTCCGTCGGGTGGCGATGAACGTCGTCCGTTCAAACCGCGTGGTGACGATTCGCGTCCCGCCTTCGGTGAACGTGGTCCGCGCAAGTCGTTCGACGACAGGCCGCCGCGTGGCGAACGCACGTCGGGCGGCGATGAACGTCGTCCGTTCAAACCGCGTGGCGATGATTCGCGTCCGGCGTTTGGCGAGCGTGGTCCGCGCAAGTCGTTCGACGACAGGCCGCCGCGTGGCGAACGCACATCGGGTAGCGATGAACGTCGCCCGTTCAAACCGCGTGGTGACGATTCGCGTCCGGCGTTTGGCGAGCGTGGTCCGCGCAGGTCGTTCGACGACAGGCCGCCGCGTGGCGAACGCGCGTCGGGCGCCGATGAACGTCGTCCCTTCAAACCGCGCGGCGACGATTCGCGTCCCGCTTTCGGTGAACGTGGTCCGCGCAAGTCGTTCGACGACAGGCCGCCGCGTGGCGAACGCGCATCGGGCGCCGATGAACGTCGTCCCTTCAAACCGCGCGGCGACGATTCGCGTCCCGCTTTCAACGAACGCGATCCGCGCAAGTCACGCGACGATCGCGCGCCCGGAGCGCGTCCCGCACGGCGCGACGAGAACGACCGTCCGTACGCCAGACGCGACGATCGCGGCGATACGCGCAAGCCAGCGGCGAAACCTGCGACGAAGCCCGCCGCGCCCGTCGCGGAGTCCGCGCCGAAGCATCGCGATCACCACGACGGCCTCGTGCGCCTGTCGAAAGTGATGTCGGAGCTCGGCCTCTGCTCGCGCCGTGAAGCCGACGAATGGATCGAGAAAGGCTGGGTGCTCGTCGACGGCGAAGTCATCGACACGCTCGGCACGCGCATCCGTCCGACGCAGAACATCGAAATCCTGCCCGCGGCGCATTCCGCGCAGGCGCGCCTCGTCACGATCCTGCTGCACAAGCCGGTCGGCTACGTCTCGGGTCAGGCGGAAGACGGCTACGAGCCCGCGGTCACGCTCATCAACCCGGCCAATCACTGGAACGAGGACCACTCGGGTGTGCGCTTCGCGCCGAGCCATCTGCGTACGCTCGCGCCGGCGGGCCGCCTGGACATCGACTCGACGGGACTTCTCGTGCTCACGCAGGACGGCCGCATCGCGAAACAACTGATCGGCGGCCACTCGGAAGTCGACAAGGAATACCTCGTGCGCGTGCGCTTCGGCGAGCATACGGTCGATGTCGATCAGCATTTCCCCGCCGAAAAACTCGCGCTCCTGCGTCACGGCCTCGAACTCGACGGCGTGCCGCTCAAGACCGCGCAGGTGAGCTGGCAAAACGGCGAACAACTGCGCTTCGTGCTCCGCGAAGGCAAGAAGCGGCAGATCCGCCGCATGTGCGAGCTCGTCGGACTGGAAGTGGTCGGTCTGAAGCGCATTCGCATGGGCCACGTGACGCTCGGCGCGCTGCCCCCCGGCCAGTGGCGCTATCTCGGCCCGAACGAGACTTTCTGAGCAAACCGAGCAGTTCGCGCGCACGTCGATCGAACGTTCGCGCGGCGCCGTATTGCGTCGCAAAAATGCGACGTTCCAGCAGAAAAAACGGCACGACGCAATTCCGGTCGTGCCGTTTCATTTTTGGCGGCTTTTTGGCTAAAGAAAATAAGTCATCGATCCGATAAACCAGACAGCAGGATCAGCAGCATTGAACGGCATTGATGGAGAATCGCCATGTCAGTTGAGATCATCGTTCGTGAGACGGGAACCGGTCTGGAGATCGTGAGTGGCCGGCGACGGCTCGAAGCCCTCCTCGCCCTGCGCGACGAAGTCGTCGTGACGAGCCCCGGCGTGGGTGAAATGGTGATCGCCCGTCTGCCCGACGGACGCCTGCAGGCATCCGCGAATCCGGAGCATGTCGCGCTGTTTCGTCAACCCGACGTCAGCGGCAATCCGAAAACGTTGGCGTAAAGAAAAAGCCGCTTCTCGCGAAAGCGGCTCTCCGTATTCAGGCTGATTCGTTGCGATTCCAACCGCGCGGCGTCAGTCGTCGCGCGCGGGATCGAGACCCGGAAACAGCACTTCGGTGAAGCCGAACTTCGAAAAGTCGGTGATACGCATCGGATAGAGCTTGCCGATCAGATGGTCGCACTCGTGCTGCACGACGCGCGCGTGAAAGCCCTCGGCGAGGCGTTCGATGGCTTTGCCGTACTGATCGAAACCCTGATAGCGGATCATCGAGAAACGCTGCACCGCGCCGCGCAAACCCGGCACGGACAGACAGCCTTCCCAACCCTCCTCCATGTCGTGTCCGTTCGGCGCGATGATCGGATTGATGAGCACCGTCTCCGGCACCGACGGCGCGTCCGGATAACGCTCGTTCTGCCCGAAGCCGAAGATCACCACCTGCAGATCGACGCCGATCTGCGGCGCGGCGAGCCCCGCGCCGTTGGCGTCGCGCATCGTATCGAACATATCCTGCACGAGCGCGTGCAGTTCGGGCGTGTCGAAATGCTCGACCGGCTGCGCGATACGCAAAAGCCGCGGATCGCCCATCTTCAGGATTTCGCGAATCATGGAGTGACTCCTTCCAAAAGCTTACGCATGGCCTCTTCGTCGAGAACAGGAACCCCGAGTTCCTCCGCCTTGGCGAGCTTGCTGCCCGCTTCCGCGCCCGCCACGACGTAGTCGGTCTTTTTCGATACGGAACCGGCAACCTTCGCACCCGCCGACTCCAGCATTTCCTTCGCTTCCTCGCGCGATAGCGTGGGCAGCGTGCCCGTCAGCACGACGGTCTTGCCGGCCAGCACGCCCTGCGGCGCTTTCGGCGCGGGCGGCCCTTCCGGCCACGACACCTTGACGCGCAACTGCTCGATCACATGCTTGTTGTGTTCTTCGCTGAAGAAATTGTGGATGGCCTCGGCGACGATCGGCCCGACATCGTTGACTTCGAGCAGCTCTTCGACCGAAGCAGCCATGATCGGATCGAGCGAGCCGAAATGCTTCGCGAGATCCTTCGCCGTCGATTCGCCCACGTGCCGGATGCCGAGCGCATAGATGAAGCGCGCGAGCGTCGTCTTCCTCGCTTTTTCGAGCGAATCGATCAGGTTCTGCGCGGATTTGTCGGCGAAACGGTCGAGCGCCGCGAGCGTCGAAAAGCCGAGATTAAACAGATCCGCGGGCGTACGCACGAGATTCTGCTCGACGAGTTGATCGATGATCTTCTCACCTAGCCCGTCGATATCGAGCGCGCGGCGCTGCGCGAAGTGCCACAGTGCCTGCTTGCGCTGAGCGGGACAGAACAACCCGCCCGTGCAGCGCGCGATCGCCTCGTCCGGCAGGCGCTCGATCTTCGAGCCGCAGACGGGGCACTCCGTCGGCATGACGAATTCGCGCGCGTCGGCGGGACGGCGCTCAAGAATGGCGCCGACGACTTCGGGGATCACGTCGCCCGCGCGGCGCACCGTGACGGTATCGCCGATGCGGATGTCCTTGCGCCGCACTTCGTCCTCGTTGTGCAACGTCGCGTTCGTGACCGTCGCACCGCCGACGAACACCGGCGCGAGACGCGCGACCGGCGTGATCGCGCCCGTCCGACCGACCTGCACGTCGATGGCGAGCAGTTGCGTCAGCGCTTCCTGCGCCGGGAATTTGTGCGCTAGCGCGAAACGCGGCGCGCGCGACACGAAGCCGAGCTTATCCTGCTCGTCGCGGCGGTCGACCTTGTAGACGACGCCGTCGATGTCGTACGGCAGCTTCTCGCGCTTCTCGCCGATCCGGTGGAAGAAGGCGAGCAAACCGTCGGCGCCTTCGACCACGGCGCGCTCCGCATTCACCGGCAAGCCCATTTCCTTGTACCAGTCGAGCAACGCGGCGTGCGTCGCGGGCATCTCCGCGCCTTCGAGCACGCCGATGCCATAAGCGAAGAACGACAGCGAACGCTGCGCGGTCATCTTCGGATCGAGCTGACGCAAGCCGCCCGCCGCCGCGTTGCGCGGATTCGCGAACTCGCGCTGGCCCGCTTCGCGCTGACGCGCATTCAGGCGCTCGAAATCGCGCTTGAACATCAGCACTTCGCCGCGCACGTCGAGCCGTTTCGGCACGTTCTTGCCCTTCAGCGTGAGCGGAATCGAGCGGATGGTGCGTACGTTCGCCGTCACGTCCTCGCCCGTCGCGCCGTCGCCGCGCGTCGCGGCCTGCACGAAATGGCCGTCCTCGTAACGCAGGGAAATGGCGAGGCCATCGAACTTGAGCTCGCACGCATATTCGACGCTCGCGTGGCCCAGCGCGTCGGACACGCGCTTGTCGAATGCGGCGATGTCCTCGTCCGCGAAGCCGTTGTTGAGCGAAAGCATCGGCACGTCATGGACGACCGGCGTGAATCCTTCGGCGACTTCGCCGCCCACGCGCTGCGTCGGCGAATCCGGCGTGATCAGATCCGGATGCTCGGTCTCGATGCCCTGAAGTTCCTTGAAGAGCGTGTCGTACTCGGCGTCGGGCAGATCCGGCTGATCCAGTACGTAATACGCGTAGTTCGCGCGTTCCAGTTCCGAACGCAGCCACGCCGCGCGCTCGGCCGGACGAGCGGCGCTGGGCACGGCGGCGCCCGACTTCGCGGTCGCGGCGGATTCGGCTTTTGATTTTGCGGACATGCGGCTTCGAGAAAGTAGGTAAGTCAGTCAACCGACCGTTCGATTGTCTCAGAAGATCGGTAAATCGTGGCCTCGGCCAAACGGCCTAAGTGCGGGCGTCGGTGCGGCGGCGCGCACGCAAAGAAAAGCGCCCCGGCTGGGGCGCGATTCTCCTGGCAAGCGAGCGCCTTGCCGACTGCGCGCAGCAAAAAGTTACTGGCTGAAAAGACGCCGCGTCGCGGGCGAGCCGGCCGGAATGCCCGCCTGCTCCAGCTTCGCGTAGAGCGTCATCAACTGCTTCTCGATGGCGAGCAGCGCGGACTCCGGCAAGGGCCGGCGCTGGTCGTCGACGACACGCGCGCCGATACGCTCCGACAGCGACTTCGCGTAATCGCACATCAGGCGGAACGGCAGGATGTCTTCGTCGGCGACGGGCACGTCGAGCACCAGCGTGATCATCTGGCCGCCCTTGTAGGTGAGGTCGTCGCGCAGGAAGTTCGTGTCGCCGAACTGGAGCATGAAGACCGGATTCTGCTTCGCGTCGAGTTTGACGAAGCGTGTGCCGTCGCGCGAGAGCAAAAGGCCGTCTTGCGACGCCACCGCCTGCACGTAGTTCGCGGACCACGGCGCGCCGTCGGAGAGGATGTTGATCGAGAGCTGCGCGTCGCATTGCGCGGCAAACGCGTCCAGCTCGCGCGCCATGCCGACGGTTTCCATCATGTCGGGGAATTCGGGCGCGCCGTCGATGGCGTCGGCAAGCCGCTGCACGCCGGTCACGAACTCCGAGAATTCGAGTTCGTTGAGCGGGCCGCTGCGGTTCGCGAGCTGGGCGGCCGCGCGCAACTCCTCGTAGCGCACGCCGTTTCGCGGCAACTCCCACGCGCTGTCGCCTTCGGCCTTGCCTTCGATCGTCACGGGCTTCGTGCCCGCGCGGCGCAGGCGCTGCGCAAGCGGAATCACGCGATCGCCCGCAACCGGCGCGGCGAGGCGAATCGGCACGACACAATCGATGCGGCGATCGACGACCGCCGGCGGCGCCTGCGAAATCGTCGTCGCGGCGGGCATCACCGGTTCGGTGCGCTCGTCTTCGGTGGCACTTGGCGCTTCCTCGGACGCGCCAGTGGCGGACGTCGCCTCGGCCTGGAGATCGACGGCGGTATCGGCAGGCGCGACGGGAGCCGCCGCCGTCGACTCGTTCGCCGTGCCGAAGCTCGGCTCGACACGCGTATCGCGCGGTTCGGCATCGGCGCCATCGGCGCCGCCCGCTACGGGCTCGCGCCGCGACTGACGCACGGGCTCGATGAACGGCTGCTCATCGTCCGCTTCCTGGCGCGCGAGCGCATCCGCCGCTTCGTCCGGCATCGGACGCGGCATCTTGCGACGCACCTTCGCGCTCTGCCACGCGTTGTACACGACCACGCCGCCCACCACCACGGCTCCGGCTCCAATCAAACCGAGTGTCAACTCGTCCATGCAGGCTCCATCATTCTTTTAAGTTACGAAGCGCCGCGCGATCTGTCGCGCGCATCGCCGCGTTCCGGCTTCTCGCCGCCGCCTGGCCGATGCGCGCCACTCCGCGCCTTGACGCACGCTGCCGGAAACCTCGTCCGGCCCTTTCACTCAATCAAACTCTCGCGAGCGCGATGCTTCAGCCGTTCTGCGCGAAGCCCGCCGCCGCTTCCATGTCCACCGCGACGATGCGCGACACGCCCTGCTCCTGCATCGTCACGCCGATCAGTTGCTGCGCCATTTCCATCGCGATCTTGTTGTGCGAGATGAACAGGAACTGCGTCTTGGCCGACATCGCGCGCACGAGGTTCGCGAAGCGCTCGGTGTTGGCGTCGTCGAGCGGCGCGTCGACTTCGTCGAGCAGACAGAACGGCGCAGGGTTCAACTGGAACATCGCGAACACGAGCGCGGTCGCGGTCAGCGCCTTTTCGCCGCCCGAAAGCAGGTGAATCGTCGAATTCTTCTTGCCGGGCGGCTGCGCCATGACCTGCACGCCGGCGTCGAGGATTTCATCGCCGGTCATGATGAGCTTCGCCTGACCGCCGCCGAAAAGGCGCGGGAACAGTTCGCCGAAGTGACGGTTCACTTCGTCGAAGGTGCCTTGCAGCAGCGCGCGCGTTTCCTGATCGATCTTCTGGATCGCGTCTTCCAGCGTGCCGATGGCGTCGTTCAGATCCGCGGACTGCGCGTCGAGGAAATGCTTGCGCTCGGTCGCTGCCGCGAGTTCCTCGAGCGCGGCCATGTTGACCGGGCCGAGCGCGTTGATCGCGTTGTTCAGCCGCGTGACTTCGCCCTGCAGATACGACGGCTTCATGTCCGGCGTGAGCTTTTCGGCGAGCTCGGCTTCATCGACGCCGGCTGCCTGCAACTGCTCGACGAACTGTTCGCCGCTGATGCGCGCCGCCTGCTCCTTCAGTTGCAACTCGTTGATCTTGTCGCGCAGCGGCTGCAGCGAACGTTCGGCCATGAGGCGCTGCTCGTCGGCCTGACGCAGACGCGCGGTCAGATCGTCCAGTTCGACGCGCGCCGCATGCAGCGCTTCCTCGCGCGCCGCGCGCACTTCGAGCGCGTCCTGCAGGCCGGTCTGCGCGGTCTGTTCGTTGATGGTTTCGAGTTCGGCGCGCGCGTCTTCCAGCGTGCCCGCGATGCGCTCGCTCTGATCGTGCGCCGTCTCGATATTGCGCTTGTATTCGTCGATCTTCGCGGCGAGGCCGCGCACGGCGAAGCTGGCATCGCTCGCGGCGCGTTCCAGTTCGCGCAGTTCGTAGCGCGCGTTCGTGAGTTCCTCGTCGAGCGACTCGAACGCAAGCTGGTTGTCTTCGAAACGCGCCTGCAATTGCGCGATTTCGCCATCGTGACGTTCGAACGCGGCTTCCGATTCGGCGCGCAAGGCACGCTGCTCGTCGATCTGCGCGGCGATCTCTTCGAGCTCCTCGCCGATCTGCGTGTTGCGCTGCGTATAGCGTTCGTGCGCCTGCGTGAGCTTGAGCACGTCCATCTGCAACGCGTGCACGCGCTGCGTCGCGCGTTCAGCGGCGGCGCGCGCTTCCGCGAGCGTCTGCGAGCCTTGCGTGTGGGCGGCATCGGCACGCACGGCGTTGGCCTTGGCTTCATCGGACAGCAAAGCCTGCGCGCGCACCTGCTTCGTCAGATTCTCGATTTCCTGCGCACGCGCGAGCATGCCCGACTGCTCGGAATCCGACGCGTAAAGCTGCACGCCCACGCGCGTCACGATATGCCCCGCCTTCACGACGAACGCGGCGCCATCCGGCAACTGATTGCGCGAAGCGAGCGCCTGCGCGAGATCGTCGGCGACGAAAGTCGTGGCGAGCCATTCGTTGAGCACGGCGCGCAGGCCCGGATCGTCGATGCGCACGAGCGACAGCAGCGAGCGCAAGCCTTGCGGCGCGTCGACCGGCTTGCCCGCGACGGGCGGCGAGTAGAACGCGAGCTTGGCGGGCGGCGCATCCGTGGCGAACGCCTTGACCCAATCCAGATTCGATACTTCCAGCGCGGCGAGACGCTCGCGCAGCACGGATTCGAGCGCCGCTTCCCAGCCGGTCTCGACGTGCAGCTTCTTCCACAGACGCGGCAGCGCGCCGAGCTCGTGCTTGTCGAGCCACGGCTGGATCTTGCCTTCCGTCTGCACGCTTTCCTGAAGCTGCTTCAACGCGGCGAGACGCGCTTCGAGCTGATGGATCTGCGCGCTTTCCTTCTGCACGCGTTCCTGCGCGGCGCGGCGCTCGGCGTCCAGACGCGGCACGGTTTCCTGCGCATCGGCGAGACGCGCTTGTGCTTCGGCGAGAATCTCTTCGTTTTCCGCGAGCTGCATGCGCAACTCTTCGAGATGCGCTTCGTCGGGCGCGTCCAGACCGCTCGCCTCGCTCTTCAGACGCTCCTGACGCTGCTGCAATTGCTGAAGCTGCTGATCCGCGTTGCGCTGATGCGCCGCTTCGAGCTTGAGCGCCTGTTCCGCGCGCGCGATGCCCGCGCGTTCTTCGTTCAATTGCGCTTGTGCGTCGCGCCAGCGCGCTTCGAGCGCGGGGAGCGCGTCGTGTTTCGCGGCGGCATTTTCCTGCGCGATCGCGGCCTTTTCTTCGCCTTCGGCGAGCGCTTCGGTCGCGGTATCGATTTCGTCGCGCGCCTTTTGCGCCTGCACCTGCCATTGCTCGCGCTGCGCGGTGAGCGCGGCGATCTGCGCCTGCACGCGATTGCGCGACTCGACGATAAAGCGGATCTCCGCTTCGAGCCTGCTCACTTCGGCATTGGCTTCGTAGAGCGAGCCTTGCGCGCCTTGCATCGCGTCGCTCGCGCTGTAGTGCGCGACGCGCAGCGTTTCCAGTTGCGCTTCGACTTCACGCAGACGCGCCGTCTGCGCTTCGAGCTCGACCTGGGCCTCGCGAATCGCGCGCTGCTGACGCTCGGCTTCGTTGCCCGCTTCCTTCTTGCGCAAGAGCCACAGAAGGCGTTGCTTCTCTTCGCCTTCGGCCTGCAGTTCCTTGTACTTCGTCGCGACGACCGCCTGCGCTTCGAGCTTTTCGAGGTTCGTCGACAGCTCGCGGATGATGTCTTCGACGCGCGTCAGGTTCTCGCGCGTGTCATGCAGACGGTTCTCCGTCTCGCGGCGGCGCTCCTTGTACTTCGACACGCCCGCGGCTTCTTCGAGGAACACGCGCAGCTCTTCGGGCTTCGCCTCGATGATGCGCGCGATCATGCCCTGCCCGATGATCGCGTAGGCGCGCGGGCCGAGACCCGTGCCGAGGAAGATGTCCTGGATGTCGCGACGGCGCGCGGGCAGATTGTTGATGTAGTAGCTGGAAGTGCCGTCGCGCGTGAGCACGCGCTTCACGGCGATTTCGCCGTAGGCGCTCCATTGACCGGCGGCGCGGCCGTCGCCGTTATCGAAAATGAGTTCGACGCTAGCCCGGCTGCCGGGTTTGCGCGCCGTCGATCCGTTGAAGATCACGTCCTGCATCGATTCGCCGCGCAACTCGGAGGCGCGCGATTCGCCGAGCACCCAGCGCACGGCATCGATGATATTGGACTTGCCACAGCCGTTCGGCCCGACGACGCCGACCAGTTGGCCGGGGACCTGGAAATGCGTGGGATCGACGAAGGACTTGAAGCCAGCGAGTTTTATCGAGGTCAGACGCACGGCGATATCGCTGTTTTGAATGAGTGACGGAGGATATATGGCGGACAGGCCGCAGCGCGGCCCGTCGTTTCCCGGCCGCGCGGCAGTGAAGCACCATCAACTGGCCCGGCGAAAGCGGACTCCATCATACCATCGCGCGAGTCGATTTCTTTTTGCTTTCCGGCACTTCTATCGCGATGTCGGACGCTGCGGACGAAGGCGAGCGCGCTGCCCGCGGCCGATGCACCCACGCCGACAGCACGCATGCAACGACGATGCACGCGCCGCCCGCCCATTCTCGCGCGCCGGGGACTTCGCCTGCGAAGAGCCAAGCCGACAGCGCCGTGACGACGAGTTCGAACAGCATGATGATCGACGCACGATTGGCCGGCACGCGCGCGAGGCCGAGTTGCACGATCATGTTGTTGCCGGCGAGCACGACGCCCAGCCCGATCACGATCAGGCTCACGGTCGGCAAGAGAGCGGCTGCGGGCGGCGCGGGCATCGGCTCGAACAGCGTGACGATGGACGCGATGAGCGCCGCGCCGCCGAAGATCACCGCCGTGCGCATCTCGGGCTTCATCGCGGGCAGCGTACGGGTGACTTTCACGACGAGCACGTTGCTCATCGCGAAGCCCATGCCGCCCATCAGACCCGACCATTCGGCGAGATCGGCCGGCAGCGGCATGCCGAGTTCGGGCGACCAGAGCATGGTGACCGCGCCCGCGAGCGAGAGGAGCGAGAGCGCGGCGTCGGCGCGCGTGAGACGCTCTTTCAGGATGAAGTGCGCGAAGATCGCGGTCCACGCGGGCGTCAGATAGAAGAGCAGCAGCACGCGCATCACCTGACCGTGGATCGCGCCCCACACGAAACCGATATTGGTCACGCCCGCGGCCACGCCGAGCCCGACGAGCAGCCAGTGCCACGACAGCGTACTGATCGAGCGGCGTTTCGCGACGAGCACGAAGACGCACGCGGCGGCGCTCGTCGTCGCGCTCGCGGCCGTGCCGGAGAGGCCCATGGCGGCAAGCATCCGCATTGGATACCAGACAAGGCCCCACACCGACGCGCCGAGCATGATTGCGAGCGTCGGCCATGCGTTGCGCACGCTGCTCGTCATCGAGATGGTCCTTGCATTGCGTCCGGCATCACTCGTGTTTTCGTCCTTCGTGGCGCGCGCCGCCCGCCGTTTCCGGCGCGACGCCACGCGCTATAATCGTGAGTTCGTTTCACGTCCGTTCGATTCTTCCGATTGCCGCGCTCGGAGGCGCTTCTCGCCTCGCGCGCATCGCTCACTGCTTACCGGTCACGCCGTGAATCCACTTCTCGAGAAACTTCAGTCTTATCCATTCGAAAAGCTTCGTCTGCTCTTCAAGGGCATCGAGCCGCGCGCGGGATTCACGCCGATCAGCTTCGGCATCGGCGAGCCGAAGCATCCGACGCCCGCGCTGATCCGCGATGCGGTGATCGATTCGCTCGACGGCCTCGCGAGCTACCCGGCGACGCTCGGCAGCGAGCCGTTGCGCCGCGCGATCGCGGCATGGGTGATGCAGCGTTACGGCCTCGAATCGATCGATCCGGCAACCGAAGTGCTGCCTGTCTCCGGCTCGCGCGAGGCGCTTTTCGCGCTCGCGCAGACCGTGATCGACAGCCGCACGAACAAGGCCGCAGAACCGCCCATCGTACTCTGTCCGAACCCGTTCTATCAAATCTACGAAGGCGCGGCCCTGCTCGCGGGCGCCGAGCCGTACTTCGTCAACAGCGATCCGGCGCGCAACTTCGCGTGCGATTACTCGGCGGTGCCCGAAGAGATCTGGGCGCGCACGCAACTGCTCTACGTCTGCTCGCCGGGCAACCCGACGGGCGCCGTGCTCACGCTCGAAAACTGGCGCGAACTCTTCGCGCTGTCGGACAGGCACGGCTTCGTGATCGCATCGGACGAGTGTTATTCGGAGATCTATTTCGACGAAAGCAATCCGCCGCTCGGCGGCCTCGAAGCCGCGCGGCTGCTCAATCGCAACTTCGACCGTCTCGTGATGCTGTCGAGCCTGTCCAAGCGCTCGAACGTGCCGGGCATGCGTTCGGGCTTCGTCGCGGGCGATGCGTCGATCCTGAAGGACTTCCTGCTTTATCGCACGTATCACGGCGCGGCGCTGTCGACGGTGTTTCAGCGCGCGAGCATCGTCGCGTGGCAGGATGAAACGCACGTGCGCGACAACCGCGCGCAGTATCTGAAAAAATTCCAGACGGTCACGCCGATGCTCGCGGACGTCCTCGACGTGCGTTTGCCCGACGCCGCGTTCTACCTCTGGGCGAACGTTTCGGGCACCGGGCTCACCGATACCCAGTTCGCTGCACGCCTTTACGCCGACTATAATGTGACGGTTCTGCCGGGCTCCTTTCTCGCTCGCACGGCGCACGGCACGAATCCCGGCGAAGGTTTCGTGCGCATCGCGCTCGTCGCTGAAACCGGGGAATGTGTCGAAGGCGCTCGCCGCATCGTCGAATTCTGCCGCACGCTCAGTTCCTGACAAACGGTTCTGAAACGTAGCCGGCCCAACTACCCATCCTTGATACCAACTATGTCGCAACAACTTCAGAGCATCATCGATACCGCCTGGGAAAACCGCGCCGAGCTGTCGCCCAAGGCCGCGCCCGCCGAAGTCCGCGAAGCCGTCGCGCATGCGATCGAGCAGCTCGACAAAGGCCAGATGCGCGTCGCCGAAAAGCGCGATGGCGACTGGGTCGTGAATCAGTGGCTCAAGAAGGCCGTGCTGCTGTCGTTCCGACTGGAAGACAACGCGCCGATGCCTGCCGGTGGCGGGTCTTACAACTACACGCAGTTCTACGACAAGGTGCCCTCGAAGTTCGCGAACTACACGGCCGAAGACTTCGCGGCGGGCGGTTTCCGCGTCGTGCCGCCGGCCATCGCGCGCCGCGGCTCGTTCATCGCGAAGAACGTCGTGCTGATGCCGTCTTACACCAACATCGGCGCATATGTCGACGAAGGCACGATGGTCGATACGTGGGCGACCGTCGGCTCGTGCGCGCAGATCGGCAAGAACGTGCACCTGTCGGGCGGCGTGGGCATCGGCGGCGTGCTGGAGCCGCTGCAGGCGAACCCGGTCATCATCGAGGACAACTGCTTCATCGGCGCGCGTTCGGAAGTCGTGGAAGGCGTGATCGTCGAAGAGAATTCCGTCATCTCGATGGGCGTGTATCTCGGCCAGTCGACGAAGATCTACGATCGCGAAACCGGCGAAGTCACGTACGGCCGCATTCCGGCGGGCTCGGTCGTCGTCGCGGGCAACCTGCCGTCGAAGGACGGCTCGCACAGCCTGTACTGCGCGGTCATCGTGAAGAAGGTCGACGCCAAGACGCGCGCGAAAGTCGGCCTGAACGAACTGCTGCGAGGCGACTGATTTTGGCACGCGGATCCACCCCGACGACTGTCGTCTACGGCATTCCGAACTGCGACACGGTGAAGAAGGCGCGCGTGTGGCTGGAAGAGCACGGCGTGCCGTTCGAGTTTCACGACTTCAAGAAAGCCGGCGTGAACGAGAAGCTGGTTCAGGACTGGCTGAAGGACGTATCGCTCGATCAGCTCATCAACAAGCGCGGCACGACGTGGCGCGGCCTGTCGGACGTGCACAAGGCCGAAGCCGACACGACCAACGGCGCGATCGCGCTGATGATCCACAAGCCGTCGATCATCAAGCGGCCGGTCGTGGTGGTGAACGGACGCGTGAAGACGCTCGGATTTTCCGCCGAGCAGTACGAAACGCTCTTTGCCTGAGCCGATGCGATGACTGTGAATCCGACGGTCATCGCGAGCTTGCTACGAGTGCCGGCCCGCGCGCCGGCATTTTTTATCGCTGTGGAAAAAGAACCATGTCCGGCACCCTTTCCCTTACCGAAGCGCTGATCGAACGCGCATCCGTCACGCCCGACGACAAGGCTTGCCAGGCGCTCATGATCGAGCGGCTCGCGGCGATCGGCTTCGAATGCGAAACGATCGAATCGGGCGGCGTCACGAACCTGTGGGCCGTCAGGCGCGGCACGGACGCAAGCGGCAAGCTGCTCGCCTTCGCCGGCCATACCGACGTCGTGCCGACCGGCCCGCTCGAACAGTGGAGCTCGCCGCCCTTCACCCCGACGCATCGCGACGGCAAACTCTACGGTCGCGGCGCGGCGGACATGAAGGCGTCGCTCGCGGCGTTCGTCGTGTCGAGCGAGGAATTCGTCGCGCAGCATCCGGAACATCGCGGCACGCTCGCGTTTCTCATCACGAGCGATGAAGAAGGCCCCGCGACCGACGGCACGATCAAGGTCGTTCAAGCGCTGAAGGCGCGCGGCACGCGGCTCGATTACTGCATCGTCGGCGAGCCGACTTCGAACGTCACGCTCGGCGACATGGTCAAGAACGGCCGGCGCGGCTCGATGACGGGCAAGCTCGTCGTCAAGGGCGTGCAGGGGCATATCGCGTATCCGCATCTCGCGAAGAATCCGGTGCATCTGCTCGCGCCCGCGCTCGCCGAGCTCGTCGCCGAAAAATGGGACGACGGCAACGAATATTTCCCGCCGACAACCTGGCAAGTGTCGAACCTGCATTCGGGCACCGGCGCGACCAACATCATTCCCGGTCATGCCGACCTGATGTTCAACTTCCGCTTCTCGACCGCGAGCACGGTCGAGAGCCTGCAAAGCCGCGTCCACGCGATCCTTGACAAGCACGGCCTCGAATACGACCTGCAGTGGATCGTGAGCGGCCTGCCGTTTCTCACCCCGCGCGGTGCGCTGTCCGACGCGCTCGAAAAAGCCATCGCCGATGAAACCGGCGTGCGCACCGAGCTGTCTACCACGGGCGGCACGTCCGACGGACGCTTCATCGCGCAAATCTGCGATCAGGTCGTCGAATTCGGCCCGCCGAACGGCACGATCCACAAGATCGACGAGCATGTCGAAGTGCGCTTCATCGAACCGTTGAAGAACGTGTACCGCCGCGTGCTCGAAGCACTGATCGCCTAATTCAAATCCGACAATAAAAAGGAGCCTTCGATGGCGCTGCCCTTCACCACCGTGCGCGACCTGCTGCGCTTCGGCGTCTCGCGTTTCACCGAAGCGTGCTTGTCCTTCGGCCACGGCTCGTCCAATGCCTACGACGAAGCCGCGTATCTGATCCTGCATACGCTGCATCTGCCGCTCGACACGCTCGATCCGTTCCTCGACGCGCGCCTGCTCGACCACGAGATCGACGCGGTCATGAAAGTCATCGAGCGCCGCGCGAAGGAACGCATTCCCGCCGCGTACATCACGCAGGAAGCGTGGATGCACGGCCGCCGCTTTTACGTCGATGAACGCGTGATCGTGCCGCGCTCGTTCATCGGCGAGTTGCTGCAGGACGGCTTGCAGCCGTATGTGGCCGATCCGGATCAGGTCACGCGCGTGCTCGAACTGTGCACCGGCTCGGGCTGCCTCGCGATTCTCGCGGCGCAGGCCTTCGAAAACGCCGATGTCGATGCCGTCGACATTTCCGCCGATGCGCTCGCGGTCGCGCGCCGCAATGTGGACGATTACGGTCTGGAAGAGCGCGTGAGCCTCTACGAAGGCGACCTGTACGCGCCGCTTCCCGAGGCGCGCTACGAGGTCATCATCACGAATCCGCCGTACGTCAACGCGGACGCGATGCAGGCGCTGCCGGCAGAGTACCGCCACGAACCCGAGCTCGCGCTCGCGGGCGGCGCGGACGGCATGGACGTGGTACGGCGCATCGTGCGCGACGCGGGCAAGTGGCTGACCGAGGACGGCGTGCTCGTCGTCGAGATCGGCAATGAGCGCCCGAATGTCGAAGCCGCGCTCGGCGGCCTCGATCTCGTCTGGCTCTCGACGAGCGCCGGCGACGACAACGTGTTCCTCATCCAGGCCGCCGACCTTCCGGCCTGAGCGTCCGCTTCTCCGTGAGCGGTCGTTGCGGCGGCGCAAGCGCTGCAACGATCGCTGACACTTCGCGTGGAAGGGTTGGGTAATATGGCAAATCGCCATTAGCCAAGCCCTTAGCTCCTTCCCGCGTCTATGCAAGCATCCGACTGGCTTCACCTCGGCACGCTGGTGATGGCCGCGCATGTGCTCGGCGTGATCGCCGCGATCCATGCCGTCATCAACACACGCACGTCGCAAGGCGCGGTCGCGTGGGCCGTGTCGCTCGTCGCGATGCCCTACTTCACGCTGATCCCGTATCTCTTCCTCGGCCGCAGCAAGTTCGCCGGCTATATCGACGAACGGCGGCTGGAAATCGAGATCCTGCGCAGCCGTTCGAAGCCTGCCGAATGGGATTCCGGCGCCCGCAGCGATGCGCCCGAAGCCGCTCCGCTCGTCGATTCCACCGGCGCGCGCGGCGAAATCGCGCCGGGGCCTGCCGCTTATCTCGGCAATCCGACGATCCGCACGCTGCAGCGCCTGTCCGGCATGCCGTTCTTGCGCGGCAACTCGGCCCGCGTGCTCATCAACGGCGACGCGACGTTCGCCGCGATTCTCGAAGCGATCGCCGGCGCCGAACGCTATGTGGTCGTGCAATTCTTCATCGTGCGCGCCGATGCGCTCGGCGAAATGCTCAAGGACGCGCTCATCAAGAAAGCTCAGGCCGGCGTGCGCGTGTACTTCCTCTATGACAGTATCGGCAGCTTCGACCTGCCGCATCGCTACGTCAATGCGCTGCGGGCGGGCGGCGTCGAGGCGCATCCGTTCGCGGCCACCCGCAAGTTCGTGCACCGTTTCCAGATCAACTTCCGCAATCATCGGAAGATCGTCGTGGTGGACGGCAAATGCGCGTTCGTCGGCGGGCACAACGTGGGCGTCGAATATCTCGGCGGCAATCCGCGGCTTTCGCCGTGGCGCGACACGCATATCGAAGTGCGCGGCCCGGCGGTCGCGAGCATTCAGTTCGTGTTCACCGAAGACTGGTACTGGGCGACGCAACGCCTGCCGGAACTCGGCCCCGCGCCGCATTCCGGCGAGAACATGCACTGCATGGTGCTGTCGAGCGGCCCGGCGGACAAACAGGAAACCTGTTCGCTTTTCTTTGTCGAGGCGATCAACGCGGCGCGCGAGCGCATCTGGATCACATCGCCCTATCTGATTCCCGACGAAGCCGTGTTCTCGGCGCTGCGGCTCGCCGTGATGCGTGGCGTCGACGTACGCATCCTGATTCCGAGCCGGCGCGATCATCGCGTGGTGTTCGCGGCGTCACGGCTTTATGCGTACGACCTCGTGCAGGCGGGCGTTCGCATCTTCCGCTACAAGCCGGGATTTCTGCATCAGAAGGTCGTGCTCGTCGACGGCATCGCCGCGTCGATCGGCAGCGCGAATCTCGACAATCGCTCGTTTCGCCTGAACTTCGAGATCACGGTGCTGACCGTCGATCGCGCGTTCGCTAGCGAAGTGGAAACCATGCTGCTCGCCGACTTCGCGCATTCGTTCGAGATCGACGCCAATGACTATCGCGGCAAGGCCTTCTGGCGTCGCATGGCGATGCACGTCGCGCGGCTTTTCTCGCCGATTCTCTGAGCGGCGTCAGAGCAGCTTTTCGATGTCGTCGGTGATCGATTCCGGCTTGGTCTGCGGCGCATAGCGCTTGATGACCTTGCCACTGCGATCGACGAGAAACTTCGTGAAATTCCACTTGATCGCTTCGATGCCGAGCAGGCCCGGTTCCTTGTCCTTCAGATACTTGTAGAGCGGATGCGCGTTGGAGCCGTTCACCTCGATCTTCGCGAACATCGGAAACGTGACGCCGTAGTTTTGCTCGCAGAAAGCGCCGATTTGCCCGGCATCGCCCGGTTCCTGCTTGCCGAACTGGTTGCACGGAAAGCCGAGCACCTCGAAACCGCGCGCCGCGTACTGTCGATAAACCTCCTGCAAACCCTGGTACTGCGGTGTGAATCCGCATTCGCTCGCCGTATTCACGATGAGCAGAACCTTGCCGCGGTACTTGTCGAGGCTGACGGTCGCGCCGTCGAGTGTTTCGGCCGAGAAGCCGTAGATGCCTTCGCTGGCTGTGCTCATGGCGTGCTCCGGAAAAATTCGATGAAAGTCACGCGATGCTAACCCGTCGCGCGTTCGCCCGCCATTAGCCGAACGGCCGACCCCTGCCGCGCAATCGGTCCGGTCTAAAATAGCGCTTTCCCTCAAAGCCGCGCCCTTTTCGCCGCCATTCCGACGTGATCCGCTTCAACCAGTTCAGCCTGTCCCGCGGCACCAAGCCGCTTTTCGAAGACACGAGCTTCACGCTCAATCCGGGCGAGAAGGCCGGTCTCGTCGGCGCAAACGGCGCGGGCAAGTCGACGCTCTTTTCCGTGCTGCGCGGCGAATTGCACGCGGACGGCGGCGATTTCTCGATGCCGCCGTCGTGGCGCATCGCGCACGTCGCGCAGGAAACGCCCGCCGTGGATCGCAGCGCACTCGACTACACGCTCGACGGCGACACGCATCTGCGTGCGATCGAGGCGCGCATCGTGGCCGCGTCCGCCGCGCATGACGGCGCGGCCGAAGCGGAAGCCCACGCCGCCTTCGCCGATGCCGACGGCTACACGGCGCCCGCGCGCGCCGAAACGCTGCTGCTCGGTCTCGGCTTCACGCTCGAGCAGACGCGCGAGCCGGTGTCGAGCTTCTCGGGCGGCTGGCGCATGCGCCTGAATCTCGCGCAGGCGCTGATGTGTCCGTCCGACCTGCTGCTGCTCGACGAACCGACCAACCACCTGGACCTCGACGCCATCGTCTGGCTGGAAGACTGGCTCGGGCGCTATGCGGGCACGCTCGTCGTGATCTCGCACGACCGTGAGTTCCTCGATTCGGTCTGCAACGTCACGCTCCATCTGGAAAATCGTCAGGTGAAGCGCTACGGCGGCAACTACAGCCAGTTCGAAGTGCTGCGCGCGCAGCAGATCGCGCTGCAACAAAGCGCGTACGAGAAGCAGCAAAGGACAGTCGCGCATCTGCAGAGTTTCATCGACCGATTCAAGGCCAAGGCGACCAAAGCCAAGCAGGCGCAAAGCCGCGTGAAGGCGCTGGAGAAGATGGAGCTGATCGCGCCCGCGCACGCAACCTCGCCCTTCACGTTCGAATTCCGCGAGCCCGACGCCGCGCCGAATCCGATGATGGTCATGGAGAGCGTGCGTTGCGGCTATCACAACGACGCGGGCGGCGAGATTCCAATCGTCGAAGGCGTGACGTTGTCGATCCAGAACGGCCAGCGCATCGGCTTGCTCGGCGCGAACGGTCAGGGGAAATCGACGCTCATCAAGACGCTCGCGCAGACGCTCGAACCGCTTTCCGGCGACGTCCGGCAGGGCAAAGGCTTGCAGATCGGCTATTTCGCGCAGCATCAACTGGAAACGCTGCGCCCGGACGATTCCCCGCTCCAGCATCTCGCGCGCCTCGCACCCGACACGCGCGAGCAGGAACTGCGCGACTTTCTCGGCAGCTTCAACTTCTCCGGCGACATGGCGACCGCGAGGATCGCGCCCTTTTCCGGCGGCGAGAAGGCGCGGCTCGCGCTGGCGCTCATCATCTGGCAAAAGCCGAATCTGCTGCTGCTCGACGAGCCGACCAACCACCTCGACCTCGAAACGCGCCACGCGCTGACCATGGCGCTCGCGCAGTTCGAAGGCACGCTCATACTCGTGTCGCACGACCGGCACTTGCTGCGCGCGACGACCGACACGTTCATGCTCGTCGCGAAGCATCGCCTGAGTCCGTTCGACGGCGATCTCGACGACTACCGCGACTGGCTTCTGCAGCACGCCGCCGAAACGCGCGCGGCGGCGAAGGAAGCGAGCGCCGCGGCCTCGGGCGAGGCGTCCGACAGCGCGCTTAATCGCAAGGAACAGCGCCGGCAGGAAGCTCAGGAACGGCAAAAGCTTGCGCATCTGACGAAGCCGCTCAAGTCGCGCATCGCCAAGATCGAGAAAGAGATGGAAAAGCTCAACGCGGAAAAATCGGCACTCGATGCGTTCGTCGCCGATCCGGCGAGCTACGAAGCGCCGATGAAAGCGAAACTCACTGAGACGATCCGACGCCAGGGCGAAGTGAATGCGCGCCTCGAAACGCTCGAAATGGAGTGGCTCGAAGCGCACGAGGAACTGGAGCAGATCGGCTCATAACAGGAGATCGACAACTTGACGACGCCTTCCCTCACCGGCCTGCGCGTGCTGGATCTGACGCGGCTTCTACCCGGCCCCATCGCCACGCTACGGCTCGCGGAACTCGGCGCCGATGTGCTCAAGATCGAGCCGCCGGGCGAAGGCGACTACACCCGCACGATGCTGCAAAGCGAAGCCGATCGGCAAAGCGGCACGCCGAGCGCGTTTTATCGCATCGTCAATCGCGGAAAGCGGCAGCTCACGCTCGATCTCAAAACGGACGAAGGCCGCGCGAAATTGATCGAACTTGCGCGCGATGCAGACGTGCTCGTCGAGAGCTTTCGACCTTCGGTGATGGCGCGGCTGGGCGTCGGCTACGACGTACTGCGCGAGGCAAATCCGAAGCTCGTCTATTGCGCGATCACCGGTTTCGGCAGCGAGGGACCGTTCGCGCAGAAGGCCGGACACGATCTGAACTACATCGCGTATGCGGGCGTGCTGGATCAGCTCACGGCGCGCGACGGCACCCCCATCGCGCCGAATTTCCAGCTGGCGGATCTGCTCGGCGGCGCGCTTTCGGCGGTCATGGAAATACTGGCGGCGGCGTGGCACGTCGCGCGCGGCGGCGAAGGACGTTGCCTGAATGTGTCGATGACGCACGCGGCGCACGCGCACAACGTGATGGCGCATATCGCGCTCGCCAATGCCGACGAAGCCACGACGCGCGCGGGCGCTGGCCTGCTGAACGGCGGCGCGCCCTGCTATGACGTGTATCGCACGCGCGATGACCGTTTCGTCGCGGTCGGCGCGCTGGAGCTGAAGTTTTGGCAGACCTTGTGCGAAGCGCTCGGCCGTCCCGATTGGGCGACGCGGCACTGGAGCCTCGGACAGGCGATCGGCGGTGCGGACGCGGCAGACTTGTCCGCGCAGCTTGCCGCGATTTTCCGCGAACGCACGCGCGACGAATGGATGACGTTGCTGGAGCCGCTCGATTGCTGCGTCGCGCCCGTGCTGACGCCTGCCGAAGCGGCGGCACACCCGCTTTTCAGAAGCGCCTAACGCCGCGGCAAGACCTGACGCGGCTGACGTTCGTCGTCGACGAGCACATGCTTGCGGCCCGTCACATGCTCGCGAATGGTCGCGACGACTTGATCCTCGGTGACATCGGCCGCGACGACGCGACGCGAGATCTGGCCTTGCTCGTCGATCCATTCGACGATCCGGCAGCCGCTGCCCCAAGGCTGCTGAAGCGGCGCGGAGACGCGGCATCCGCGCAGGTGGAAAGCGGGCTTCGGCCGGGCTGAATTAGCGTGTTTCAATGCGTGGTCCTCTCGATCCTTCCGGTCACTTCGCGTGTTGAAATGCCCTTGGCGAAGTTGGCCGGGTCCGTAGCCCTGTAAGGATAGGAAAACCGCGCGTCCGTTGGGTTACATTGCGCAACGGGATTTTTACACGCCGTTACGAAGGGTCCGATCGCGAAATCATTCGAGGTCGCGAACGCGGTCGATCGCTTCCTCGATGCGGTCCACGGCGATCACCTTCAGACCGTCGATGGCCTGCTTGGGCGCGTTCGCCTTCGGAATCAGCGCGACGGAAAAGCCTAGCTTCGCCGCTTCCTTCAGGCGATCCTGCCCGCGCGGAGACGGCCGGATTTCACCCGCCAAGCCCACCTCACCGAACGTAATGAGACCCTTCGGCAGCGGCTTGTTGCGCATCGACGAGTGGATCGCGAGCAGCACGGCGAGATCGGCGGCGGGCTCGGTGATCTTCACGCCGCCGACCGCGTTCAGGAACACGTCCTGATCGAAACACGCAATTCCCGCGTGCCGATGCAGCACCGCCAGCAACAGCGCCAGCCGGTTTTGTTCCAGCCCGACCGCGAGCCGGCGCGGATTGGGCACGTGCGCGGTATCGACGAGCGCCTGCACTTCGACGAGTAGCGGCCGCGAACCTTCCTGCGTCACGAGCACGCACGAACCCGCGACGCTCTGCTCGTGCTGCGACAAAAATAGCGCCGACGGATTGGCGACGCCGCGCAAGCCCTTTTCCGTCATGGCGAAGACGCCGAGCTCGTTGACGGCGCCGAAGCGATTCTTGAACGCGCGCACGAGCCTGAACGACGAGTGCGTGTCGCCTTCGAAATACAGCACGGTATCGACGATGTGTTCCAGCACGCGCGGTCCCGCGAGGCTGCCCTCTTTTGTCACGTGGCCGACCATGATGATCGACGTGCCCGTCTGCTTGGCGATGCGCGTGAGTTGCGCCGCGCACTCGCGCACTTGCGCGACGGAGCCGGGCGCGGACGTCAGCGCTTCCGAGTAGATCGTCTGAATCGAGTCGATGACGGCGACTTCAGGCCGTTGCTCATCGATGGTCGCCTGGATCTTTTCGAGCTGAATTTCCGCAAGCAGCGCGAGATCGCCCGCGGCGCTCGCGCCGCCGATCAGTCCGAGCCGCTGCGCGCGCAGCGCGATCTGCGCGCCGGATTCCTCACCGCTCACGTAGAGCGCCGGCCGCTCGCGCGCGATTTCGGCGAGCGATTGCAGTAGCAATGTCGATTTGCCGATGCCCGGATCGCCGCCGATCAGCACGACGCCGCCCGGCACGAGCCCGCCGCCCAGCACGCGATCGAATTCGCCGACGCCCGTCGTGAAGCGCGGCACGTCCGACGCCTCGATTTCCGCGAGCTTGCGCACCGGCGAACGCTTCGCGAGCGCCTGGAAGCGATGGTTCGACGCCGTCTGCGCCACCGATTCGGTCAGCGTGTTCCACGCGTTGCATGCGGCGCACTGGCCGGTCCACTTCGGCGATTCCCCGCCGCATTCGCTGCACACATACAGCGTTTTTGCCTTCGCTACTTTTGCCACTCGAAGCCTTGCCTGATTTCTTGTTGTTGATTTCGTGTTGTTATTCCGCGCGCACCGGCACGCGTTGCGCGATCGCGCACATGAGTTCGTAGCCGATCGTGCCGGCCGAGCTCGCGACATCGTCGATCGGCAGATTCGCGCCCCACAGTTCCACGCGCGAACCGATGCCGGCGTTCGGGCACGGCGTCAGATCGACGGTCAGCATATCCATCGACACGCGGCCGACGAGCCGCGTTCTCACGCCGTCGACGATCACGGGCGTGCCTTCGGGCGCCACGCGCGGATAGCCGTCCGCGTAGCCGCACGCGACCACGCCGATGCGCATCGACGTTCCCGCTGTATACGTCGAGCCATAACCGATGCTGCTCCCCGCGTCGACCGTCTGCACGGCGATCAGCTCGGACTGGAGCGTCATCGCGGGCTTGAGGCCGGTATCGGCGATATCCGCGGTCACGCCCGACGGCGATGCGCCGTACAGCATGATGCCGGGCCGCACCCAGTCGAAGTGCGCGCCCGGGTGCCACAAGAGCGCCGCCGAGTTTGCGAGACTGCGCGCGCCCGCGATGCCTTCCGCGCCGCGTTCGAACGCTTCCAGTTGATGCGCGACGCCGCGCGGGCCATCGGCATCGGAAAAATGGGTCATGAGCGTGATCTGGCCGACGCCCTGCACGGCGCGCGCGCGCTCCCACGCGGCGCGGAACTTCTCGGGCGTATAGCCGAGCCGGTTCATGCCGCTGTTCATCTTCAACTGAATGTTGACCGGTTTCGACAGCCGCGCCATTTCCAGCATCCGCAACTGCTCGTCGCAGTGCACGGCCGTGGTGAGGCTATAGCGGTCGATCACGTCGATGTCGGTCGGCCGGAAAAAGCCCTCGAGCAAAAGAATTGGCCCGGCCCACCCCAATTCACGCAACTTCGCGGCTTCTTCGAGGTCGAGAAGGCCAAAGCCGTCCGTTGCGCGCAAACCGGGGAACGCCCGGGCGAGACCGTGGCCATATGCATTGGCCTTGACGACGGCCCAGATCTTGGATTTCGGGGCGTACTTGCGTGCAACGGCCAGGTTGTTGGCGAGCGCGGCGGTGTGAATTGTTGCTGAAAGGGGGCGCGGCATGAGCGTTTGGTGGAATTGCAACGAGTGCGGTCTAAAAGGCCAGCATACGCGAGCGGGACGCGTCCTGCTGCGCCGACCGGGACGCCTTGCGAATCAGTATGTTATGAGGAATCACGAACACAGGCGCGTCATTTCTGGCGCGATCGAGATTACTGCTAGTCAGAATGCGCCTATTTTCGTGTTATAAAGCCGTGCACACAACCCATTTCGAAAGGCATAAGCCCGAGTGCACGACCGGTGCCCGGGGCGGATCACCCGCAGTGAGGAAAGCTTCGGATCAGATGAAAAAAGGTTTTTACACCATCATGGCCGCGCAGTTTTTCTCATCGCTGGCCGATAACGCTCTACTGATCGCTGCCATTGCACTGCTGAAAGACCTTCACGCCCCGAACTGGATGACGCCGCTGCTCAAGCTGTTCTTCGTCCTGTCGTATGTGATTCTCGCGGCTTTCGTCGGCGCTTTCGCGGATTCCCGGCCCAAGGGCCACGTCATGTTCGTGACCAATTCGATCAAGGTCGTGGGCTGCGTGACGATGCTCTTCGGCGCGCATCCGTTGCTCGCGTATGGCATCGTCGGGTTCGGCGCGGCGGCCTATTCGCCCGCGAAATACGGCATTCTGACCGAGCTCTTGCCAGCCGATCGGCTCGTCGCCGCGAACGGCTGGATCGAAGGCACGACGGTCGGCTCGATCATCCTCGGCACGGTCATGGGCGGCGCGCTCATCAGTCCGCATATCGCCAGTCATCTGCTGTCGCTGCACATTCCGCGCATCAACACGCCCGCCGAAGCCGCAATGCTCGTCATCATGCTGATGTACGTGATCGCCGCGATCTTCAATCTGCGCATTCCCGACACCGGCGCGCGCTATCCGAAGCAGGAGACGCGGCCGCTCAAGCTCATCACCGATTTCGCCGACTGCTTTCTCGTGCTCTGGCGCGACAAGCTCGGCCAGATCTCGCTCGCCGTCACGACGCTCTTCTGGGGCGCAGGCGCGACGCTGCAGTTCATCGTGCTGAAATGGGCCGAAGTGTCGCTCGGCATGACGCTCTCGCAGGCAGCGATCCTGCAGGCGGTGATCGCGGTCGGCGTCGCGGCGGGCGCGGTGCTCGCGGCCGCGCGCGTGCCGCTCAAGCGCTCGCTCAGCGTGCTGCCGGTAGGCATCGTCATGGGACTCGCCGTCATGCTGATGGCCTTCTACACGCGCCATCTCTTTCCCGCGCACTGGGGCATCTACTTCGGCAAGATGCACTTCCCCGGCTATCTGCTGATCGCATATGTGTTCCTGATGATCGTCGGCGGACTGTCGGGCTTCTTCGTCGTGCCGATGAACGCGCTGCTCCAGCATCGCGGGCACGTTCTGCTTTCCGCCGGGCATTCCATCGCCGTGCAGAATTTCAACGAAAACCTGTCGGTGCTCGTCATGCTGTGCCTCTACGCCGTGCTCGTGTGGCTCGACGTGCCGATCCAGTTCGTCATCGTGCTGTTCGGCTCGTTCGTGTGTCTCATGATGTACTTCGTGATGCGACGGCATCAGGCCAATCAGCGCGCGTTCGATTCGGTCGCGCTGATCGGCGAAGCGCGGCACTGACCCTCTTCGCATCATGCTTGCCGCCGATCTCTTTTCCTTCGTCACCCGCGTGCGCGAACGCGCGCCGCTCGTGCATTGCCTCACGAATCTCGTCGTCACCAACTTCACCGCGAACGTGCTGCTCGCGATCGGCGCCGCGCCCGCGATGGTCGTCGCGCGCGAGGAAGTCGGCGAATTCGCGGCCGTCGCCAATGCGCTGTCGGTCAATCTCGGCACGCTCGACGTGCCGCAGAGCCGCGCGATCCGCGCCGCCGTCGAGGCCGCCAACAGCGCGGGCACGCCGTGGGTGCTCGATCCGGTCGCGGTCGGGCCGCTCGCGTTTCGCACGGAATTTGCGTTCGATCTGCTCGATGCGAAGCCTGCGGTGATCCGCGGCAACGCGTCGGAGATCATCAGCTTGTCGGGGGGCGCAGCGAGCGGACGCGGCGTCGACAGCACCGCCGCCACCGATGCCGCGCTCGACGCCGCGCAGGTGCTCGCGCTGAAGACGCAGGCCGTCGTCGCGGTCACGGGCGAGACCGATTACGTGACCGATGGCCGCCGCGTCATCGCGATGTCGAACGGCTCGCCCTTGATGACGCGCGTGACGGGCGTCGGCTGCGCGTTGTCCGCGACGGTGGCCGCGTTCGTCGGCGCGGCGCCGGATCGCGACGCGTTCTGGTCCGCGACCGTCGCCGCCATCGCCTATTCGACCATCGCGGGGGAACTCGCCGCGCGCGACGCCGCGCTGCCCGGCAGCTTCGCCGTCGCGTATCTGGACCGGCTCGCATCGCTCGATGAAGCCGCGTTCGGCAAGACGCTCGTGCAGCGCGACATCGTTGCCGGCTGACATGCGCGCTTCGTTCGATCTCTCGCTCTATCTCGTGCTCGATCCCGTGCAGTGCGGCGGTCATGACGCGGCGGTTCGTGTCGCGCGCGCCGCGCTCGAAGGCGGCGCGACCATCGTGCAACTGCGCGCGCCCGAGTGGCACAAGCGCGCGTGGTTCGATCTCGCGCGCGATCTGCTGCCGATCACGCGCGCGCACGGCGTGCCGTTCGTCGTCAACGATCATGTCGATGTCGCGCTGGCTGTCGGCGCGGATGGCGTGCATATCGGCCAGCGCGATCTGCCCGCCGATGTCGCGCGCCGACTGCTCGGGCCGGACGCGCTGATCGGCCTGTCGGTATCGAATCTCGATGAAACCGCCGACGCGGCGAAACGCGCGGGCGTCGTCGATTATCTCGGCGCGGGTCCGGTGTACGCGACGCCGACCAAGACCGACGCCTCCACGCCCTGCGGCATCGAGGGTCTCGCTGAAATCTGCGCGGCCGCGCATGTGCCGACCGTCGCGATCGGCGGCATTCAGGCGCATAACGCCGCAGACGTCATGCGCGCGAAGCCGGCCGGTCTCGCGGTGGTGTCGGCGATCTGCAAGGCGGCCGATCCGCGCACGGCGGCCTCGGCGCTTGCCGCGACCATCGCACAGTCACGCATCTAAGCTCATGGCAATCACGAAAACCATTCCGAACGTCCTCACGATCGCCGGCTCCGACTCGGGCGGCGGCGCGGGCATTCAGGCCGATCTGAAGGCGTTCTCCGCGCTCGGCGCGTACGGCGCGAGCGTCATCACGGCGCTCACCGCGCAAAACACGCGCGGCGTGACAGCCGTTCACGCGCCGGAGCCCGCGTTCATCGCGGCGCAGCTCGACGCCGTGTTCGACGACATCCGCATCGATGCCGTGAAGATCGGCATGCTGGCGAACGCGGGCATCGTGCGCGCGGTCGCCGAGGCGCTCAAGCGCCATCGGCCGAAACATGTTGTGCTCGACACCGTGATGATCTCGAAGAGCAATCACGCGCTGCTGGCGCCGGAAGCCGTTGTCGCGTTGCGCGACGAATTGCTGCCGCTCGCGACGCTCGTCACGCCGAATCTGCCGGAAGCGGCGGCGCTGTTAGGCGAAGAAAGCGCCGCCGACGAAGACGCGATGGTCCGTCAGGGCGAAGCCTTGCGCGCGCTCGGCGCGCGGGCCGTGCTGATGAAAGGCGGCCACCTTGCATCGAACGACAGTCCCGACTGGCTGATCGAGGCGGCGGGCGCACTGAGGCTCGGCGGCGCGCGCGTGCCGCTCAAGAACACGCACGGCACGGGCTGCACGCTGTCGTCGGCGATCGCGGCGCTGATTCCGCAAACCGACGATCTTGCGAGCGCGACCGCCGAGGCTAAGCGCTATCTGACCGGCGCGATCGAAGCGAGCGTGCGGCTCGACGTCGGTCATGGCGTCGGTCCGGTGCATCATTTTTTCCGCTGGTGGTGATCAGCCGGTGATCACTCCGCCGACGCGGCGAACGCCCGCGCGCGCTCCGGCCAGTCGTCCGGCACGATGAAGCCTCGCGATTCCTCCACGAAATTTCCCGCTTCGTCGCGCGCGTAGGCGGCAACCATCGTCGGCGCGATCGTGCCTTCGAGACGCGCGCGAATCGCATCCGATTCCGCGATCAGCGTTTCGGCGGAATCCGCATCGAGCCGCCGCGACGCGAGCCACGCCATGCGCGGCTGCACGACCCACGCGCGCTCATCGTCCGACGCATTCGAGCGCGCGTCGCGCCATTCCGACGCCGTCAGCCACCATCCGCGCAGATGGTGCTCCCCTATTTCGCGCGCGGGCACGACCTCGTCGCCGCCGTGCCCGTGATAGAAAAGCCGGCCTTTGATGAACAACTGCGCCTGCCACGGACCGTCGAAGCCGAGCAACGCGAACTCGGCGCGCCGCGTCAGCGCCAGTTGATGCGTGAGAAGCCGCTCGT
The DNA here is from genome assembly GCF_023630905.1 of Caballeronia sp. ATUFL_F1_KS4A. Lineage (NCBI taxonomy): Bacteria > Pseudomonadati > Pseudomonadota > Betaproteobacteria > Burkholderiales > Burkholderiaceae > Caballeronia > Caballeronia sp. ATUFL_F1_KS4A. Next base: position 146,949 of record NZ_JALQEB010000003.1, on the reverse strand, counting down.
GCTTGATATCGAAGCGATCCTGCAGATTCGGCCCGACGTAGTTCGACAGACGCGCCGCGCGCGCCGCATCGCCGTCGCTATCGTCGATATGCAGGTAGAACTTCACCGCCAGCTCCCAGTGCAGCCGCGCGCCATCCGCCGATTCGAGCAGGAAATCGCATTCGCCGATGGTGCGCCGCTGTTGCCGCAACGGCACGTTCGCCGCGATGAGGCGCGCCGCCGGACCGTGCTCGAGAAAAAAGCGGATGAGGCTCTCGGCGTAGATGCCGAGGCGCGTGAACTTCGGATCGCGCGCGTGATCGTGCAGCGGCTGCGGCGCGGCATCGAGCGCCTTCAGCCACACGAGCGTCGCGTCGCGCTCCGCTGTCGACGCGAACGGATGCGCGAGCGCGGCGTCGCCTTCGCGCAGCAGATCGGGAGCGAACAGAAGCCAGGCGAGATCGCGAACCGTGACGTCGCCGAAACGATCGACGAGACGCGTGAGATCGCTCGCCCGGGCCGTCATCAGACGCCGCCCTTCTCTGCTCCTTGCTCGACGCCGAGCGCGGCGAGCGCCTCGCGATACGTATTGCGCGCGAGGCAGAGATCGGCCCACGCCTTCGACTTGTCCTGCAGGCTGCGCAGCAGATAAGCCGGGTGATACGTGACGACCACCGGCACGCCACGATACTCGTGCACGCGTCCGCGCATCGATGCGATGCTCGCCTCGTTCTTCAGCAGACTCTGCGCGGCGAAGCGTCCCATCGCGACGATGACCTTCGGCTTCACGAGTTCGACCTGCCGTTGCAGATACGGCTCGCAGCGCGCGACTTCGTCGAGCTCGGGATTGCGGTTGCCGGGCGGCCGGCACTTGATGACATTCGCGATATAGACGTTCGTCTGCCGCGACAGCGTGAGCGCGCGCAGCATGTTGTCGAGCAGCTTGCCCGCCTGGCCGACGAACGGCTCGCCTTGCTTGTCCTCGTTCTCGCCCGGCGCTTCGCCGATCAGCATCCAGTCGGCTTCGCGATCGCCGACGCCGAAGACCGTGTTCGTGCGGCGCTCGCACAAACGGCAGCGCTCGCAGTTCGCGACGCGTTCGGCGAGCGCATCCCAGCCGAGCGTGTGGATGTCGCTCGGGGCTTCCGCGGTGGCGGGCTCGACATGGAGCGGCGTTTCGTCGGTCCAGGGGAGATCGTCGTAGGCGTCGAGCGGCGGCGCGTCGGATTCGGGCTGTGCGGACTGGAGCGGCTTCGGCTCCGGCCGCATGTCGACGACGACGGGCGCGGGTGCTTCCGCCATCGTGGCGATCGCTTCAGGCGTGCGCTCTTCCTCGACCTTCGGCGCGGGCGCAAGCCCACGCCGTACCCAGACCGGCCCGATTCCCAACTCTTCGATCAGCATTTCATCGAGCGCCATGCGCAGTCTCCTCCGTAAACGACAGACGCATGACGATTGCGTCCTCGCGCGAGCGATGCCGCGCGGGGTAATAGTTCTTGCGGCGTCCGATGGCCGCGAAGCCAAAACGCTCGTAGAGCTGGATCGCGCGCGGATTGGACGGCCGCACTTCGAGCAGCACGCCTTCGAGCTTCTCCGCGCGCGTGATGCGGACCGCTTCGCGCAGAAGCGTCAGACCCGCCCCCGCCCGCTGCGCAGACGGTGCGACGCACAGATTGAGCAGATGCATCTCGTCGACGACGGGCATCAGCACGCAATAGCCGATCAGCGTGCCGGTCACATGGCGCAGACACACGCCGAAATAGCCATTGCGCAGCGAATCCTGAAAATTGCCGCGGCTCCACGGAAACTCGTAGGCGAGCTTTTCGACCGCGGCGACTTCGTCGAGGTCCGCTTCCGTCATCGGTGTGAGATACCGATCGGCCAGCAGCACGCCGCTCACCGAAGCGCCTCCTCGCGAGCCTGCATGCGTTCGGCCGTCGTCTGTGCGACCTTGTCGCGCACATATTCGGGCGCGGCGTGTTCGGGTGCGACCGCGCGCCCAGCCCGCCAGTCCCGCAAGCCGATGAGCGCGACCGGCAACGCGTGCGGCAGCGCCTCGCGATCGACACGCGCGGCGGCGGCGAGCGCCGGCAGACGATCGCCGAATGCGGACGCGGCGTTGCCCGCGAGCGCGAACGGCACGTCGGGCAGAGGCAGCGCGCCGGGCGCATCGAGCGCGGCCGGATGCAGCGTGCGCCAGTCGCCGGCGGCGGCATCGAATTCGAAATCGGCCCAGTACGCTTCATCCATGCGGGCGTCCAGCGCCGCTAGCACGCGCGCCGGGATCGACGGATCGTTCAGGCGCGCGTGCTCCGCGCAGGCGAGCAGCGTGCTCACCGGCACGACCGGCACGTTCAAACCGAACGCCAGGCCTTGCGCCACGCCTGTCGCCGTGCGCAAGCCGGTGAACGAGCCCGGGCCCGCGCCGAATGCGATCGCCGCGCAGTCGGCGAGCGCGAGCCCGGCGTCGGCGAAAAGCTCGCGCACGGCCGGCAAAAGGCGCGTGCTCGACACGGCGCCGGTCGCCTCGTGGCGAAACCACACGCGCGTGTCGCCGTTCACGTATTGAGGCGCGGCGGAGTTCGGAGTGGCGGCGAAAGCGCTGTCGGCGAGCAGGAGCGCGACGGAGCAAAATTCCGTCGAGGTGTCGAGGGCGAGCAAAACGGTGCGTGTCATAGCCGGTATTGTAATGCGGGACATGCGCCGGATTCGCGTGATCGGCGATACGCGGTCGATCCAATTCGCGTCCGCAAGGCGTCTGGAAGGCGTCCTCGGTTGGAGGAAAGCCTCGACCGGGCTCGCGTGTCTCGCTTGCTAAGATCGTCCGGTCCATCTCGATAACAACGGAGAACGCATGACCGACATCGATCAGCAATTCGCCCAAGCCCAGTCCGACGTCACTCAACTGCCCGAGCGTCCCGGCAATCTCACGCTGTTGCGGCTTTATGCGCTTTTCAAGCAGGCGAGCATCGGCGACGTGCAAGGCGAAAAGCCGGGCTTCACGGATATCGCCGGCAAATACAAATACGAAGCGTGGGCCGCGCTGCAAGGCACGCCCGCCGACGACGCCAAGGCACGCTACGTCGAACTCGTCGAATCGCTCAAGCGGGGCGAGGCGGCCTGAGGTTCCGGCCGGCGTCGGCCAGTTCCAGCGGACCGGCCGCGCCGTCCGATGCCCGAAGATGGCGCGGCGATGCGTCAAAATGTGGCGCAGTGCAGCAAATTCCGATATACTAGCGGTCAGCGCTCGATTGCGGGTGGCGAGCCTTCCGGCAAGTCCCACGCAGCAAGGCGCTTCGTAGCGTTTCGCTCCAATCCAGTTTAGAAACTGTCCCCTTCCTGCCAGGCCTTTGCGTCGCATTTGCGCGCAGCACGTTTCTCGGCCCGTCATGCATCAGGCTGACGTCAGCGCCCGTCGTTCTCTTCGGAACGATCGAGCCTGCCGTATCCGATACAGCTTCTAACAAAGATACTCGCCGCACGTTCGCGCGAGTAGCCTACGTTTTTCGATTTGCTCGCTGTTTCTTCGCTCGCTGAATCCAACGACCTGGGTATGCCGATTGGCGCCGACGCCTTATTCCTCGTTTCAAGGATCGACATGACTTCGAGCTTCACCGCTAGCCCGTTGGACAATCTCGCAGCAAACATTGGCATCACCCCCTCGGCCGATACCCCGGCCACCGACGCACCCGCCGACAAGCCCGCCGGCCCCACTTTCGAATCGCTCGGCCTTTCCGCCGATATCGTGTCCGCGCTGACCGCTGCGGGCTACGAATCCCCGACGCCCGTGCAGCAGCGCGCGATTCCCGCCGCGCTCGCCGGCCGCGATCTGCTCGTCTCCAGCCCGACCGGTTCGGGCAAGACGGCCGCGTTCATGCTGCCCGCCATCGAAAAATTCGCGCAACTGCAAAAGCTGGAAGCGCAACAGCCGCGCGCGCCGCGCGACCCGAACGCAGCGCGTGGCCGCCGTCCGCAGCCGATCGCGCGCCCGAAGCTGCTCGTGCTCACGCCGACGCGCGAACTCGCGATGCAGGTTTCCACCGCCGCGACCACGTACGGCAAGCATCTGCGCCGCCTGCGCACCGTCAGCATTCTGGGCGGTGTCGCGTACGGCCAGCAGCTCATGCTCCTCGCGAAGAACCCTGAGATTCTCGTCGCGACGCCGGGCCGCCTGATCGACCATCTGGAACGCGGCCGCATCGACCTGTCGGAACTCAACATGCTCGTGCTCGACGAAGCCGATCGCATGCTCGACATGGGCTTCATCGAAGACATCGAGACGATCGTCGACGCGACGCCCGCCTCGCGTCAGACGCTGCTCTTCTCCGCGACCATCGACAGCAAGATCACGTCGCTGACCGGCCGGCTGCTGAAGGATCCGGAGCGCATCGAGATCGTCCAGAAGCTCGAAGCGAAGAGCAACATCGCGCAGACCGTGCATTACGTCGATGACCGCGATCACAAGGACCGCTTGCTCGATCATCTGCTGCGCGGCGAAGGCCTGGATCAGGCGATCGTATTCACGGCGACGAAGAGCGACGCCGATCTGATCGCCAACCGTCTCGCCGACGCGGGCTTCGAGTCCGCCGCGCTGCACGGCGATCTGCCGCAAGGCGCGCGCAACCGGACGATCCGCGCGCTGCGCGAGCGCCGCGTGCGCGTGCTGGTCGCGACCGACGTCGCCGCGCGCGGCATCGACATTCCGGGTATCACGCACGTCTTCAACTATGACCTGCCGAAGTTCGCGGAAGACTACGTGCACCGTATCGGCCGTACCGGCCGTGCTGGCCGCAGCGGCACGGCGGTGAGCCTCGTGCACTACGCCGAAATGGGCGCGTTGAAGCGCATCGAGCGTTTCGTGCGCGCGCCGCTGCCGGTGAACGTCGTCGCAGGCTTCGAACCGCGCAAGGCGCCGCCGAAGGGTGGTTTCGGCGGCGGCCGTGGCCGTCCGGGCGGTAACGGCGGTGGCCGTCGCTTCGGTGGCAATGGCGGCGGCGGCAGCAGTGGCCGTGGTTACGGTCCGGGCAACGCCGGCGGTTATGGCAACAAGTCGAATGCAGGTTCTCGCGAAGGCGGTTATCGCGATGGCGGCGGTTATCGCGGCGGCAACAGCGATGGCGGCTACCGTGGCGGCAACAGCGACGGCGGCTATCGCGGTGGCAATCGCGAAGGCGGCTACGGCTCGCGCGACGGCTACAGCGCACGCCGTAACGACGGCCCGCGCGCCCCGCGCCGCGGCAGCTAAGCTGCTTGCGGGAAGCGGTTCCTGATACCGCTTCCCCGTTGCGAAAAGAAAAACCGATGCCTCGTGCATCGGTTTTTTTTTCGCCCCGTCGCCATATTTCACCATGCGCAATGCTCTTTTGCGTCGCAAAAGCGGTGCTGCGCGGCACAAAACCGGCGGTTGCAAGATAGAAAACGCCGTTCCGCAATACGATATTCCGATCGTATCTCGTTGATTTTTAACAAGGAAAATAAACTCGAAATCTCTGTCAGAGAGGTGTTTCGGAAAATCGCATTAGCCTAGACTCTTATATAAGAGTTGAGCAAACGCAGAACGCCGATTCGGCGCCGCTCATGCGATTCAGGAACATCAGTCCAGTCTCAGGGAGATTCGCCATGACCTCACGTCAACAACAAGCCCAGCAACTCCAGCAGCAATGGGAAACCGATCCGCGCTGGAAGGGCATCAAGCGCGGCTACTCGGCGGATGACGTCGTGCGTCTGCGCGGCTCGGTGCAGCCGGAGCACACGCTCGCGCGACGCGGCGCCGAACGGCTGTGGGCATCGATCAACGACGAGCCGTTCGTCAACGCGCTCGGCGCGCTGACCGGCAATCAGGCGATGCAGCAGGTCAAGGCCGGCCTCAAGGCGATCTATCTGTCGGGCTGGCAAGTGGCGGGAGATGCCAACGTCGCGGGTGAAATGTATCCCGACCAGTCGCTGTATCCGGCGAATTCGGTGCCGCTCGTCGTGAAGCGCATCAACAACACGCTCACCCGCGCCGATCAGATTCAATGGTCGGAAGGCAAGAATCCAGGCGATGAAGGCTATATCGATTACTTCGCGCCGATCGTCGCCGATGCCGAAGCGGGTTTCGGCGGCGTGCTGAACGCGTTCGAACTCATGAAGGCGATGATCGAAGCCGGCGCCGCGGGCGTGCACTTCGAGGACCAACTGGCGTCGGTCAAGAAATGCGGTCACATGGGCGGCAAGGTGCTCGTGCCGACGCGCGAGAATGTGGCGAAGCTGTCGGCCGCGCGGCTGGCCGCGGACGTGTGCGGCGTGCCGACGGTGCTCATCGCCCGCACGGACGCCGAAGCCGCCGATCTCGTCACGTCCGACATCGACGACAATGACAAGCCGTTCCTCACCGGCGAGCGCACGGTGGAAGGCTTCTTCCGCACGAAGCCGGGTCTCGCGCAGGCAGTTTCGCGCGGCCTCGCCTACGCGCCCTACGCCGATCTCGTCTGGTGCGAAACGGGCAAGCCGGATCTCGAATACGCGAAGAAGTTCGCCGAGGCGATCCACAAGGCATTCCCCGGCAAGATGCTGTCGTACAACTGCTCGCCGTCGTTCAACTGGAAGAAGAATCTGGACGACGCGACCATCGCCAAGTTTCAGCGCGAACTGGGCGCGATGGGCTACAAGTTCCAGTTCATCACGCTGGCCGGCTTCCACGCGCTGAACTATTCGATGTTCAACCTCGCGCACGGCTACGCCCGTTCGCAGATGAGCGCGTTCGTCGAATTGCAGCAGGCCGAATTCGCCGCCGCCGACAAGGGCTTCACGGCCGTCAAGCACCAGCGCGAAGTGGGCACCGGCTACTTCGACGCGGTCACGCAGACGGTCGAGAAGGAAGCATCGACGACCGCCCTGCACGGCTCGACCGAAGACGAGCAGTTCTTCGACAAGAAGGTCGCGTAATACGGCTTCAGCAGGCGAATCAGGGAGAGTGGTGAAAAGAAGCGGCGGTCCCGGCGCGCGCAGCCACGCGCCGGGGAACGCCGCTCGCTAGCGATACACGATCACCGGAATCTTCGTATGCGTCAGGACGCGCTGCGTTTCGCTGCCGATCAGCAGACTGCCGAGACCGCGCCGTCCGTGCGACGCCATCAGGATCACGTCGCAACCGTTTTGCTCCGCCGCCTCGATGATGCCGATATACGGCGCGGCGTCGATGCTCGTCACGCTCGTGCAGGGCACGCCGGCGCTTTCCGCGGCGCGCTCGACCGCGCGCAGATGTTCGCGTGCTTCGTTCTCGGCGCGGGCGTGAAAATCGTCGGGCGGCTCGACGGCGACATCGGCGAATGGCGAATACGGATACTGAGGCAGGCACGCGTAAGCCGTGATGCGCGCACCGACGGATTGCGCAAGATCGATCGCGCCGTCGATGGCCTTTTGCGATAGCTCCGAGCCGTCGGTCGGCACGAGGATGTGTTTGAACATGGCGTCCTCCCCCGTAAGTTGATGGTGCGTGATTCCATTGTAGTAACGGGCGCCGGCGCAGAGCAATTTCGATGTACCCGCGCGGCGATGCGACGCCGCGCATAGGATTCCGAAGCTTTCACCGGCTCGCAGTCAACCCCAATATCCCGTCGCGTTATAGGTATGTTTGAGCAAATCGAGAAACAATCGCACGCGCAACGGCAGATGCCGCCTTTGCGGAAACACCGCGTGAATGCCGATCGGCGGCGCGGCGTACGCATCGAGCACGCTGACGAGGCGGCCAGCGTCGATGTCATCGCCGACTTCCCACCACGAGCGCCACGCGAGACCGCGGCCTTCGAGACACCATTCGTGCAGCACGGCGCCGTCCGAGCATTCCATCGTGCCGGAAACCTTGATCGTGACAACCTTGCCGTCCTGCTCGAACACCCAGCCACGCTGCTGATTCGCCGACGCGCCGAGTGCCAGGCAATTGTGATGCGCGAGGGCGGCGAGATCGGCGGGCTCGCCACGTTTTTCCAGATACTCCGGCGACGCGACGCACACGCGCCGGTTCTCTCCGAGCTTCAACGAGACGAGCGACGAATCCGGCAACTCGCCGAGACGCACGGCGCAGTCGAAGCCTTCGTTGACGAGATCGACCATGCGGTCGGTCAGATCGAGACTCACGGAAACGTCCGGATGCAAGGTCGTGAACTTCGGCACGAGCGGCGCGACGTGACGCCGTCCGAAGCCCGCCGGCGCCGAGACGCGCAAATGCCCGCTCGCCTTCACGCCGCCCGCCGAGACGCTCGCCTCCGCGTTCTGCATGTCGTTGATGATGCGCTGGCAGTCCTCGAGAAACGCGGAGCCTTCGAAGGTCAGCGTGATTCGGCGCGTCGTACGCACGAGCAGCTTCACGCCGAGCCGCTCTTCGAGCGCATCCAGCCTGCGTCCGATGACGGCCGGCGCGATGCCCTCCGCCTGTGCCGCCGCCGACAGGCTGCCCTTCGCCGCGACCGAAGCGAAGGTTTCTATCTGCTTGAATCGATCCATGCGCGTTCGTCGTCAATATCGGTGTTGAACCACAGATTAGGTAAGTAAAAGTAAAAGATCAAGTGATGCTGCGGTGCTTTTTCCATCACTTAGATCACGAATACAATCGATTCCGACCTCTAAACGGAGCGCAAGGCTATGTCGGCCATAACGACACACGCATCGTCCAGCGAATTTTCCCGCGAGTTGTCCAAGCTCCCCCGCGCAGTCATCTTCGACGCTTACGGCACGCTTTTCGACGTCCACTCGGTCGTCGCGGCGGCCGAGCAGCTCTTTCCCGGCCACGGCGACGCACTCTCGAAGCTCTGGCGCCGCAAGCAGATCGAGTACACGCAACTGCGCACGCTCGCCGATCCGTCGGGCGCGCACTACGAGCCGTTCTGGACAGTCACGATCGATGCGCTGCGCCACGCGGCTGCACGCCTGAACCTCGCCGATGCGCTCACGAGCGCCGCCGAGAAGCGCCTGATGGACGAATACGCGTGCCTTTCCGCGTTCCCCGACACGCTGCCCGCGCTCAGATCGTTGCGCGACGGCCTCGCCATTCCGCTCGCGATTTTGTCGAACGGCAATCCGCCGATGCTCGACATCGCCGTGAAAAGCGCCGGCATGAGCGGCCTCTTCGATTACGTTCTGTCGGTCGATGCAGCGCGCGCCTACCAGCCCGCGCCCGCCGCCTACGCGCTCGGCACCCGAGCCTTCGACGCCAGCGCGCGCGACATCGTATTCGCGTCGAGCAACGGCTGGAAGGTCGCCGGCGCAACATGGTTCGGCTACACGACTTTCTGGATCAACCGCGCCGCGCTGCCGCCCGAGGAACTGGGCGTCGCGCCGCACGGCAGCGGCCGCGGCATGGCCGATCTCATCGCTTTCATCGAAGGCGGCGCGGTGCGCGCCGTCGCCAACTCTCGCCGGATCACGCAGCCGAAAAGCAGGCAGCGCAACGCTTCACGCACAACCACTAGCAAAACCGTCTGACCGACCAAGGAGAAAACCATGACGCATCCATCGAATCCGCTTTCGCTTCCGAAAGGCATGGCCATCTCAGCCGATATCAAGCCCGGCTACGAGACCATCCTGACGCCCGAAGCGCTCGCGTTCGTCGCGTCGCTGCATCGCCAGTTCGAGCCGCGCCGCCAGCAATTGCTCGCGGCGCGCGTCGAGCGCACGAAGCGTCTCGATGCGGGCGAGCGCCCGAGCTTCCTCGAAGAAACGAAATCGATCCGCGAAGGCGACTGGAAGGTCGCGCCGCTGCCGGCAGATCTTCAATGCCGTCGCGTCGAGATCACCGGTCCGGTCGAGCGCAAGATGATCATCAACGCGCTCAACTCCGGCGCGGATTCCTACATGACCGACTTCGAGGATTCGAATGCGCCGAACTGGGACAACCAGATCGTCGGCCAGGTCAATCTGAAGGAAGCCGTGCGCCGTACGATTTCGCTCGAACAGAACGGCAAGTCGTACAAGCTCAACGACAAGATCGCGACGCTGATCGTGCGTCCGCGCGGCTGGCATCTCGACGAAAAGCACGTCACCGTCGATGGCGAGCGCGTGTCGGGCGGCATCTTCGATTTCGCGCTCTTCCTGTTTCACAACGCGAAGGAGTTGATCGCGCGCGGCAGCGGTCCGTACTTCTATCTGCCGAAGATGGAAAGCCATCTCGAAGCGCGTCTGTGGAACGACATTTTCGTCGCGGCGCAGGAGGCCATCGGCATCCCGCGCGGCACGATTCGCGCGACGGTGCTCGTCGAAACGATTCTCGCCGCGTTCGAGATGGACGAAATCCTGTACGAGCTGCGCGAGCATAGCTCGGGTCTCAACGCGGGCCGCTGGGATTACATCTTCTCGGCGATCAAGAAGTTCAAGAACGACACGGACTTCTGCCTCGCCGACCGCGCGAAGATCACGATGACGTCGCCCTTCATGCGCGCCTATGCGCTCGAACTTTTGAAGACATGCCACAAACGCAATGCGCCGGCGATCGGCGGCATGTCGGCGCTGATTCCGATCAAGAACGATCCGGCCGCGAACGACAAAGCGATGGGCGGCGTGCGCTCCGACAAGGCGCGCGACGCCTCCGACGGCTACGACGGTGGCTGGGTCGCGCATCCGGGCCTCGTGCCGGTCGCGATGGAAGAGTTCGTGAAGGTGCTCGGCGACAAGCCCAACCAGATCGACAAGCAGCGCACCGACGTGCAGGTGACGGCGCACGATCTGCTCGACTTCCGTCCGGAAGAGCCGATCACCGAAGCGGGCTTGCGCAACAACGTGAACGTCGGCGTCCACTATCTCGGTTCATGGCTCGCGGGCAATGGCTGCGTGCCGATCCACAATCTGATGGAAGACGCCGCGACCGCCGAAATCTCGCGCTCGCAGGTGTGGCAATGGATCCGCTCGCCGAAGGGCAAGCTCGACGACGGCCGCAAGGTCACGGCATCGATGGTGCGCGAGATCACCATCGACGAACTGGAGAAGGTGAAGCAGGCGGTCAGCGCGTCGGGCGCGGACACGAAGCCCTACGAACGCGCGGCGAAAATCTTCGAGGAAATGTCGACTTCGGCGCACTTCACCGAGTTTCTGACGCTGCCGCTGTACGAGGAAATTTGAGCGTTTCGTGCCGTCTCGCGCACGAACGGAAAACGGCCTTCGGGCCGTTTTTTCGTCTGGCACGCCGCATGGATCGCGCACGGCGTGTGCTACATTGCGCATCGTCTTTTCAACGATTCAACCGTGGAGCGCACTCATCGTGCGAACGACAGCATGAGCAATATCCAGCTCGATATCGAATGGACCGAAGCGGCATCGCGCAAGATCGAAAAACTGATGCCGCGCAACGCGAACAAGGACTCGTATCTGGCGCTGCCGCCCGTCGAATGCCTGCCGATGGAAGGCGACGTGCTGTTCCTCGGACCGTCCGGCAAGCAGCAGCCGTTCATCGTCGCGGAGCGCCAGTATCATCACGACGGCGACGCCGACTGGACCATCATCCTGATCCTCGACGTCCCGCAAGAAACGCATTAAAAGCGCTGTCCGGTCCGTCAGAGAATCTTGCTCGCGACACGGACTTCGCCGTGCTCGCACAAGTCCGGCGATTTGGCGCGGAACGTCTGGATGTGCGCCGTTTCGCCGTGCTTCGCGAGCGCGGCCTCGCTCTCCCAGCGCTCGACGAAGATAAAGCGCCGCGGCTCCTTCAGGTCGCGGTGCAAGTCGTATTGCAGCGCACCCGCCTCCTTGCGCGTCGGCTCGACGTTCGCTTCCAGCACTTCCCTCAGTTCCTCTTCCTTGCCCGGTTTGGCAACAAAGATCGCGACGACGGCAACTTCCGACATGAGCTTCTCCTTTCTTACTTGAACGATGGAAGCACGAGCATAACCGCGCATCGCGCATGTCGCCGAAAACGCCCGATCTGCAAGCCAAAGAAAAAGCCCGCGTTCCAAGAGAAACGCGGGCAAAAACCGTCGCCCTACGAGGATAGGCGACGGGGCCATCGGGGTTCGCGCAGCGCGAACCAATCGTCTGTTTGTCAGGTACAACGTGCGTGATACGCGCGCTTCGTGGAACTTCCGGCGGGTGATTTACGCCACTGATGCAATGTACTGTCCGGGCGTTCATTTCTATAAGCTTTTGCGCACATTTCCCGATAGAAAGAATTGTCTGCGCAATATTTACGCGTCGCTCGCATTTCCGTGCGCGCTGAAAAAATCGTTTGCGCGCTTGGCGGCGGCATCGGCAGCGTAAAAAAACCGCCTCGCGAAGGAGGCGGTTTCTGGGGATCGGCGCGGAAAACGATCAGCTGATCTGGTCGGCGAGCAGCGCCATGATCTGGCGAGCTTGCGGCGACGAATCGACTTCGCCCTTGTCGTCGACGATCGCCACGCGCGTTTGCTGCTCGGTGACGGCGCGCACGTTGACCTGATACTGCTTCGCCTTCATTTCCTTGCGGCCGTGGAACACCTGGCTCCAGAAGCCTTGTTCCGCCGACGACTTGTCCGTCGGATCGACGTAGCGCACGTAATAGACGCCCTTGCTGCGGTCGCGGTCGTCCACCGTGAAGTTGGCGCGATCGAGCGCGATGCCCACGCGCAACCACGCGCGGTCGTACGCTTCCGGCAAGGTCAGTTGCGACGATGCGGCCTCGGGCACGACTTCGTTGCGGATCGGCGAATTGCCCGCGTACGCGGCGTTCTGCGCCGCGACCGACGCCGCCTTCGCATCGCCGCCCTTCGCGGCTTGCGCGCCCGCAGCACCGGCGGCCGGGGCGTCGAGCGGCGTTGCGCCGCCGGAAGCCGCCCGCTGGTCGGCCAGTGAGAGCGAGGACATCAGGCGCTTGAGGTATTCGTTCTCGAGCGCGGGATCGTTCGGGCGGGCCTGCCACTGGCTCGTGTCATTGTTCACGCCGGTCAGCGCCTCGCGCATGCCCTTCTGGCTGATGAACACATACGTGCCGCCGTTCGGCGCCGCTTCGAGACGCGTGCGGTACTTGTTGCGCTCGGCCGTGACATACGAGTTGCCCGTTGCCTTGGCGAGCGTGTCGCGGATCAGGCCGTCGGAAATCTGCGGATGGGTTTCGTTCCAGTCCGTTTCCATCACGCCCTTGTCGCGCTGATCGACGACGAGCAGAAAGCCCTGCTCCTGCCAGAAACGGCGGACCTGCGGCCACACCTGATCGGGCGTCTTGCCATCGACGACGAGCCAGCGCTCGGTGCCGTCGCGCTGAACGCGCATGCCCGACACCGGCGGAACCACCGTGGGCGCGTTCGGTGCGACTTTCTGAATCTGCTGCAGATCGGACAGCGATGCCTGCCCGCCCTGCGGCGGCAATGAACGCTGATCGGCCGCTTCGTCGAGCAGGTTCGGCGGCACGGCGAGAGACACCTGTTTCGAACGCTGATCGCTCTTGTAGTTGAACGCGTTGGGATTGGACGAGCCACATCCCGCCACGATTCCGGCCACCGCGAAAAGCGCAGCCATCCGCTTCGTTACACGAAAATCTGTCATTTGGAGAAGTCCTTCCGCTACGCCACGGGCGTTCTTCCGTGGATCAACCCGTTATTTTACCGGTCCGCCGTGCGCCGTGACAAAAAAGAGGTCACGACGGCTTCCGGCAAGGCTGCGCAGCGCGCCCATTAAACGTTGCCTTTCAATGACGAAAGCAGACTACGCGCAGCCAAAAGGCGCGCCTCAAACTTCCATTTAAGCCGCTCCGCATCGAATTGACAATTTATGACAATCGCGAAAAGCGGCAATTCGGCTTTTCGATCTGCGTAACCTTTTGATTCATAGCGACTTCTTTTTCTCCTACGCCCATCCGCCCCTTTCGCGCGGAAACATCGATGTGTATCAGTTTTTTCTGACTTCCTCCTAAAATCGCATCTCGAAAATAAGAAGAGTCCTAATTAACGGAGAGAACGTCATGAGAAAAATCAGAATTCCTCACTACGCGACCGCGTGCCTGACCATTCTGGCGATCGGCGCGTCGGCTAATGCCCACGCGCAGCTCGGTGCCGCCGGGCGCGCGTCGAGCGCATCGCAGGGCGATGTCGTGCATCAGGCGCAGAGCGGCCTCGTGAAATTCCACGAAACGACCGATGCCGACGGCATCGTCGTGCGTGAGTATGTCGATTGGGCGGCACGGTGTACGCGGTGTCCTGGCGCGGCCCGGCGATGCCGGACGTCCGCACGCTGCTCGGCAGCCATTTCGAGACGTTCAGGCAAGGCGCGAGCGCGTCGGTCGGCGATGCGGGCCTGCATGCGGCGCATGTCGCCGCGGGCGATCTCGTCGTCGAAAATCGCATGCGGCTGCGCGAATTCATCGGCCGCGCATGGCTTGCGAGCGCCCTGCCGCCGGGCGTGAGCGCAACGGACATTCAGTAAGAGGCCCGCCATGAACCCACGCGCCCTTCTCTCGATCGCCGCACTCGGCACTTGCGTTCTGCTTCACGCCTGCGGCGGCGGCGGAGGTTCGGACGGCGGCTCGAACGGCAGCGCCGCCGCGTCGCCTCACCAGGCCAGCGCGCCCCAGACGGCCAGCGCCGCGACGCCCGCGAGCGCGGCGTCGTCCCCATCCACCGGCACGACCGTCGCGCAATCGACGACGCCCAACGTCCAGATCATCCATGTTTCCAGCACGCCGACCAACACGCGCAACATGCTGCAAACCAGCGTGACGATCTGCGTGCCGGGCACGGACACATGCCAGACCATCGACGACATTCAGGTCGATACCGGCTCGCACGGCTTGAGAGTGCTGGCGTCCGCACTCAGTCCGTCGATCGCGTTGCCGCTCGTCGCGGGCGGCAGCCAGAGCGCGATCATCGCGGAATGCGCCGTGTTCGGCTCAGGCTATACGTGGGGCGCGGTCCGCACGGCCGATGTCCGGCTCGCGAGCCAGGTCGCGCGCTCGACTTCCGTGCAACTGATCGCCGACTCCGCCGCAGGCAACGCGGCGCAGGACTGCAGCCAGTCCGGCCTGCCGATGCTCTCCGCGTCGAGCCTGCGCGGCAACGGCATCCTCGGCGTCGGACCGTTCACCGCCGACTGCGGCGCGGGATGCGCGACCTCGGCGATGCCGCGCTGGTACTACAGCTGCATCTCGGGCAACTGCACCGCGAGCAAGCTGGCGGTCGCGCAGCAGGTGACCAATCCGGTCGCGAACTTCGCGTCGGACAACAACGGCGTGCTGATCGAGCTGCCCGACGTGCCGGATAGCGGCGCATCGGCGGTCACGGGGACGATGACCTTCGGCATCGGCTCGCAGTCGAACAATCTGCTCGGCTCGGCCACGGTGCTCAAGGCGAGTTCGCTGTCCGGCTACGTCACGACGGATTTCGGCGGCAGCCAGTACGGTTCGAGCTTCATCGATAGCGGATCGAACGGCGTCTTCTTCCCGTCGGCGACGCTCGCGAAGTGCGGCGCGTGGTATTGCCCGTCGACGCCGACGACGATCGCCGCGACGATCCGTTCGTCGAGCGGCGCGCAGAGCGCGGTGAGCTTCACCATCGCGCAATCGACGGCCTTGTTCGGCACCGGCCACTTCGCCTTCGACAATCTCGCCGGCTCCGCGAGCGGCTTCTTCGACTGGGGCTTGCCTTTCTTCTACGGACGGCGCGTGTTCACGGCGCTCGCAGGACGCCCGACGCCCGCAGGACCGGGACCGTTCTACGCGTTCTGAGTCCGCAAACGAAAAAACCGTCTCCGGTTTCCCGGAGACGGTTTTTATCGGTTCCGCGTCGCGACTACGCCTTGCTCTCTTCGTCGAAGATTTTCTGCGCGAGGTGGAACGCCGAATTCGCCGCCGGCACGCCGCAGTAGACCGCCGTTTGCAACAGCACTTCCTTGATCTCGTCTTGCGTGACGCCGTTGTTCTTCGCGGCGCGCAAGTGCAGTGCGAGTTCTTCGCTGCGATTGAGCGCGACCATCATCGCGATCGTGATGAGGCTGCGCGTGTGACGCGGCAGGCCGTCGCGCGTCCAGATTTCGCCCCACGCATAGCGCGTGATGAAGTTCTGGAATTCGGTCGTCAGCTCGGTGCGGTTTGCAAGCGAGCGGTCGACGTGCGCGTCGGACAGCACCGCGCGGCGCACTTTCATCCCGGCTTCGTAACGTTCGTCGTCGGTCATCTTTATTCTCCGAGGAAGTCGAGGACGGCGCGCGTGTAGTCGTCGCGCTTTTCGATGTTCGACAGATGCGCCGCGTCCAGTTCGACGTAGCGCGAGCCGCCGATATAACCCGCGAGCTCGCGGCCCTGCTCGGCCGTCGTCGACAGATCGTGCGTGCCCGCAATCACAAGCACGGGCAATGCGATGGTCTTCGCTTCGCCGCGCAGGTCGGCGTCGCGGATCGCCTCGCAGTTCGACGCGTAGCCGTCGCCGTTGGTGTGGCGGAACACGTCGCGGATATTCGCGAGTTCGAGCTGCTCACGCTCGATGAAGGGCGCGGTGAACCAGCGCGCGATCACGGCGTCGGTCAGCGCGGGCATGCCGCCCGGCTCGCGCGCTTTCGCGGCGCGCGGCGTCCACACGGCGTCCGAGCCGATCAGCGCGGCGGTGTTCGACAATACCACGCGCGAGAAGCGCTCCGGATGACGCGCCGCCAGCCCGATGCCGGTCAGCCCGCCCATCGACAGGCCGCAGTAGTTCGCGCGCTCGATTTTCAGATGATCCATCAGGCCGATCACGTCGCCGATCAGCTGATCGATCGTGTACGGGCCCGGCGGCACGTCCGAATGACCGTGGCCGCGCGTGTCGTAGCGCACGACGCGATAGCGCGCGGCGAACGCCTCGATGTTCGGCGTCCACATCGAGACATCGGCGCCGAGCGAATTCGACAGCACGAGCCACGGCGCGTTGTCGCCCGCCGTCGCGTCGATGCGATAGTGAATCCGTGTTCCGTTGACTTCGGCAAGAGGCATGTTTTTACCGCTCCTGTGTGTTCCTGCTTATTTCGAGTGAGCGTTCGCGATGGCGGCATCGACGAACGCCTGCGCCTGTCCGACGTAATTCGCCGGATCGAGCAGCGATTTCAGTTGATCCTGCGAAACATGACGCGTGACGGTTTCGTTCGAGCAGAGTTCGTCGAAGAGCGACGTGCCGTTCGCCACCGACGCCTTCGACGCGCCTTCGACGAGCTTGTGCGCGTCGAGCCTGCCGATTGCGTCGCCGAGCGCGAGCATCACCGCTTCGCCGAGAATCAGTCCGTTGGTCACGTCGAGATTGCGTGCGAGCCGTTCGACATTGACTTCCATCGACGGAACGATGCCCACGATGTTCGACAACGCGCCCGCCGTCAGACGCGCGAGATCGGGCAACGCTTCCCATTCGGCCTGCCAGCCGCCGAGCGCGCGCTCGTGCTCCTGGACCATGCCCGCGAAGATCGTCGCGACGAGATTCGGCGCGCGCGTCGCGGCGGTCAGAACGGCCGCGCAGCCGACTGGATTGCGCTTGTGCGGCATCGTCGACGATCCGCCCTTGCCTGCGGCCGCCGGTTCGGCGACTTCTCCGAGCTCGGTCTGCATCATCAGCGAGACATCGCGCGCGATCTTGCCCAGCGTGCCCGTCAGCATGCCGAGAAACGACGCGGTTTCCGCGATGCGATCGCGCTGCGTGTGCCACGGCAACGCGGGAAGCGCCAGCTTCAGGTCCTGCGCAAGCGATGCCGCGACCGGCAAGGCCTTGTCGCGCAGACTCGCGAGCGTGCCCGCCGCGCCGCCGAATTGCAGCACGAGCGCGCGCGACCTCAGTTCGCCGAGGCGCTCGCGATGACGCGTCACTGCATCGAGCCATTGCGCGAACTTCAGGCCGAGCGTGATCGGCAGCGCCTGCTGAAGCCAGGTGCGGCCGATCATCGGCGTGTTTTTGTGGGCTTGCGCCTGCGTGGCGAGCGCATCGGAGAGCGAGCGCAGATCCGCATCGATCAGATCGAGAAACGCGCGCAATTGCAGCACGACGCCCGTATCGATGATGTCCTGACTCGTCGCGCCCCAATGCACGTACTTGGCTGCTTCGGCGTCGCGCGCCTTCACGACGGCCGTCAGTTGCTTGACGAGCGGAATCGCGAGATTGCCGCCCGCCGCGGCGCCGGTCATCAGCGCATCGGCGTCGATGTTATCGGCATCGCAGGCGGCGACGATCGCATCCACCGCGCCCGACGGAATCACGCCATGCCGCGCGGATGCGCGCGCGAGCGCGGCTTCGACATCGAGCATGGCCTGCACGGTCGCGCGCGGCGACCAGATCTCGTTCGCGGCTGCGTTGCCGCAAATGAGATCGGTCAAACGTCCGGTCGATGAAAACATGTGATCAGACGCGCTCGATGATCATCGCGATGCCTTGGCCGACGCCAATGCACATCGTGCAAAGCGCGTAACGTCCGCCCGTGCGATGCAACTGGTAGCTCGCGGTCGTGACGAGCCGCGCGCCGGACGCGCCCAGCGGATGGCCGAGCGCGATCGCACCGCCGTTCGGATTGACGCGGGGATCGTCATCGGCGACGCCGAGCATGCGCAGCGTCGCCAAACCTTGGGACGCGAACGCTTCGTTCAGCTCGATCACGTCCATCTGGTCGATGGTCATGCCGAGACGCGCAAGCAGCTTCTGCGAGGCCGGACCCGGACCGATGCCCATCACGCGCGGCGGCACGCCGGCCGTGGCCAAGCCCAGAATGCGCGCGCGCGGCGTGAGGCCGTTGCGCTTCGCGCTTTCCTCGTCGGCTATCAGCATCGCGACCGCGCCGTCGTTCACGCCCGACGCGTTGCCCGCCGTCACCGAGCCGTCCGGACGCACGACGCCCTTCAGTTTCGCGAGCGCTTCGAGGCTCGTTTCGCGCGGATGCTCGTCCTTGTCGACGACGAGCGCATCGCCCTTTTTCTGCGGAATCGTCACCGCGACGATTTCCTGCGCCAGCGTGCCGTCCTTTTGCGCGCGCGCCGCCTTCTGCTGCGAGCGCAGCGCGAACGCGTCCTGATCGGCGCGGCTGATCTTGTAGTCGTCCGCGACGTTTTCGGCGGTTTCCGGCATCGAATCGACGCCGTACTGCTTCTTCATCAGCGGATTGATGAAGCGCCAGCCGATGGTCGTATCGTGGATTTCTGCGGAACGCGAGAACGCGCTCGTCGCCTTGCCCATCACGAACGGCGCGCGGCTCATGCTTTCGACGCCGCCCGCGATCATCAGGCTCGTCTCGCCCGCCTTGATCGCGCGGGCCGCGACGCCGATCGCGTCCATGCCCGAGCCGCACAGGCGATTGACCGTCGATCCCGGCGTGCCGACCGGCAAACCGGCCAGCAGCGCCGACATGCGCGCGACGTTGCGGTTGTCTTCGCCCGCCTGATTCGCGCAGCCGTAGATCACTTCGTCGATGGCTTCCCAGTCCACTTCCTTGTTGCGCTCGACCAGCGCGCGCAGCGGCACGGCGCCGAGATCGTCGGCGCGCACGGAGGACAGCGAACCGCCGTAACGACCGATCGGCGTGCGGATGGCATCACATACGAAAGCTTCTTTCATCTTCAATGTCTCCAGAATTCTCTCAGGCTGCTTCGGTCAGCGGCGCGTATTGCAGCGGCACCTGGGCCAGCTTCCGCAACTCTTCGAACGACAGGCCGTCGACGATTTCGCGCACGACGAAGCCTTCCGGCGTCACGTCGAACACGGCGAGATCCGTGTACACGCGATTCACGCACGCGACGCCCGTCACCGGATACGTGCAGGCGTCGACCAGCTTGCTCTCGCCCTGCTTGGTGAGCAGTTCCATCATCACGTAGACCTGCTTCGCGCCGATCGCGAGATCCATCGCGCCGCCGACAGCCGGAATCGCGTCGGGCGCGCCGGTGTGCCAGTTCGCGAGATCGCCCGTCGCGGAAACCTGGAAGGCGCCGAGCACGCAGAAGTCGAGATGGCCGCCGCGCATCATCGCGAACGAATCGGCGTGATGGAAAAACGCGCCGCCGGTCAGCAACGTGACGTGCTGCTTGCCTGCGTTGATGAGTTCGTCGTCTTCCTCGCCTTTGGCGGGCGCCGGGCCCATGCCGAGCAGGCCGTTTTCGCTGTGCAGGAAGATCTCGCGGTCCGCCGCGAGATGATTGGCGACGAGCGTCGGCACGCCGATGCCCAGGTTCACGTACGCGCCTTCGGGAATGTCCGCGGCCACGCGCTTGGCCA
Source organism: Caballeronia sp. ATUFL_F1_KS4A (assembly GCF_023630905.1). Taxonomy (NCBI): domain Bacteria; kingdom Pseudomonadati; phylum Pseudomonadota; class Betaproteobacteria; order Burkholderiales; family Burkholderiaceae; genus Caballeronia; species Caballeronia sp. ATUFL_F1_KS4A. The sequence goes on along the minus strand of NZ_JALQEB010000003.1, from coordinate 126,832 downwards.
TTTCGTCACGAGTGAGTTTCTTCATGGCTTTTCGTCCTTCCTTAAGCGGCGAGTTCGGCTTGATGCACGGCTTGCGGTACTTCGACGACGCGCTGCACGAAAATGCCCGGCGTCACGATGTTTTCGGGGTCCAGCTCGCCGAGCGCGACGACCTTCGAGACCTGCACGATGGCCGTTTTCGCGGCGCTCGCCATGATCGGACCGAAGTTGCGCGCAGTTTTACGATAGACCAGATTGCCCCAGCGATCGCCCTTATATGCCTTCACGAGCGCGAAATCCGCGTGCAGCGGCGCTTCGAGCACGTAGTGCCGGCCGTCGATCACGCGCGTTTCCTTGCCTTCGGCGAGCTTCGTGCCGTAGCCCGTCGGCGTGAAAAATCCGCCGATGCCCGCGCCCGCCGCGCGGATGCGTTCCGCCAGATTGCCCTGCGGCACGAGTTCCAGCTCGATTTCGCCCGCGCGATAGAGCGCGTCGAACACATGCGAGTCCGTCTGACGCGGGAACGAGCAGATGATCTTGCGCACGCGCTTCGCCTTCAGCAGCGCGGCCAGTCCCGTGTCGCCGTTGCCGGCGTTGTTATTGACGATCGTGAGCCCGCGCGCGCCCTGCTCGATGAGCGCGTCGATCAGCTCGGACGGCATGCCCGCCGTGCCGAAACCGCCGATCATGATGGTCGCGCCGTCGTGGACGTCGGCGACGGCCGAGGCGAGCGAATCGAAAATCTTGTTGATCATTGCCGTTCCTGTCTGTCTCGAACTGGGGTTTACCTGCTCGTCAGCACACTTGCGCTGAAATGTTCGTCATGCGAACATGGATTCGTTTAGCGAACATCGGCATGTTAGTCCCGCATTCGTTGTCGTGTCAACGAAGCATGCGCGAAGTGGGGGTTTTCACCGAGCTCGAACTTCGCCTCGACCGCCCGTTCGCGCTTTCATCACAGGCCTTATGAAGAATTCAGCCACGCTCAATCCGGATGCCGAGCCGCAAGACGCGCAGGCGCGCCCCGGCGATGCCTACGTGCAGTCGTTCGCGCGCGGGCTCGCTGTCATCCGCTCGTTCGATGCGAACCGCCCCGCGCAGACGCTGACGGATGTCGCGGCGGCCACCGGCCTTACGCGCGCCGGCGCGCGCCGCATCCTTCTGACGCTGCAGGCGCTCGGGTATGTCGAGGCCGACGGGCGTCTCTTTCAGTTGACGCCGAAGATTCTCGACCTCGGCTTCGCCTATCTGACGTCGATGCCCTTCTGGAATCTGGCCGAACCGGTAATGGAAGATCTCGTCGAGCAAGTGCACGAAAGCTGCTCGGCGGCCGTGCTGAACGGCGCGGAAATCGTCTATGTGCTGCGCGTGCCGACGCACAAGATCATCACGCAGAATCTGTCGATCGGCAGCCGTCTGCCTGCGTTCTGCACGTCGATGGGCCGCGTCCTGCTCGCCGCGCTCGACGAAGTGCGCCTCGACGAAGCGCTCGATGCGAGTTCGCTCGTCGCGCGCACGCCGCGCACGATCGTCGACAAGGGCGCGCTCAAGGAAGCCATCGCCGCGGTGCGCCGCCAGGGCTGGGCAATCGTCGATCAGGAACTGGAGGAAGGACTGATTTCGATGTCCGCGCCGATCCGCGACCGGCAAGGCCGCGTGATCGCGGCGCTGAACATCAGCGGCAACGCGCAGCGCAAGAACGCAAAGCAGATGGTGAAGGCGTTTCTCGAACCGCTGCAGGAAGCGGCGCAGCGCGTGTCGGACATGGTCGCGCGGCGCGGATGACGCCGTATCGACGCGAGGAGACGGCGGTTCCGAAATGAACGATCTCGATCTCAACCTGATTCCGTACCTCGTCGCCATCGAGGAGACGCGCAACGTGAGCCGCGCCGCCGAGCGGCTCGGGGTGAGTCAGCCGCGCGTGTCGACCGCGCTCGCACGTCTGCGCGAGTACTTCAACGATCCGCTCTTCGTGCGCACCTCGCGCGGCATGGAGCCGACGCCGCGCACCATCGCGCTCGTGCCCGCGGCGCGCGAGGCGCTGGCGCGCATCGAACGCGGCCTGCTCGACCGGCAGCACTTCGATCCTTCGACGAGCACGGAGACGTTTTCGATCGCGCTTTCCGATGTCGGCGAGATCGTCTTTCTGCCGCGCCTCTTGCAGGCCTTCGCGAAGGAAGCGCCGAACGCGAATCTGCGCTCGGTGTCGGCGTCGCATGGCGATGTGGAGCGCGGGCTTGAAGCCGGCGATATCGATCTGGCGGTCGGCTACTTTCCGGACTTGCGCGGCAACAACTTCTTTCAGCAGCGGCTTTTCTCGCACCGGTTCATCTGTCTGATGCGGCGCGATCATCCGTTCGCGAACCAGCCGCTCACGCTCGAACGCTTCATGGAATGCGGCCACGCGGTCGTGCGCGCGGAAGGCCGCAGCCAGGAAGTGCTGGAGAATTATCTCGACAAGGAACGCGTGCGCCGGCGCGCGGTGCTCGAAACGCCGCACTTCATGAGCCTGCCGTTCATCCTGTCGCGCACCGATCTGATCGCGACGGTGCCGCATGCGATCGGCTTCGCGTATGTCGCCGAGCATGCGTCGATCACGCTCGCCGAGCCGCCGCTCGCGTTGCCCCGCTTCGATCTGAAGCAGCACTGGCATCGCAAGTTTCACAACGATGCGCGCACGATGTGGCTGCGCGGCATCGTCGCTTCGCTCTTCAACGACGAGCTAGACGAGTGGCCGAAGTAATGCTCGACGTCGCCGGTCGATGCTCCACGCGCCCGGCCCCGCCGCCGCGATGAACAAATAGATGAACGACAGCAGCACGGCCGGCTCGCCCTGATTCAATAGCGGCAGCAGGAAGTTTCCTTTCGGCGCGTGCCCGATGAAGTACGCGAACGCCAGTTCGCCCGACAACACGAACGCCGCCGCCCGCGTGAACAGGCCGATCAGCACGAGCACGCCGCCGATCAATTCGATGACGCCCGCCACGCCGAGCAGCGAGACGAGCGGCAGACCGTCGAACATCGCGATGTGCGGAACATGGAACAGCTTCGCGCTCGCATGCGTGAGCAGCAGATACGAAGCGACGATGCGCAGCAGCGCGTGAGCGTAGCCGGCGAGCGCCGACGCGTTGGCCGCGGATGGTCGAGTGTGTGTCGCAGACATCGCAAAACTCCAGTGAAGGTAGGTTGCCTGCAGTTTAGGCAGACATCGTCGGTCGATAAATCCGGCTAACATTAGCGTTTTGTTTCCCGGCAGGAAATGATCGATGGATGCTCTCACCAGCTTGCGCGTGTTCCGCGAAGTCGTCGAGGCCGGCAGCTTCGTGAAGGCTGCTGAACGGCTCGACATTTCGACCGCGATGACGAGCAAGCACGTCGCCAATCTGGAGCGCCAGCTCGGCGTGCGTCTCCTGAACCGCACGACGCGTCACCTGAGTCTCACGGAAGCCGGCAACGTCTACTACGAGCAATGCAGCGAGGCGCTCGACATCCTGCAGGCCGCGCAAGCCGCCGTCGGCGTGCAGACGGCGGAGCCGCAAGGCGTGCTCAAGGTCACCGCGCCAGGCTGGTTCGCCAATCGCAACTTCGCGGATCTGCTTGTCGCGTATCAGGCGCGCTATCCGGGCGTGCTCGTCGATCTGCGGCTGGAGAATCGCTTCGTCGATCTCGTCGAGGAAGGCTACGACATGGCGATTCGCGCCACGTCGGAGCCTTCGCCCTCGCTGATCGTCAGGCCGCTGTGCAAGATGCCGTTCGTGCTCGCGGGTTCGCGCGCGTATCTCGAACAGCACGGCAAGCTGCGTCATCCGGATGATGTCGCGCGTCATCGCTTCGTGTTGCCGACCTACACGAATATCGATTCCGTCACGTTGACCGGTCCGGACGGCGCGTTTACCGTGAAGAACCAGGCGGTGTTCAAGACCAACGATACGTCGATGGCGCTACAGCTCGTGCGCGCCGGACTCGGGCTCGCATACTTTCCGGCGTGGATCGTCGAGCCGGAATTGGCGTCGGGCTCGCTCGTGCGCGTGCTGCCGAGCTATTCGGCGTTCGCGCCGTCCGTGTATGCGGTGTACACGAGCCGCAAATACATGACGACGAAGGTGCGGACGTTCATCGATTTCCTGTCGGAGTCGCTGGCCGATCGGCCAATCTGATTAGGATTACTCTTATTTTTGCGTCGAGACTTGCGTGTAATCATCGCGCTCGCTTCCGGAAGCGGGCGCTCCAGACGCAACATAAATCCATCTTGCGCGCCGCCGGGATCGTCCCTTCTACCCATACGCGAGGCGCGCGACATGCATTTTCCGTGGCTTCCCTTGATTTTTATCCTGAGTTTGCTGGGCGTGACGCTCTTCGTCTGCCGCACGTTGAATGCGAGCGAACGCGCTCTGAAGTGGAACGGCGCCTTGATCTTTCTGTGTCTGTGCGGCGCCGCCATGGTGCTGGACTTCACGTTGACGATGATCTTTGCGTCCGCCGGCTTCGATGAGCGCACGCCGTACGACACTTTCGGATCGCGCATCGCGTGGACGGAGCGCATCGCCACCTATCTGATTCCATGCGCGATTTCGTTGCTTCTGGCTTTGAGGTTCCGCAGGCGTCAGCGCTTCGCGCTGGAAGTCTCGCCTGATCGGGCGTCGGCCGAGCGCGAGGATTCGGTGAAGATCCAGACGTCGCCGTACACGCAGTCGGAACTGACGCTCTGACGCATTGCGAGTGAATTTTGTGAGTGCAACAGCGAAATTGTTGGAAGCAGTTCTACTATTCGTTTCTCTCTGATATACTTTCGCTCTTTCGGGGCGTAGCGCAGCCTGGTAGCGTACCTGCATGGGGTGCAGGTGGTCGGAGGTTCAAATCCTCTCGCCCCGACCAGAAATTGAAGGCTCTCCGGCTTCTGCCGGAGAGCCTTTTTTCTTGGCCCCTCGCGGGTCATCGATGACGCATCGCCCGCGTTTCTCCAAGGGCGTGCGCAGCTCGACTACCACCTCGCCGATGCAATGCTTAAAGTCGGCGCCGATGAAGAAGCGCTGACCAAAACGGCCGCGACGATGGGCATGACCGTCTGAAGCCATTCGTCATGGACGACACGCGCGCAAAAACGCGGCGCCGTCCGCCAATATTCAGACGTAAAAGCCCAAAAAACACTTGTGTGTCAGTAATTTAAGCCCTAATCTTAAGGTGACACATAAGGAACGGCGCCCCATGCCTTTGTCTGTCCCAGCGTCCGCCAGAGCGCGGCGCAGCCGATGCGGCCAAACCTGCTCCGCCCTGCGCGCGGAAGTCGCGAGATGGTTCGGTCCGGGAAGCGGCGCGCGCGTCACGCGCTTCGGGCGCATCTATCCCGGCGGCAGCCGCTATATCTCCGTTCGCGCGACGAGGCCAGGCCGATGCTTCGCGCTTTACTTCTTCCACCATGGCGTCGATGACTGGCGCATCTATCCGCCATGGGGCGTCGGACCGAGCATCGTCTATTGGTCGGTCAAGACCAAGTTGCCGGCCTCGCAAGCAGCCGGTCCGAAAAAACGCTTCCGCGTAGGCGTCAAGTCTTAACCGCGGGCAGGGTCTGTCCGGTCATCGACTCCTCGACGGCGGCTGGTAGACCTTCGCTACATCGGCGGCCACGATGCCTTGCGACGCATCCGGTAATTACAGCGTGGGACGGACAAAAAAAATGCCGCGAGAACTCGCGGCATCGGGACTTTGAATCGGACGGCGTTCATCCGCCGAGAAGATCGATCACCTGAAGAATATCCTTGCGCAACTGCTCGACATCGACGCCCGGTTGCGCTTGCGCCGACACTTGCGTCTCGGCCATGTCCGCATCGTCGTCGATTGCACGTCCCTGCGAATCGAGCCGGTTACGCGCACCGTTGATCGTGAAGCCCTGCTCGTACAGCAACTCGCGGATGCGCCGGATCAACAAGACTTCGTGATGCTGATAGTAGCGGCGATTGCCACGCCGCTTCACCGGCCTCAGCTGCGTGAACTCCTGCTCCCAATAGCGCAGCACGTGAGGCTTGACGCCGCACAACTCGCTGACTTCGCCAATCGTGAAGTATCGCTTGGCGGGGATCGGAGGCAAGACGACTTTTTCCATCGTCGATCAACCATCGTTATAAGTGATGTCGATTGAAGCACGGTGGCCAAGCAACGCGACGCGCGAGTCATTCGCGCGCCACCGGGAAATCAGCGAGTGAGATCGGTCTCCGCTCCCGTTTCGACCAGCGCCTTCAGCTTCTGACTTGCATGAAACGTGACGACCCGCCGCGCGGCGATAGGAATGGCCTCGCCCGTCTTCGGATTGCGGCCGGGACGCTGAGGCTTGTCGCGCAACTGGAAATTGCCGAAGCCGGAAAGCTTGACGCTCTCGCCGCTCTCCAGCGCATCGCGGATGACTTCGAAGAAGGCTTCGACCATGTCCTTGGCTTCGCGCTTGTTCAGACCGACATGGTCGAACAGCATCTCCGCCAACTCGGCTTTGGTGAGCGTCGGCGTATCGCCGGGCGCGCTCGAGGTCGGAATATCTCGGGTCATGGCGCTACGCTGCGCCGAAAGAAGGGCTTCGAAATCACTCGAGTTCATTTGGTTCATATCGGTAAAACGGCGCTTGCCATATTTAAGACTTGGCGATTAAGACGGAAAGGGCCAACTGAAGGCTATCCGCGCAACCGCGCGCCGTGTACTCGAGCCAGGCGATCCACCAGCGTTTTGATAGCCGTATCGACCGTTTCGTCCTGAAGCGTGCCGCCAGTATCTTGCAACGTTACACGGAAGGCAAGACTTTTCTCATGCGCTCCCAAGCCACCGGAAGTATTTGATTTTGGACGAAATTCATCGAAAAGGGCAACCTTCGTGACGTACCTGCACGCCGCTTCCGCGCGCGCGCTTTCGAGCTCGTCGAGCAGCGCCTGAACCGCCACGTTTTGATCCACGACAATCGCGATATCGCGACGCACCGGCGGAAATTTCGACACTTCGGACGGCGCCGGCAATGCGCGATCCATCAACGCGTCGGCGTCGATTTCGAAGAGGATCGGCGCGTTCGGCAGGTCGTACTTTTGCAGCCAGCGCGGATGCAGTTCGCCGATCCAGCCGACCGCGCGCCCCGCCACCTCGATGCGCGCGCTGCGTCCCGGATGCAACGCCGGATGCTCCGCCTTAACGAAGCGCGGCACGACGGGCGCGAAGAGCGCTTCGACATCGCCCTTCACGTCGAAGAAGTCGACGTTGCGCGTGGCCACGCCCCACTGTTCCTCGACCACCGGACCATACGCGAGCCCGCCGATCATCTTCGGTTGCGCGAAGCCTTCGACCGTCAGTTCGCCCGCTTTAACCGTTGCGTCGCGATGGAACACGCGCCCCGCTTCGAACACGCGCACGCGGTCTGCGCGGCGATTCAGGTTATGACGCAGCACTTCGATCAGGCTGCCGAACATGGTCGAACGCATGACCGAGAGCTGGCTCGCGATCGGGTTCAGCAGCTTGATCGGATTATCGTTGCCGGCGAAGTCCTTCTCCCACTCGGCGTCGACGAAGCTGAAGTTCACCGTCTCCGAGTAGTCGCGCGCGGCGACTTCGTGGCGCAGCGTATGGACCGAGCGCTTCGTTTCGTTCGTGATGCGCATCTCGCTGCGCGCGACCGGCGGGCGCGCCGGAATCTTCTCGAAACCGTAGATGCGCGCGACTTCCTCGATCAGGTCCTCCTCGATCTCGATATCGAAGCGATACGGCGGCGGCGTGACCTTGAAGGTGTCGCCGTCGCGCTCGAACGCGAGGTTCAGACGCGTGAAGATCTGCGCGATCTCTTCCGCGCCGATCTCGACGCCGATGATCCGATGCGCGCGCGACACGCGCATCGACACCGGATTGCGATCCGGCACGTTCACGATCTGATCGTCGACCGGACCCGCTTCGCCGCCGCAGATGTCGAGGATCAGGCGCGAGATGCGTTCGATATGCTCGACGGTCGTCGAATAATCGACGCCGCGCTCGAAGCGATGCGCCGCATCGGTCGAGAAGTTGTACTTGCGCGCGCGGCCGCGGATCGCGTCCGGCCACCAGAACGCGGCTTCGAGATAGATGTTGGTGGTGTCGAGCGAGACGGCCGTGCTGTCGCCGCCCATGATGCCCGCGAGACTTTCGACGTGACGATCGTCGGCGATCACGCCGACGGTTTCATCGAGCTCGACGGTGTTGCCGTTCAGGAGCTTCAGCGACTCGCCCTTCTTGCCCCAGCGCACTTCGATCCCGCCGTGAATCTTGTCGAGATCGAACACGTGCGTCGGACGGCCGAGTTCGAGCATCACGTAATTGGAGATGTCGACGAGCGCGGAGATGCTGCGCTGGCCCGCACGTTCCAGACGCTCGACCATCCATTGGGGCGTCTTCGCGCGGGCGTTCACGCCGCGAATCACGCGGCCCGAGAAGCGCCCGCACAGATCGGGCGCGAGCACCTTGACCGGCAGCTTTTCGTCGAGCTTCGTTTCGACGGCCGGCATGTCCGGTTGCTTGAGCGGCGCGCCGGTGATCGCTGCCGTCTCGCGCGCAACGCCGAACACCGACAGGCAGTCTGCCTTGTTCGGCGTGAGCTTGATTTCGAAGACGGTGTCGTCGAGATTGAGCGCCTCGCGGATGTCCTGGCCGACCTTGGCATCGGTCGGCAGGATCAAGAGACCGCTGTGATCTTCCGACAGCTTGAGCTCACGTGCGGAGCACAGCATGCCTTGACTGTCGACGCCGCGCAGCTTCGTCGGCTTGATCGCGAAAGGCTCGCCGCCCGCTTCGGCCGGCGGCAGCACGGCGCCGATCAGCGCGACCGGCACCTTGATGCCCGGCGACACGTTCGGCGCGCCGCACACGATATTGAGCGTCTCGCCCGTGCCCGCATCGACCTGACAGACGTTGAGCTTGTCGGCGTTCGGATGCTTGGCGACTTCGAGCACTTGGCCCACGACGATCTTCTTGGTCGGCGGCGCGACCGGGCGCAGGTCTTCGACTTCGAGGCCGGCCATCGTCAGCGCGTGCGCGAGTTCGTCGGTGGAGAGCTTGGGATCGACGAAACTGCGGAGCCAGGATTCTGGGAATTGCATGTGTGTCTACGTTCGAAATGTTTGGAGTCTCACGATCGCCGCTTATCGAGAAGCGATCGCCGCGGGCGCTAAGTGCTTTACGCGAACTGACGCAGGAAACGCAGATCGTTCTCGAAGAACAGACGCAGATCCTGCACGCCGTAGCGCAGCATCGTCAGGCGCTCGAGGCCGCTGCCGAACGCGAAGCCGATATAACGCTCCGGATCGAGGCCCATGTTGCGGATGACGGTCGGATGCACCTGCCCCGAGCCTGAGATTTCCAGCCATTTGCCCGCGTTCTTGCCGTGTTCGAACATCATGTCGATCTCGGCGGACGGCTCCGTGAACGGAAAATACGACGGACGGAAGCGCACGAGAATGTCGTCGCGCTCGAAGAACTTCTTCAGAAAATCGGTGTAGACGCCCTTCAGATCCGCAAAGCTGATGTTCTCTTCGATCCACAGGCCTTCGACCTGGTTGAACATCGGCGAATGAGTGGCGTCGCTGTCCACGCGATACGTGCGGCCCGGCACGATCACCTTGATCGGCGGCTTGTTCATGCGCGCGTAGCGCACCTGCATCGGGCTCGTATGCGTGCGAAGCAAAAGCGGACGGCCATCCGCGTCCTTGCCGTCGACGTAGAACGTGTCCTGCATCGAGCGCGCCGGATGGTTCTCCGGGCTGTTCAGCGCCGTGAAGTTGTACCAGTCGGTCTCGATTTCCGGACCGTCGGCGACATCGAAACCGATCGTGCGGAAGATTTGTTCGACGCGCTCCCACGTACGCATCACCGGATGCAGCGTGCCCGCACCCGCGCCGCGTCCCGGTAGCGTGACGTCGATGGCTTCCGACGCGAGACGCTGATTCAGCAGCGCGTCGGCCAGCGCCTGACGGCGCGCGTTCAGCGCGGCTTCAACCTGCTGCTTTGCCTGATTGATGCGCGCGCCTTCTGTCTTCTTCGCTTCCGGATCGAGCTTGCCCAATCCCTTCAGCAATTCGGTCAGCGCGCCGGACTTGCCCAGGAACCGTGCCTTCTCGTTTTCGAGCGTGGTGGTATCGGCGGCGTGTTCAAAGGCGCTTTTCGCGTTGGCGACAATCTGGTCCAGATCCATTGATCCCATCTTTTAGCGTCGAAATTCAATCTGAGGTTCGGTTTTGCTCATCCACGCTCCACGATGGGCATGAGATGCGCAAAACCGTCCGACCAACAAAAACGGGGCTCGGTGAGAGCCCCGTTTTCTGCCTTCGCGCCGCCGTCAACGTATTTCTACGATGCGGCGACGAGGAGGCGAACCACGCAGTACTAATTTCGCAATTAGGCTGCAACGGCGGCTTTCACCTGCTTCACGATCGCAGCAAAAGCAGCCTTGTCGAACACAGCCATGTCAGCCAGAACCTTGCGGTCGAGTTCGATCGAAGCCTTCTTCAGGCCGTTGATGAACACGCTGTAGGTCATGTCGTGCTGACGCACCGCCGCGTTGATACGCGTGATCCACAGTGCGCGGAACACACGCTTCTTGTTGCGGCGATCGCGGTAGGCGTACTGGCCTGCGCGCATGACCGCCTGCTTGGCGATGCGATAGACGTTATTGCGACGGCCGCGGTAACCCTTGGCCAGACGGATGATCTTCTTGTGACGGGCCCGTGCGGTAACCCCACGTTTTACTCGAGGCATGTTGCTCTCCTTAAGTTAGATGAGGTTAGGCGAACGGCAGCATTGCGCGGACGGAGTTCAGATCGGAATCATGAACGGCCGTGGCGCCACGCAGATGGCGTTTGTTCTTGGTGGTTTTCTTGGTAAGAATGTGGCGCTTGAAGGCCTGACCGCGCTTGACGGTACCGCCCGGACGCACCACGAAGCGCTTTGCAGCACTCTTCTTGGTCTTCATCTTCGGCATGAAACAACTCCAGTTTATTAGATGGTCATGGGTGTGCGGATGATCCGCCGATACTGCCCGCGAACCCCTTCCCGCCCTTCGAAACCCACGCTCCACTTGTGTGCGAACGGTTCGGTGAAGAACCGCCGCTTTTCATGACCGGCGTCACCGAAATGACGCCGGCCTGAAACCGCCGGCAATGCCGCGCCGACCGCCTTTCGACGGCGCGCGATCCATCGCCCTACTGCTGTTCGGTTACTTGCCCTTCTTCTTCGGGGCAAGCACCATGATCATCTGACGCCCTTCCATCTTCGGCATCTGCTCGACCTGGCCATATTCGTCCAGATCGGACTTCAGGCGCTCGAGCATACGCATGCCGATTTCCTGGTGCGCCATTTCGCGACCGCGGAAACGCAACGTGATTTTCGTCTTGTCGCCGTCTTCGAGGAAGCGCGTGAGGTTGCGCAGCTTGACGTTGTAGTCACCGTCATCCGTGCCGGGGCGGAATTTGACTTCCTTCACCTGCACGATCTTCTGCTTCAACTTCGCTTCGTGCTGCTTCTTCGCTTCCGAATACTTGAACTTGCCGTAATCCATCAAACGGCAGACAGGCGGCGAAGCCTGCGGCGCGATTTCGACGAGATCCACGTCGAGTTGCTCCGATTGACGGAACGCCTCGGCCAGTTTCACGATTCCGAGCGGCTCGTTGTCCACTCCGACCAAACGCACTTCCGGCGCGGTAATCTCACCATTGATGCGATGTGACGACTTATCAGTAGCGATGTTACGTTTCCTCTAAAAATGAAAAAACAAGCCGCGCTGCGAGTGACTTACTTGAACGCCCGCACTTCCTGCTGCAGACGTTCGAGGAATGCGTCGACCGGCATCACGCCCAGATCGACACCGCCACGAGCACGCACGGCTACGGTTTGTGCATCACGCTCCTTGTCGCCGACGACCAGCAAATACGGCACCTTTTGCAGCGTGTGCTCGCGTATTTTATAGCTAATCTTCTCATTGCGCAAATCGGACTCTACTCTAAGCCCTTGTTTTTGCAACGATTGAGCCAGATTTCCGGCATATTCGGCCTGACTTTCAGCAATATTCAGCACAACGGCCTGGATCGGCGCGAGCCACGGCGGCATTGCGCCGGCATGATGCTCGATCAGAATGCCGAGGAAACGCTCCATTGATCCGACGATTGCGCGATGAAGCATCACCGGACGGCGGCGGCTGTTGTCTTCCGCCACGTACTCCGCGCCGAGACGCTCCGGCAGCACCATGTCGAGCTGCAGCGTGCCGCATTGCCACGAGCGGCCGAGCGCATCCTTGATGTGATACTCGATCTTCGGACCGTAAAACGCGCCCTCGCCCGCGAGCTCTTCCCACTGCAGGCCGCACGCGGTCAGCGCTTCGCGCAGGCCCTGCTCCGCGCGATCCCAGGTTTCATCGGTGCCGGCGCGCTGTTCCGGACGCAGCGACAGCTTGATGTCGATGTGATCGAAGCCGAAATCCTTATACACGCTCATCGCGAGCGTGTTGAACGCGATCGATTCCGCGATGAACTGATCTTCGGTACAGAAGATATGTGCATCGTCCTGAACGAAGCCCCGCACGCGCATCAGACCGTGCAGCGCGCCCGACGGCTCGTTGCGATGGCACGAACCGAACTCCGCGTAACGCAGCGGCAAGTCGCGGTACGAGCGCAAGCCGTGATTGAACACCTGGACGTGGCCCGGGCAGTTCATCGGCTTGATCGCGTAGTCGCGCTTTTCCGACTCGGTCGTGAACATGTTTTCACGATAGTTCTGCCAGTGCCCCGATGCTTCCCACAGCGAACGGTCCATCACCATGGGAGTCTTGATTTCGAGATAGCCGGCTTCGTTCACGCGGCGACGCATGTACTGCTCGACCTGCTGCCATAGTGACCAGCCCTTCGGATGCCAGAACACCATGCCCGGCGCTTCGTCCTGCAGATGGAACAGGTCGAGCTGCTTGCCGAGCTTTCGGTGATCGCGCTTCTCGGCTTCTTCCAGCATGTGGAGGTACTGCTCCTGGTCTTCCTTCTTGGTCCACGCGGTGCCGTAGATGCGCTGCAGTTGCTCGTTCTTCGAATCGCCGCGCCAGTACGCGCCCGCGACTTTCATCAGCTTGAAAACCTTGAGCTTGCCGGTGGACGGCACGTGCGGGCCTCGGCACAGGTCGATGAAATTGCCGTGCGCGTAAAGCCGGATCTCGTCGCTTTCCGGAATCGATTCGATGATCTCGGCCTTGTACGCCTCGCCGATGCTCTTGAAGTACTCGACGGCCTCGTTGCGCGAGACGACGCGGCGCGACACCGGCTCGTCCTTCTTCGCGAGCTCCTGCATGCGCTTCTCGATCTTTTCGAGATCTTCGGGCGTGAACGGACGGCTGTACGAGAAATCGTAGTAGAAGCCGTTGTCGATGACCGGCCCGATGGTTACTTGCGCCTCGGGGAACAAATCCTTCACGGCATAGGCCAGCAAGTGCGCGGTCGAGTGACGCACGACATCGACGCCTTCCGGGTCTTTGTCGGTGACGATCGCGAGCGACGAATCCTTGTCGATCAGAAACGAGGTGTCGACGAGTTCGCCGTTGAGCTTGCCGGCGAGCGCCGCCTTGGCGAGGCCCGCGCCGATCGATGCCGCAACTTCCGCGACGGTCACCGGGTGGTCGTATTGTCGGACCGACCCATCAGGCAAACGTACCGAAACCATATCGTTCTCCAAGACGCCGGCACATGCCGGGCGATTCGATTAAGCATTGCCACGCGATTTCGTTTTGAAAATCGCAAGACAAAAAAAATGCGGCCCCGCTATCGAGGGGCCGCATTCACTTTTCACACATACCGCGAAACAATTTGGCAGAAGGCGAATATGGTCCTCGACTAGCGTCGCTCCGAAGTTGTTTCGGTCAACGTTCGACGTGCCATGTTTTTTCGCCTTTTGCGCTGCGCGCTTCTTGCGGTTTGAAACCCCGCGAACCGAAGTCCGCTGGATTTCGTTTTCGTTGGTAGGCTCGATTGGACTCGAACCAACGACCCCCACCATGTCAAGGTGGTGCTCTAACCAGCTGAGCTACGAGCCTGAAAGAAGTGAGATTATATGGAGTGTTTCAGATGTTGGCAAGTGCTTATCTTCAGAAAAATCGAAAATATTCGCCAATCCGTTCAATCCCTTCTAAATGCTACGCGCGACGCGAAGCGCGAATCACGCCCTGCACTTCGCCGAGCAGCGTGCATGCGCGTTGAATCTGCGCTGCACTCGACACTTCCACGGTGAACTGCATATACGCGACATTCCTGCGGCTCTGGCTCTTCACGCCGATCACGTTGATCTTCTCGCGCGCGAACACTTCGGAGATGTCGCGCAGCAAGCCCTGGCGATCCGCCGATTCAACCGAAAGGTCCACCGGATAAACGGACGAGCCACGCCCGTTCATCACCTCGGCGGACCAAGTCGTGTGCAGCACGCGTTCGGGCGAGCGCTCGGCCATGCGCTTGAACGTCTCGCAATCGGTCCGGTGCACCGACATGCCTTTGCCGCGCGTGACGAATCCCGCGATCGGATCGGGTGGCGCCGGGCGGCAGCAACGCGCGAGTTGCGTGAGCAGCGCATCGACACCGACGACGAGCACGCCCGTCGACGCTCCGTGCGCCACGCTTTGCCCGCTGCTGCGCTTCTCGAACTGCTCGGGCGCTTCGGGTTCGGGCTCGGGCGGCGGCGCATCGGAGAGCGCCTGCTCGATGTTGCGCAGACTGAACTCGTCCTTCGCGACGAGTGCGTAAAGCTCCTCGGGCGCCTTGAAGCCGAGTTTGGCCGCGAGCTGTTCGAGACTGACAGATGTCTTTCCCTCGCGCTGCAAGGTCTTCTCGACGATGCTCCGTCCGGCCGCGATGTTCTCCGCCGCATCCGCCGCGAGGAACCACGAGCGCACTTTCTGCCGCGCGCGGGCGCTATGCAGATAGCCGAGCTGCGGATTGAGCCAGTCGCGCGACGGACCGCCCTCCTTCACCGCGACGATCTCGACCGTCTGTCCGTTTTGCAGCGGCGTGTTGAGCGGCACCATCGCGCCGTCGACGCGAGCGCCCCGACAACGATGTCCGAGCTCGCTGTGCAGGTGATATGCGAAATCGACGGCTGTCGCGCCTTGCGGCAACGCGATCACGCGCGCCTGCGGCGTCAGCACGTAGATATGGTCGTCGTCGAGCGTCGCGTCGCGCAGATGCTGCCAGCCGGGATGCTCGCCTTCGACGTCGTCCTTCCACGCGAGAAGCTGACGCAACCATGCGATCTTCTCGTCGTATTTCTCGCTCGCGGTCACCTGCCCCGCATAGCCACGCGCGCCCGCTTCCTTGTACCGCCAGTGCGCGGCCACGCCGTACTCTGCGAACTGATGCATCTCGTACGTGCGAATCTGGACTTCGAATGCGCGCCCGTCGTCGCCGATCACGACCGTATGCAGCGACTTGTAGCCGTTGGGCTTGGGACGCGAGATGTAATCGTCGAACTCACGCGGCACCGGCTGCCACAGGTTGTGCACGATGCCGAGCACGGTGTAGCAATCCTTGATGTCGCCGACGATCACGCGAAATGCGCGCACGTCGTTCAGTTCGGCGAAATCCAGCTGCTTGCCGCGCATCTTCTTCCAAATGCTGTAGATGTGCTTC
The DNA here is from genome assembly GCF_023630905.1 of Caballeronia sp. ATUFL_F1_KS4A. NCBI lineage: Bacteria > Pseudomonadati > Pseudomonadota > Betaproteobacteria > Burkholderiales > Burkholderiaceae > Caballeronia > Caballeronia sp. ATUFL_F1_KS4A. The sequence continues at coordinate 111,215 of NZ_JALQEB010000003.1, read as the reverse complement.
GGCCGTCCGCTGACGTCCGCCTTGATGTGCGCGGTTTCCAGTTCCTTCTGCAGACGAGCGATGGCCTCGGTCACATAGGTCTCGCGCTCGACGCGCTTCTCGTCGAGCAGCTTCGCGATGCGTTTGTACGTGACCGGATCTTCGAAGCGAAACGACAGGTCTTCGAGTTCCCACTTCAGTTGCCAGATGCCGAGCCGGTTGGCGAGCGGCGCGTAAATCTCCAGCGTCTCGCGCGGCACGTCGGGCGACGGTTCGATCTTGTGCGCGGCGTAGTAGCGCAGCGTCTGCACGCGCGAGGCGAGCCGGATCAGCACCACGCGAATGTCCTGCGCGAACGCAAGCAACATCTTGCGCAACGCTTCGACCTGCGCACGGCGCGCGGCCTGCGCGTCGCGCGTGTTTTCAGGCAGTTCCGCGAGCGTCGCGCGCGAGCTGACCGAACCAAGCCGCAACAGCTTGCGCACATCGCCGACGAGCCGCTGCACTTCCGGGCCGAAGCGCTCCGCGATCACCTTCTCCGGATCGTCAAGATGCGGCGCCAGCACGAAGAGCGCCGCGGCGGCGACCGCGTGCGAATCGACGTTGAGCGTCTGCATGATGCGCGCGGTGCCGGCAGCGTGGTCCGCGAGCAGTTCGCCCGTCGAGACGCGCGCGTCCTTCGCGTGCTCGCGCACGAACGCGAGCGCGTCGTCGATGGACGGCTCGGGCAACGTTTCGGTGGGGACGGCGGTCTCGGTCATTCGGGCGATGCCAATACTTCAGACGACTCGATTCAGTTGCGCTGTGCGGAGATCACGACGATTTCCACGAGGCACGCCGGATTGGCGAGCTTCGCCTCGACGGTGGCGCGGGGCGGCGTGTTGCCTTCCGCGACCCACGAGTCCCACACGGCGTTCATGCCGGGGAAATGGATCATGTCCGAGATATAGATCTGCACCGACAGCAAGTGCGACTTGTCGCTGTTCGCCTCTTCGAGCAGGCGGTCGATGTGACCGAGCACTTCGCGCGTCTGACCGGTGATGTCCTGGTCCGTGTCCTCGGCGATCTGGCCGGCGAGATACACCGTGCCGTTGTGGATCGCGGTTTCGGAAAGGCGCGGCCCGACGTGATGACGAATGACTGCCATTGTTTGTTCCTGATCGGTGATGGTGAGAAAAGAAGCGCAAGCGGCGCGCAAGCACCTTATGTTCAGCCCAATATTATGCCCCGCTCGCGTCATCGCCGAGAAAGAACCCCCTGGCGATGGCGATTTGATCTTCGACAAGAAAGGCCGGCGCGTGACCCGCGCCCGGGATCTCGGCGCTCGTCACGGCCTGACCTTTCTCGACCATTTGCGCGACCGTCTCGCGCGACAGCAAATCCGAGCTCTCGCCGCGCACGACGAGCACCGGCGTCCTGATCGACGCGAGCGAGCGCCAAAGAAACGCCTCGCCGGCCGCATTCTGCTCATCGGTGGCCGACGTGAACGGCGTCGCGATGCCCGGGTCGTAGCGAAAGCCCCACGCACCGTCGCGCTCGTGCAGGAGCGGCGTGTTGATGCTCGCCCACTCCTCGTCGTTCAGCGGCCCGAACGACGACGCGAGCGCCGCCGCGTGCCGCACGCCTTCGTCGAGCGATGCGAAACGCGCCGGCTTGCCGAGATACTCGCCGATACGCTGCAGCGCGACCGGTTCGATATGCGGCCCGACATCGTTGAGCAGCATCTTTCGGATCGGCGTGTTCGGCAAGCCGCCGAGCGCCATGCCGATGAGACCGCCCATCGACGTGCCGAACCAGTCCACCGTCTCGACGTTCAACCGCGCGATCAGCGTGACCACGTCCGCGACATACTGCGGCACGCCGTAGTAACGCGGATCCGCGAGCCAGTCGGACAGTCCTCGCCCGACCACGTCCGGACACACCACGCGATAGTCCCGCGCGAACGCTTGCGCGAGCTTGTCGAAGTCGCGTCCCGAGCGCGTCAGGCCGTGCACGCACAGCAGCACGCGCGGATTGGCCGGATCGCCCCACTCCGTATAGGCGATGCGATGCAGACCCGCCGGGCTCGCGCATTGCACGAAGCGCTGGCGCGGCTCGCTCAGATCGGAATGCACGGCTTCGGCGACGATGGATGCGGTCATGGAGAGGTCCTCGTGGAAGTGTCGAAACGATTGTAAAGCGCATCTCACCGGATCGAGCGGGCCTATGCCGAACGGACGACCCCTTCCCGCGTGCACAGATGCGGGCGAAACCCGCAAAAGCAAAGCGGGCGAAGCTCCGAAAGCTTCGCCCGCCCGTGTTCGCGCTCACGCCGAGAGAACCGGCGTTCGTGTCACGCCGCTATCACTTCACGCTCGTGACATCGAGCGGCGCGCCCGTCTTCTTCTGAATTTCCTCGACCGTCACGCCGTCGGCCAGCTCGACGAGCTTGAGGCCATTGTCGGTGACGTCGATCACGCCGAGATCGGTGATGATGCGATCCACGACGCCCACGCCCGTCAGCGGCAGCGAGCACTCTTCGAGGATCTTGTGCTGGTCGCCCTTCGCGACGTGTTCCATCAGCACGACGACTTTCTTCACGCCGGCGACGAGGTCCATCGCGCCGCCCATGCCCTTGATCATCTTGCCGGGGATCATCCAGTTGGCCAGATCGCCCTTCTTGCTGATCTGCATTGCGCCGAGGATCGCCAGGTTGATGTGGCCGCCGCGGATCATCGCGAACGAATCCGCCGACGAAAAGATCGACGAGCCCGGCAGCGTCGTCACGGTCTGCTTGCCGGCGTTGATGAGATCGGCGTCGACTTCGTCTTCATACGGCGACGGCCCGATGCCGAGCAGACCGTTTTCCGACTGCAGCCACACTTCCATGCCGTCCGGAACGTGATTGGCGACGAGCGTCGGCAAGCCGATGCCCAGGTTTACGTAGAAGCCGTCCTGCAGTTCCTGCGCCGCGCGCGCGGCCATCTGGTCACGAGTCCAAGCCATGATTACTCTCCTTTCGCGCGGACGATGCGTTGTTCGATGCGCTTTTCCGGCTGCGCATTCAGCACGAGGCGCTGCACGTAGATGCCCGGCAGATGGATCGCGTCCGGATCGAGTTCGCCCGTCTCGACGATTTCTTCCACTTCGGCCACGGTGATCTTGCCGGCCATCGCGCACATCGGGTTGAAGTTGCGCGCGGTGCGCCGGAAGATCAGGTTGCCGGATTTATCGGCCTTCCATGCCTTGACGAGACCGACGTCGGCCGTGAGCGAATGCTCGAGCACGTAATGGTTCTCGCCGAACTGGCGCGTTTCCTTGCCTTCCGCGATCACCGTGCCGAAACCGGTGTTCGTGAAGAACGCCGGAATGCCCGCGCCGCCCGCGCGCAGCTTCTCGGCGAGCGTGCCCTGCGGCGTGAATTCGAGCTCGAGTTCGCCGGCGAGGTATTGGCGCTCGAACTCCTTGTTTTCGCCGACGTACGACGAAATCATCTTCTTGATCTGGCGCGTCTCGAGCAAGAGACCGAGGCCAAAGCCGTCGACGCCCGCGTTATTGCTGATGCAGGTGATGCCCTTGACGCCCGTATCGCGCAGCGCGGCGATGAGCGCTTCGGGAATGCCGCACAGCCCGAAACCGCCGACGGCGAACGTCTGCCCGTCCTTGACGATGTCCTCGAGCGCGGCTTTCGCGCTGGGATAGACCTTGTTCATCTGTGTGTCCCTTCCATGTTGAAACCAACTGAAAATCGGTTTTTTGATGCCGCCGATGCACTGTTCGAGCGCATCGCGCGGCCTTTTGACGTGGCACAAGCGTACTTTGTGCCGATGATCCGGCACAATACGCAAAAATACATAAGTCTTTGCCCGCGCGCGTTGGTTCCCGGCGCTTTTCGCCGCGATACGCAAGGCGCCGCGCGCCCGATCTCACATGCGTGCACTGGATTATCAAACCGCGTTTCAACTTGCGCCCGTCGGGCTCGTGCTTTCGCGCGAGCGCACGATCGAAGACTGCAACGAGCAGCTTTGCGCGATCTTCGGTTCCATGCGCGAGGCGCTCATCGGCAAGTCGTTCGAGGTGCTGTATCCCTCGCCGGACGAGTTCGCGCGCATCGGCGAGCGCATCGCCGCGCATATCAGCAAGGAAGGCACGTACAGCGACGACCGCATCATGAAGCGCAAGAACGGCGAACTGTTCTGGTGTCACGTCACCGGCCGCGCGCTCGACCGGACCGCGCCTCACGCGGCGGGCGTCTGGACATTCGAGGACTTGAGCGCGACGCGGCGGGTCGCGATCGAATTGACACCGCGCGAGCGCGAGATCGCCGCACAGCTCGTGACGGGCAAGACGAGCAAGCAGATCGGCCGCGTGCTCGATATCAGCCCGCGGACGGTTGATATCTACCGCGCGCGGCTCATGAGAAAGTACGACACGGGCAATGCGACCGAACTGCTGCAACGGCTGCTCGGCACCTGACCTGCGCGCTTTACGGCGCGACGGGCGCGGCGGTCTCGATGATCTGCCGCAACATGTCCGGCAGCGGCACGGACTTGCCCGCCGCGTAGTCGATCCAGACGATTTTCGCCGCGCCGCGCGCATACAGTGCGGCGGGTTCATCGGCGCGATACAGCTCGAAGCGCGTATCGAGACTGCTGCGCCCCGGCTTGCCGACGGACATGCGCCCGATTACGTCGCCGGGATACTGAAGCTGCTTCAGAAACTCCATCGACGCGTTTACGATCACCGGCCCTTGCCCGTCGCCATTGCCGCCGACGAGACCGATCTCTTCGAACCACGAGATACGCACCTGCTCCATGTAGCGGAAATAGACGGTGTTATTGACATGCCCGAAGGCGTCCATGTCGCCCCAGCGGATCGGCATGGAAAGTTCGAAGACGGTGTGGAAATCGTTATGCGTGGTCATTGCGTGCGCTAAAAAGTTCAAAGCGAAAAACCGTCGTCCGCCGAGATGACCGAGCCGTTCATGAACTGCGATTCGTCGGCGGCGAGCAGCAGCAAAAGACCGTCGAGATCGTTTGGCGAGCCCACGCGGCGGCGCGGCAGCAACGAAATGAGCTTTTGCCCCTGCTCGGTCTTCCAGTGGTGGTGGTTGATCTCGGTATCGATATAACCCGGGCAGATCGCGTTGACGTTGATGCCGTGTCGGCCCCATTCGAGCGCCATCGCCTTTGTCATCTGCACGACGGCGGCCTTGCTCATCGAGTAGAGGCCGATCTGCGGAAACACCCGCAAGCCTGCCACCGACGCCACGTTGATGATGCGATAGGCCGGCTTGGCCGCGCTGTTGCTGTTGCCGCGCATGATCATGCGCTTGGCGACCTCTTGCGCGACGAAAAACGCGCCGCGCACGTTCGTGCCGAACACGAATTCGTAGTCCGCGGGCGTCACTTCCGTCAGCTTTTGCGTGGTCGACACGCCCGAGTTATTCACGAGGATGTCGATGGTACCCGCTTCGGTCTCCGCATGCGCGATCGCCGCTTTGATGCTCTGGTAATCGGTGACGTCGAGCGAAACGACGTGCGCGGCGCCGCCCGACGCCTCGATTTCGGCGCGCAGCTCCTTCAGGCGCTCCGTGCGCCGGCTGGCGAGCACCACTTTGGCGCCCGCCTGCGACAGCACTTGCGCGAAACGCTTGCCCAAACCGCTGGACGCGCCGGTAATCAGCGCGACCTTGCCTTCCAGGTTGATCGAACGGCCCATTGTGCTTCCCTTTTTATGGTTGGCTCAGCCCGGGCAGGCACGCGGCGCGCCGATGCGGGCAATAAGCGTCAACACCGATAGCGCGGGTGTCGTGAATAATAGTACGATCGTGCTAAATTAGCGAGCTTTGGTTGCGGCCCGCTTCACCTTCCCTGAAAATACGCGATCCCGAAAGGGCATTCTAACGGCACATAGGAGCATTGATGACCCCGGCGAGCCTCATCGAGCAATACGGTCCCCGCGAATCGATGGAATACGACGTCGTGATCGTCGGCGGCGGACCAGCCGGTTTGTCGGCGGCCATCCGGTTGAAGCAACTGGCGGAAGAAAAAGGCGTCGAGATCGGCGTGTGCGTCCTGGAGAAAGGCTCCGAGATCGGCGCGCACATCCTGTCCGGCGCGGTCATGGATCCGCGCGGCCTGTCCGAGCTCATTCCCGACTGGAAGGAAAAAGGCGCGCCGCTCGACGTCGAAGTGACCGAAGACCGGTTCCTGTTCCTGTCGCAAAACGACGCGAAGCAGGTGCCGAACTGGCTTCTCCCCGACAATTTCAAGAATCACGGCAATTACGTCATATCGCTCGCCAACGTCACGCGCTGGCTCGGCCAGCAGGCCGAGGCCGTGGGCGTCGAGATCTTCCCGGGCTTTCCGGCCGCCGAAGTCTTGTATGCGGACGACGGTTCGGTGCGCGGCGTCGTCACCGGCAACATGGGTGTCGGCAAGGACGGCGAGCCGACGGAGAATTTTCAGCTCGGCATGGAACTGCACGCGAAATACACGCTTTTCTGCGAAGGCGCGCGCGGGCATCTGGGCCGTCAGCTCATCGAGAAATTCAAGCTCAACAAGAATGCCGATCCGCAGGTGTACGGCATCGGCATCAAGGAATTGTGGGAAATCGACCCGGTCAAGCACAAGCCCGGTCTCGTGATCCACACGGCCGGCTGGCCGCTGGAACCCGACACCTACGGCGGTTCGTTCCTCTACCACATGGACAACAATCAGGTGGTGGTCGGCTTCGTCGTCGGGCTCGGGTATTCGAATCCGTATCTGTCGCCATTCGAGGAATTCCAGCGCTACAAGACGCATCCGTCGATCCGCGCGTTCCTCGAAGGCGGCAAGCGCATTTCCTACGGCGCGCGCGCGATCACCGCCGGCGGCCTGATGTCGCTGCCGAAGCTCGCGTTCCCGGGCGGCGCGCTTGCCGGCGACGACGCGGGTTTTCTCAACGCATCGCGCATCAAGGGCAGCCACGCGGCGATCAAGTCCGGCAAGATGGCCGCCGAAGCCGCGTTCGAAGCCGTTCAGGCGGGCCGCCAGAACGACGAACTCACGGCCTATTCCGAAGCGTTCGACAGTTCGTGGCTCAAGACCGAACTCTACCGCGCGCGCAACTTCAAGCAGTGGATGAGCAAGGGTCTGTACCTCGGCACGTTCATGGTCGGTCTGGAGCAAAAGGTGATGGGCGGCAACGTGCCGTGGACGCTGCATCATCAGCACTGGGATCACGAGATGCTGAAGCCGGCGTCGCAATGCAAGCCGATCGTCTATCCGAAGCCGGACGGCAAGCTCACGTTCGACCGTCTCTCGTCGGTGTTCATCTCGAACACGAACCACGAAGAGAATCAGCCCCCGCATCTGACGCTCAAGGATCCGAGCGTGCCGGTCAACGTGAACCTGCGCACGTATGCCGGTCCTGAAAGCCGCTACTGCCCCGCCGCCGTGTACGAGTTCGTCAAGTCGGACGACGGCAACGAGCGCCTGCAGATCAACGCGCAGAACTGCGTGCATTGCAAGACCTGCGACATTAAGGATCCGACGCAGAACATCGTCTGGGTTACGCCGGAAGGCGGCGGCGGGCCGAACTATCCGAACATGTGAGGTCTGAAACGACAAAGGGCGCCAAATCGGCGCCCTTTTCTTTTATTTCGACGGCGCTTGAGCCGCGATCTTCGGCGTTCCGACGACCACATCGCCGCATTGCGCACGATGCCGCAGCGCGTGATCCATCAGCACCAGCGCGAGCAGCGCTTCGGCGATCGGCGTCGCGCGGATGCCGACGCACGGATCGTGACGGCCGAAGGTCTCGACCGTCGCACTGGCGCCGTCCTTGTCGATCGACTGACGCGGCGTGCGGATGCTCGACGTCGGCTTGATGGCGATCGACACCGTGATGTCCTGCCCGCTCGAAATGCCGCCGAGGATGCCGCCCGCATTGTTCGTCGCGAAGCCTTCGGGCGTCATTTCGTCGCCGTGCTGCGAGCCGCGTTGCGCGACGCTCGCGAAGCCCGCGCCGATCTCGACGGCCTTCACGGCGTTCAGGCCCATCATCGCGTGGGCGATATCGGCGTCCAGGCGATCGTAAAGCGGCTCGCCGAGACCGACCGGCACGCCCGTCGCGACGACTTCGATGCGCGCACCGACCGAATCGCCGTCGCGACGCAGGTTGTCCATGTATTCCTCGAGCTGCGGCACGATTGCTTCGTTCGCCGAGAAAAACGGATTCTCGGGCACGTGGCGCCAGTCGACGAACGGAATGTCGATTTCCCCGAGCGCGCTCATGCGGCCGTGCGTTTCGAGACCGAACTTCTCACGCAACCACTTCTTCGCAACCGCGCCGGCGGCGACGGTCGGCGCGGTCAGCCGCGCCGATGACCGGCCACCGCCGCGATAGTCGCGCACGCCGTACTTCTGCCAATAGGTGTAGTCCGCGTGACCGGGACGGAAGGTCTGCGCGATGTTGCCGTAGTCCTTGCTGCGCTGATCGGTATTGCGGATCAGGAGCGCGATCGGCGTGCCGGTCGTCACGCCCTCGAACACGCCGGAAAGAATCTCGACCTGATCCGCTTCCTGCCGCTGCGTGACGTGACGCGACGTGCCGGGGCGGCGCCGGTCGAGTTCGATCTGAATATCGGCTTCGCTGAGCGCCATGCCCGGCGGGCAACCATCGATCACGCAGCCGATCGCCGGACCGTGCGACTCGCCGAAATTCGTGACGGTGAAGAGCGTGCCAAGGGTATTGCCGGACATGAGCGTCGACCTGAAAAAAAGTGTCGGGGAAACCGCTATTATGCCAGCGCCGTCTACCGCCGCGCGCCGCGCAAGACCGACACGGCTTCCTGCAGATGCGCAGGCGTCGCGTCCTCTGGCGCGATCGGTTCGCCGACCGCGAGCGTCAGCCGCGTCATCGCCCCACGCTGGATCGGACGCGGCCATTGCGCATCTTCGTGGCGCGAGAACACGCTGCCCCACAGACCGCGCAGCGCCATCGGCACGACGGGCGCCGGATGGCGCCGCAGAATCTCCGAGATGCCGTGCCGGAACGGATTGATATCCCCCGTGCGCGTCAGCTTGCCTTCGGGAAAGATGCAGACGAGATCGCCGTCATCCAAAGCCCGCGTGCAGGCGGCGTACGCGCGTTCGAGCATGTCGGCGTCTTCGTGTGCGGGCGCGATCGGAATCGCCTTCACATGCCGGAACATCCAGCCGACGAACGGCGTGCGAAAGATGCGGTGATCCATCACGAAGCGAATCGGCCGCGGACTTTCGGCCATGATGACGACCGCATCGACGAAGCTCACGTGATTGCACACGAGCACGGCCGCGCCATGCGCCGGGATGCGCTCGGCGTCGACGAGACGGATCCGATAGAACGTGTGCACGAGAATCCACGCGATGAAGCGCAGCAAGAACTCCGGCACCAGCGAATAGATATAGACCGCGACGACGACGTTGAGCAGCGCGGTCGTCAGAAAGAGTCCCGGAATGCCGACGCCCAACGACGTAAGCGCGAGCGCCATCAGCGCCGACACGATCATGAAAAACGAATTGAGGATGTTGTTCGCCGCGATGATGCGCGCGCGATGAGTCGGCTGACTGCGCGCCTGGATCAGCGCGTAGAGCGGCACGCTGTAGAAGCCGCCGAACATGGCGAGCAGAAAGAGATCCGCGAGAATGCGCCAGTGCGGCAGCGTCATCAGGAATTCGCCGACGTTGAGCAGATGCCCGGCCGGCGCGATGCGATGGCTCGCGAAGAACAAATCGATCGCGAACACGCTGATGCCGATCGAGCCGAGCGGCACGAGCCCGATCTCGACGCGCCGCTTCGAAAGCCGCTCGCAGAGTAGCGATCCCGTGCCGATGCCGATGGAAAACGTCGCGAGAAGGATGGTCACGACGTCGGGATCGGCGGAAAGCACGTCCTTCGCGAAATTGAAGAACGATGTGAGAAAGGTTGCGCCGACGAACCACAGCCACGAAATGCCGAGCAGGCTCAGAAACACCGTGCGGTCCTGCTTCGCGAGCTTCAGATTGCGCCATGTCTCCGAGACCGGATTCCAGTTGATGCGCAAGTCCGGCTGCGATGCATCCGACTTCGGCACGAACGCCGACGCTACGCGCCCGACGATCGCGAACGCGATGCACGCGATCGCGAGGAGCATCGCGCCGTGTTCCGACGCGCCCGCCGCCGCCCCGCCGATGATCGTGCCGATCAGGATCGCGACGAAGGTGCCCATCTCGACGAGTCCGTTGCCGCCGACGAGTTCATGCGAATCGAGATGCTGCGGCAGATACGCGTATTTCACGGGGCCGAAGACGGTCGAATGCACGCCCATCAAAAACGTGCACACGTAAAGCAGCGGCGCGCTGTGCAGCAGAAAACCCGCGCCGCCGATCAGCATCACGACGATCTCGAAGCTCTTCACGAGCCGCGCGAGCACGGCCTTGTCGTACTTGTCGGCGATCTGGCCGGACGTCGCGGAGAACAGCAAGAACGGCACGATGAAAATCGCGGAAATGAGAAACGCGGCGGTCTTCGGATCGACGCCGGAGAAGCGCGCGGCCTGAAACGTCACGAGCGACGTGAAGCCGACCTTGAAGACGTTGTCGTTCATTGCGCCGAGGAACTGCGTCCAGAAGAACGGCGCGAAACGGCGCTCGCGCAACAGGCGAAACTGGCCGTCGCCTTCGGCTTGGGAACGTCGGGAAGCGCGCGGCGAGGCGCGCAGCGGTTTGTCACTCATGTCTTGCGCAATAGTTGAGTTCGGCGTTGATCGCGCAATGTCCGCGGTCGAATCCGAATGGAAGGGAAACCGGGCGAAATGCTAACCCTCCCACTTGGGCCAGACGTAAAAAAGCGCGCCATGAGGGCGCGCTTCGGTGGGTCCGATGCACGCGAAGCGCGACGCCTCGCGACATCGACATGCTCAGCGTGCTTCTTCCTGCTGCTCCGGCCAGTCGCGGATATACGCCTTCAGCATGCGATTTTCGAAGCCCTGCTCTTCGACGACCGCCTTGGCGACGTCATAAAACGAGATGACGCCCATCAACTGACGCTTTTCCATGACCGGCAGATAGCGCACGTGATGTTCGAGCATCATGCGGCGCACTTCGTTTACGTCCGTTTCGGGCGTGCAGGTGAGCGGATGGTCGTCCATGACCCTGCGGATGGTCGTCGCGCCGACCGAGCCGCCATTGTTGTGCAACGTCAGGATGATTTCGCGGAAAGTCAGCATGCCGACCAGATCGCCGTACTCCATGACGACGAGAGAGCCGATATCGTGCGCGGCCATCGTGTCGATTGCGTCGGAGAGCGGCGTGTCCGGTGTCACGGTGAACAGCGTGTTGCCCTTAACTTTCAGAATGTCGCTGACTCGCATGACTGTCTCCTAGCGAAATGCCTGTTCGATTGGCCGAACGATGATGAAACCATAGGCCGATGCTATCGGAAAGGCCCGCAAAAGGAAAGCGAACGGGACGACGGTTCGCCCGCATTGGCCGAACGGACAAGGCTTTGCGCGATCGAAGGCCGCGCGTTCGCCCTAGGTTTGGGCGCGCGCATCCGATGTTAGGATGATTGACCCTCATTTTCGCCGCACGCCGGCCGTCTCGCGCGCCGGCCGCCTATGATGCCAGCCAACCGTTTCGACACGCTCGCGCTGCACGCGGGCGCCGCGCCCGATCCCGTCACCGGCGCGCGCGCGACGCCGATTTATCAGACGACGTCGTTCACCTTTCGCGACAGCGATCACGCCGCCGCGCTCTTCAACATGGAGCGCTCGGGGCACGTGTACTCGCGCATCTCGAATCCGACCGTCGCGGTGTTCGAGGAGCGCGTCGCGGCGCTCGAAGGCGGCGTCGGCGCCATCGGCACGGCGAGCGGCCAGGCCGCGCTGCATCTCGCGATCGCGACGCTGATGGGCGCGGGCTCGCACATCGTCGCGTCCAGCGCGCTCTACGGCGGCTCGCACAATCTGCTGCATTACACGCTGCGGCGCTTCGGCATCGAGACGACATTCGTGAAGCCGCACGATCTCGATGCATGGCGCGCGGCGGCACGGCCGAACACGCGGCTTTTCTTCGGCGAAACGCTCGGCAATCCGGGGCTCGACGTGCTCGACATTGCGGGCGTCGCGGAAATTGCGCACGAGCACGCCGTGCCGCTGCTCGTCGATTCCACGTTCACGACGCCGTATCTGCTGCGTCCGTTCGAGCACGGCGCGGATCTCGTCTATCACTCCGCGACCAAGTTTCTCGGCGGACATGGGACGACGATCGGCGGCGTGCTCGTCGACGGCGGCACGTTCGATTTCACCGCGAGCGGACGCTTCCCCGAGTTCACCGAGCCTTACGACGGCTTTCACGGCATGGTGTTCGCCGAAGAGAGCACCGTCGCGCCGTTCCTGTTGCGCGCGCGGCGCGAAGGCTTGCGCGATTTCGGCGCGTGTCTGCATCCGCAGGCGGCGTGGCAACTGCTGCAAGGCATCGAAACCTTGCCGCTACGCATGGATCGGCATGTCGCGAACACGCGCAAGGTGATCGAGTTCCTGCTGAGTTCGCCGGCAGTGGAAGGCGTGGCCTATCCCGAACTGCCGACGCATCGCGATCACGCGCTCGCCGGACGTCTCTTGCCGCGCGGCGCCGGCGCGGTCTTCAGCTTCGATCTGAAGGGCGGCGTGCCGGCGGCGCGCAAGTTCATCGAAACGCTCACGCTGTTTTCACATCTCGCGAACGTCGGCGATGCGCGCTCGCTCGTGATTCATCCCGCATCGACGACGCACTTCCGCATGGATGCCGCCGCGCTCGAAGCTGCGGGCATCGGGCCGGGGCGCATCCGTCTGTCGATCGGACTGGAAGATCCCGACGATCTCATCGACGATCTCAAGCGCGCGCTGAAAGCCGCGCAGAAAGCGGCAGAAAGCGCTCCGGACGCGAGCGCCGCCGCGCCGCTCGGGAGCCGCGCATGATCCTCGACGTCCACGGCCGCGCGGCCTATGCCTACACCGGCGGCAAGCCTCTCGACGCGACGCGCCCCGCCGTCGTGTTCATTCACGGCGCGGAACACGATCACAGCGTCTGGGCCTTGCAGACGCGCTATTTCGCGCATCACGGTTTCGGCGTGCTGGCGCTCGATCTGCCGAGTCACGGAAGAAGCGCCGGTCCCGCGCTTTCGACCATCGGCGAGTTCGCCGACTGGGTCATCGCCGTGCTCGACGCGGCCGGCGTGCAGCAAGCGCTCTTCGTCGGCCACAGCATGGGCTCGCTGATCGCACTCGATGCCGCTGGCCGCTATCCCGACCGCGCGGCGGGTCTCGCCCTGCTCGCGACGGCCGCGCCGATGGCCGTCTCCGATACGCTGCTCGACGCCGCACGCGAGCACGAGCCCGAAGCCATCGCGATGGTCAACCAATGGTCGCATTCGACGATCGCCGCGAAGCCGTCGAGTCCCGCGCCGGGCTTCTGGCTGCAAGGCGTGAATCAGCGGCTCATGGAACGCGTGAGCCTGCGCGGCGAAGCGCTGCTTTTTCACACCGATTTCAGCGCTTGCAACACCTACGCCGACGCGCTCGAACGCGCGGCCGCCGTGCGTTGCCCGGTGTGCATCGTGAGCGGCAAGCGCGACCTGATGACGCCGCCGCGCGCTGCCCGTCCGCTCGTCGATGCCTTCAGGAAAGCCGGCGCGTCCTTGAAGACCGTGGAACTCGATGCGGGCCACGCGATCATGACCGAGCAGCCCGACGCGACGCTCGATGCGCTGTTCGCTTTCGCGCTCGCGTGCGCCAGCGCGAAAGCGCCGTCGGCCTGAAAACGCGCGTGCGGCGGGCCGCGCAAGCCCGCCGTGGCTGCTTGCATGGCGCGACTGGCAGTCGCAGAATGATTCTTGCTGGCTAATCTTCAGACACCGGCACGCATCATCAGGGAGGCCGTCATGGCGCACACCGCACATGGTGAACATTTCGCGAATTTCGCCGAGTTTTATCCCTATTACCTCGAAGAGCATCGCAACCTGGTGTCGCGCAGGCTGCACTTCATCGGATCGCTGGGCGTGATCGGCTGCCTCGCGATGGCGATCGCTACCGGCGACTGGCTCTGGCTGCCCGCGGCCGTCGTCTGCGGTTACGGCTTCGCGTGGATCGGCCATTTCTTTTTCGAGAAGAACCGCCCCGCGACGTTTCGCCACCCGATCTACAGCCTGATGGGCGACTGGGTGATGTTCAAGGACATCTGCGTCGGCAGAATCTCGCTTTGATATGCGTCGAACGAAGGCTCAGGCCGGCTGCTCCGGCATCGACGAGCGCGGCACCTCGCGCGGACGCGCGCTCGTCAGCGCAGACGCGCGTGCCGCGATCAGCGAGCCGAGCGTGATTTCCAGCTTCTCGTTATCCAGCGCGTTCATCAGCGCGCCGCAGTCGACCTGCGCCGCATCCAGCTTCAGTTGATATTCGAGTTCCGCGCGATCGATCACGAACTGCTCGAAGAGCATCGTCACCGTGATCTGATTCGGATTGGCGATCAGCACATAACGCGGCATGCGCGAATCCTCCAGCCTGCCGATCCAGCCGAGCGCGTCGAGCCGCGCGATCAGCCTCGTCGACGTATCGAGATCGCAGCGCGCCAGGGTCGAAAGCTGCAAGGACGTGTAGCCGGGCTTGCCCTCGTCCCGCGCCTCGACGAGCCGCGCGAGGATCTCGAGTGCATCGAGCAGATCGCTGCCCGGAAAATCGCGCCGATGATATTGCCCCGTGCGAATCGCAGGCAGCGCGGATGTGACCATCGCGCCGATGAGCGCGAACATCCAGCACAGATACACCCACAGCAGAAAGACCGGCAGCGCCGCGAACGCGCCGTAGACGGCGGTGTAGGTCGGAATGCGCCGTACGTAATAGCCGAAGCCGCGCTTGCCGAGTTCGAACGCGACCGCCGCGATCAGCCCGCCGACGATCGCATCGCGCCATTCGACCTTGCAGTTCGGCATATAGACGTAGATGAACGTGAAGGCGAGCGCCGTGAGCGGCAGCGAGACGCCTGTGAGCGCCCATTCGACGATCGGCGGCATCAGGTTGTGCGAGCCCGCGAACGCGACCGAATGCGCGAACACGTACGAGGAGATCGACAGGCTGCAGCCGAAGAGAATCGGCCCGAGCGTGATGATCGACCAGTAGACGAGCACGCGCTGCGCGATCGGGCGCGCCTTCTTCACGCGCCAGATCACGTTGAACGCGGACTCGACCGTCATCATCGTCATGACGGAGGTCACGAACAGAATGATCATGCCGACGGTCGTCAGCCCCTTCGCCTTCGACGCGAACTGGTTCAGATACTTGAAGATCTGATCGTTGATCTGCGGCGGCATCAGGTGCACCGCGAGGAAGTCCTGAAGCGACGCCTGGAAGGAGCCAAAGATCGGGAACGCGGTGAAGAGCGCGAACGCGACCGTGGCGAGTGGCACGAGCGACAACACGCTCGTGAACGTGAGGCTGCCCGCCACTTGCGCGACGCGGTCTTCGCCGATGCGCCGCGCGACAAAACTGGCGAGACGCCTGACCGCCGCGAGATCGATAAAAACGTGCTGCAAACGCGTTCTCCCGTCATGGCGTCCCGCGTGCAAAGCCGCTTCTCGCCACGAAAATCACCCAATACCTATAATAGCCGTTCACTAAAAAAGCCTTATGAACGACATCCTCGTGCTTTACTACAGCCGCCACGGCGCGACGCGCGAGCTCGCACTCGCAATCGCGCAGGGCGTCGATAGCGTGGCCGGCATGCAGGCGCGTGTGCGAACCGTGCCGCCGGTTTCCACGGTCTGCGAAGCGACCCAGCCCGACATTCCCGCCGACGGACCGCCCTACGCCGAATTGCGCGATCTCGAAGAATGCGCCGGCCTCGCGCTCGGCTCGCCTACGCGCTTCGGCAACATGGCCGCGCCGCTCAAGTACTTCCTCGACGGCACCACGCCGCAATGGCTGTCCGGCGCGCTTTCGGGCAAGCCTGCCAGCGTGTTCACGTCCACCGGCAGCCTGCACGGCGGCCAGGAAAGCACGCTTCTTTCGATGATGCTGCCGCTGCTGCACCACGGCATGATGATCGTCGGCATCCCGTACACCGAATCGCGGCTCACCACGACGCAAAGCGGCGGCACGCCCTACGGCGCGTCTCATCACGCCCGCGCGGGCGGCGACGAAAATCAGCGGCACGGCATTTCCGCCGACGAGAAGGCGCTCGCAATCGCGCTCGGCGCACGGCTCGCACGCACCGCGCTCAATCTCGTGCGCGGCGCCCGTTCCGCATGACCACGCCGACCTCCACAGCACGTCCCAACGGCGCGCTCGCATCGGGCGCGCTTGCGAGCCTCGTGGCGCTCGTCGTGCTCGCGCTCGTCTGGGAGCTCTGGCTCGCGCCGCTGCGTCCGGGCGCATGGGCGCTCGCGCTGAAGGCGCTGCCGCTCGCGTGCGCGCTGCCGGGCGTCGCGCGCAAAAATCTCTACACGCTGCAATGGGCGTCGATGCTCGTGCTGCTGTATTTCGCCGAAGGCATCGTGCGCGGCATGACCGATGCGCGCCTCCCCGCGTCGCTCGCCTGGCTGGAAGCAGCGCTCGCCCTCGCGTTCTTCGTCTGCGCGCTCGCGTACGTCGCGCCCTTCAAACGCGCGGCCCGGTTGAACGCTCGTGCGGAAAAAAGCTGAAACGTTCGCTTTTTTCGCCCGCGTTCTGCCCGGACGTGATGCTTTGTAGCATGAAACCTCACCGTGCGCGCGTGCCTATGCCATTCGGACGAGGGTCGCGCGCCGCTCGCCTGCGCGATACTGTGCACTACGCTCTACCGGATCCTTTGCCCATCTGCCCATGACCGCCACTCAAGCTTTCATCGCCGCGTGCGCCGACGCTCTCGGTGCATCGCATGTCCTGACCGACGCCTACGATACCGAGCCGTACCTCGTCGACTGGCGCAAGCGCTATCGCGGCACTGCGTGCGCCGTGCTGCTGCCCGCCGATACCGCGCAGGTCGCGGCCGTGGTCCGGATCGCTCGCGAGCATCGCGTCGCGATCGTGCCGCAGGGCGGCAACACCGGTCTCGCAGGCGGCGCAACGCCAGATTCGAGCGGGGCGCAAGCCGTCATCAGCCTGAAGCGGCTCAATCGCGTGCGCGGCGTCGATCCGCATAACAACACGATCACCGTCGAAGCGGGCGTCGTGCTCGCCGAAATCCAGGCGCGCGCCGAAGAAGCGCAACGGCTGTTCCCGTTGAGTCTCGCCGCCGAAGGCAGCTGCACCATCGGCGGCAATCTCTCGACGAACGCGGGCGGCACTGGCGTGCTGCGCTATGGCAACACGCGCGAGCTGTGTCTCGGCCTCGAAGTCGTGACGCCGCAGGGCGAAATCTGGGACGGCCTGCGCGGGCTGCGCAAGGACAACACCGGCTACGATCTGCGCGATCTCTTCATCGGGGCGGAAGGCACGCTAGGCATCATCACGGCGGCGGTCATGAAGCTGCATCCCGCGCCGGTCGCGAAGGTCACGGCGCTGGCCGGGCTCGCTTCGCCGCATGCCGCGCTCGACTTTCTCTCGCTGGCGCAGCATCACGCGGGCGCGCTTCTGACCGGCTTCGAGCTGATGTCCGATTTCTCGATGCGGCTCGTCGGCAAGCATTTCCCGCAACTGCGCTATCCGTTCGGCGAACCGCACGCGCAAACCGTGCTGCTCGAACTTTCCGACAGCGAGAGCGACGAGCACGCCCGCGCCCTCTTCGAGCGGCTGATGGAAGAAGCGCTCGAGAAGGGCATCGTGGAAGATGCCGTCGTCGCGGAAAACCTCGCGCAGTCGCAGGCTTTCTGGGATCTGCGCGAGCATATTCCGCTCGCGCAGGCCGAGGAAGGTCTGAACATCAAACATGACATCGCCGTGCCCATTTCGAGCATCGGGCGGTTCATCGAGGAAACCGATGCGATCATCGCGAAGACAGTGCCCGGCGTGCGCATGGTGACGTTCGGCCATCTCGGCGACGGCAACCTGCACTACAACGTGCAGGCGCCCGAAGGCGTCGACCCAAAGCGCTTCCTCGGCGAATTCCAGACGCCGATCAACGCGCTCGTGTATGACCAGGTGCACCGGCACCGCGGCAGCATCAGCGCGGAGCACGGCATCGGCCAGTTGAAGGTGGATGAAGCGATGCACTACAAGTCGCCGGTCGAAGTCCGTCTCATGCAGACGATCAAGGCCGCGCTCGATCCGGACAACCTGATGAATCCCGGCAAGGTCGTGCGCTGGAACGCGACGCTCGCGAAGGAGAACATCGCATGAAGATTCGCGTGCTGTCGGACCTGCATCTCGAATGCGACGAGCCGCTGGCGATTCCGTATGCACAGGCCGATCTCGTCGTGCTGGCTGGCGACATTCACAACCACGCCGAAGGTTTGCGCTGGGCCGCGGAAAATTTCGATTCCGACGTGCCCGTCGTCTACGTGCCCGGCAATCACGAATACTACGACGCCGAGTTCGGCGCGATGGAAGCGGCAATGCAGGACGCCGCGCGCAGCGTCGACAACGTGCACTATCTGAACAACGCGTCGCTGGTGGATCGGCGCGGCGCGTGGCGCGTGCTTGGCACGACGCTGTGGACCGACTTCGCGCTGTTCGGCTCCGGCGATGCGCAAATCGAAAACGCCAAGGCCGCGTGCACGAAAGTGATGCTCGACTATAAGGGCCTCATTCAACTCGCGTGGCCCGAGCCGGACGGCGAACCGCGCGAATTCGCACCGGACGATTCCCTCGCGCTGCACGAACAGTCGCGCGCATGGCTCGAGAGCGAACTCGCGAAGCCGTTCGCAGGGCAAACGATCGTCGTCACGCACCACGCGCCGATGCGCCAGAGCCTCGCGCCGCGTTACGCGGAAGATCTCGTGTCCGCGGGCTTCGTGAATCATCTGCCGTCGCTCGCGCGCGCGCCCGCGTCGTTGTGGATTCACGGCCACACGCATACGTCGTTCGATTACGAGGTGGACGGCACGCGCGTCGTGTGCAATCCGCGCGGCTACTTCAGCCGCCGCGAGCAACGGTGGGAGAATCCGGATTTCGCGTGGGACAAGGTCGTCGAAATTTGAAACGTCGCGGACTTTGCGGAGGAACGCCATGTGCGGCCGAATCAGCCAGTACCGACTGCCGATGCATTACGCGCAGCGTCTGCATCTGAGAAATCCGTTCGTGCTGGTCGATGCCGCCGACAGGCGTCCCGGCTATAACCTGTCGCCCGGCACGCATCCGCTCGCCGTCTATCCCGACGAAACCATCCGCGCGGTGCATTGGGGCTATTGCCCGCCGTGGGCGATTCAGAAGAAGCTGCCGCAGACCATCAACGCGCGCGTCGAGACGGCGGCGACGAGCGCGTATTTCAAGCATTTATGGAAGAAGGCGCGCATTCTCGTGCCGGCCGATGGCTGGTTCGAATGGCGTATCGAGCCACGCCCGGGAGACCCCGCCGCGAAGCCTTTCAAGCAGCCCTACTTCATCCAGCGCGCGGACGGCGAGCCGATGTACCTCGCCGCGCTGACGAGCATCATGCGCGACGACGACGCTGCCGCGCCCGGCGCGGGCTTCGTCATCGTGACGGCGGCGGCGGACGAAGGACTCGTCGACGTGCATGACCGGCGTCCGCTCGTGTTCGCGCCGGCAAACGCGCGCCGCTGGCTCGATCCGGACGCGTCGCCCGACGATCTCGCGGCGCTCGTCAAGTCGGACGGCGTGCCGGCGTCGCACTTCGTCTGGCACCGCGTATCGGCCGATGTGAATCGCGCGACCAATGATGAGCCGCGACTCATCGAGCCGCTCGAAGCCTCGCTGTGACGGCCGTGTGAAGTTCGTTTAGCGCCGCCGCCGATCGTCGTCGATACGGATCGGCACCAGGCGCCGCTTCGCCTCGCGCTCCGACTGCGCGCGCATGGCGTTGAACAGATCGCGCGACGCCGGAACGGCGAGCAGGACGAGAAGCGCGGCGAGTGCGAGCAAAAGGGGCGTACTCATGTGACTTATCCCGGTCAAAGATGCGTGAGAACCAGTGCAGAAAGTATCAAGCTGCGGACAAATCGTGAGTAAGCAAGTGTTGCGCCGCGGCTTTTTTCGTAACTGAACGCAGCTTCATCCGTGTTCAGGCGACGACGAATTCCTTGAGCGATTCCGCGTCGGCCGCGAGCGTGTCGGGCAGCGCCTCGCGCAGGAACTCGACCCACGTGCGGATCTTGGCATCGAGATACTGCCGCGACGGATAGAGCGCGTACACGTTCAACTCCTGCATCGTGTATTGCGGCAGCACGCGCACGAGCGTGCCCGCGCGCAAGCCCGGCAGCGCGGACGACGTCGGCAGCACGCCAATGCCCATGCTTTCGCGGATCGCGGCGACCATCGCCTCGGCGACGTTGACCGTGAACGTGGACGGCCCGAGACTCACCGTCTCCTGACCGTTCGGGCCGTCGAAAACCCAGCGGTCGGCCGGAAACACCGGCGTCATCAGATGCAGGCAGGTATGGCGCACGAGATCGGAGAGCACGTGCGGCGCGCCGTTCTTCTCGATGTACGCCGGCGACGCGCACGCGATGCTGTACACCGAGCCGAGACGCGCCGACACGAGACCCGAATCCGGCAGATCGGAAGCGAGCACGATCGACACGTCGTAGCCTTCGTCGAGCAGATCGGGCACGCGCTGCGCGAGCGTCAGATCGACCTGCACCGAAGGATGCCGCTGCTGATAGCGCGAGATCATCGGCACGACGTAGTGCTGGCCGAAGCTCGTCATCGAATGGACCTTGAGCTTGCCGGACGGACGCGCGTGCGCATCGCCGGCCTCGGCTTCCGCCTGATCGACATAGGCGAGGATTTGCTCGCAGCGTTGCAGATAGCGCTCGCCCGCTTCGGTGAGCGCGATGCGCCGCGTTGTCCGGTTCAGCAAGCGCGCGCGCAAGTGCGCCTCGAGGTCGGATACGGCGCGCGATGCGTAAGCCGTCGTCGTGTTCAGATGCTGCGCGGCCGCGGTGAAGCTGCCCGCTTCCACGACCCGCACAAATACGCGCATGTTCTGGAGCG
Organism: Caballeronia sp. ATUFL_F1_KS4A; assembly: GCF_023630905.1. Taxonomy (NCBI): domain Bacteria; kingdom Pseudomonadati; phylum Pseudomonadota; class Betaproteobacteria; order Burkholderiales; family Burkholderiaceae; genus Caballeronia; species Caballeronia sp. ATUFL_F1_KS4A. The sequence goes on along the minus strand of NZ_JALQEB010000003.1, from coordinate 90,190 downwards.
TGTCCATGCCGCTAATTCCGTCTTAAAAATCGTTCGTGACTCGGATTGTTACACGCGTAACAACAACGATTATCACATCCCTCGTAAAAATGCTTTGCATCCTTACGGGTTATTCGACAATCTTCGCAAAAATATAATCACTTCTTGGCATCTAATTCATTTTAGGAGTGAATCGTGCGGGGACGACTGTCCAGAAGCGCTGCAGGCGCGGCCGTTCTTGCAGCACTATTAACAATCGGTGGATGCGCAAGCACGGGCAAAATCGCGCCGCAGGATTCCCTCACGGACGCGGCGACGCTCGATGCCGGCAGCGCCATTCGCGCCGCCAACGCAGACGCCCAATGGCCCGCCGAGCAATGGTGGCGCGCCTATCGCGACCCGCAACTCGACGCGTGGATCGCACGCGCGACCGCCGGCAGCCCCACGCTCGCGATGGCCGCGGCGCGCGTGCGCGAAGCGCAGCAACAGGCGGGCGTCGCGCGCTCCGAGTTGCTGCCGCACGTCGACGGCTCGATGAGCATCGCCCGCAAGAACTGGCCCAACAACGATTTCTACGGCCCCGGCACGTACGCCGACACGACCACCTGGGACAACACCGCGGGCCTGTCGCTGTCGTACAACCTCGATCTCTGGCATCGCGACGACAACAACGCCGAGCGCGCACTGGACGTCGCACACGTTCGGGCCGCCGATGCCCGCGCCGCGCAACTCGAACTAGAAACGAACGTCGTGCGCGCGTATATCGGCTTTTCGCAGTCGTTCGCGCTGCTCGATATCGCGGAGCAGACGCTCGCGCAGCAGGAGCGCATCGCGGATCTCGCGCGGCGACGTTTGAAAGGCGGGCTCGGCACGCAGCTGGAAGTCAGCCAGGCCGAAGCGCCCTTGCCCGAGTACGAACGTCAGGTCGATGTCTACAAGGAAGAGATCCAACTGGCGCGCAACCAGTTGGCGGCGCTCGCCGGCGACGGCCCCGGCGCGGGCGAAGCGCTCACGCGTCCCGACCTGTCGCTCGCCACGCCGCTCCCCCTGCCCTCCGCGCTGCCGGCGGAACTCGTCGGACATCGGCCGGATATCGTCGCGGCGCGCTGGATGGTGGCGGCGCAAGCGCGTGGCATCGATGTCGCGAAGGCCGGGTTCTATCCGAACATCAATCTCGCTGCGTCGCTGACGCAGGCGTTCGCGGGCGGCGCGCTGCTCTCGTTCCTGACGCGCGACGCATCCGGCTACAGCTTCGGCCCCGCGATCTCGCTGCCGATCTTCGAAGGCGGACGCCTGCGCGCGCAGCTCGGCGCGGCATCGGCGCAATACGATCAGGCCGTCGATCATTACAACGCGACGCTCGTCGCCGCGCTCAAGGACATCGCCGATCAGGTCGTGCGCGTGCATTCGCTCGATACGCAGCTCGAAGCGTCGGGCCGCTCCGTCGCCGCCGCGCGCAAGAACTACGATCTCGCGAACGAAGGCTACAAGCGCGGCCTCACCGATTATCTGAACGTGCTGATCGCGCAGACGCAATTGCTCAAGGCGCAGGACGGCGAGGCGCGCGTGCGCGCGCAACGCCTCGCGTCCTACGCGACGTTGACGTCGGCGCTCGGCGGCGGCATCGACGATCCGTCGAACGGGCCGCAGCAGACCGCGCTCGCGCCGTCGAAGCATATCGGGCCGTTCAGCAAGGCACGGGATTGAGCATGTCGACGCCCGCTTCTCTCATCGGACGACAGCCGCTCAAGGAGGTCGTGCTCGACTGGGCGCGCACCGACGGCCTCGCGTGGATCTACATCTTCAAGGCGGTGCTCGCGGCGCTGCTGTCGCTGTGGATCGCGATGCGCCTCGACATGGCGCAGCCGCGCACCGCGATGACCACCGTGTTCGTCGTGATGCAGCCTCAAAGCGGCATGGTGCTCGCAAAGAGCTTCTATCGTTTCTGCGGAACGATGGTCGGTCTCGTCGTGATGATGATCTTCATCAGCCTGTTCTCTCAGCAGCCGGTGCTGTTCCTCTCGGCGACGGCGCTGTGGGTCGGCGTCTGCACGGCGGGCGCGGCGCGCAATCGCAACTTCCGCTCGTACGGCTTCGTGCTCGCCGGTTACACGGCCGCGCTGATCGGCATTCCGGCGGCGCAGCATCCGGAGGCTGCGTATCTGTCGGCGCTCACGCGCGTCGGCGAAGTGACGCTCGGCATCGTGTGTTCCGGCGCGGTGAGCGCGCTCGTCTTTCCGCAGCACGCGGGCGAGCAGGTTCGCACGACGGTGCGCCGCCGCTTCGCGCAGTTCGTCGATTACGTGTGCCGCGCGCTGTCGGGCAACATGGAACGCGCGCAGATCGAGCGAACCAATCTCGCGTTCGTGTCGGATATCGTCGGCTTCGAGGCCGCGCGCAGCGTCGCCGTGTTCGAGAATCCCGAATCGCGGATGCGCGGCGGGCGGCTCGCACGTCTCAACAGCGAGTTCATGAGCGCGTCGACGCGCTTTCACGCGCTGCATCAGTTGATGAACCGGCTGCGCGAGAACGCATCGGCGACGACGATCGCCGCGCTGGAGCCATTCTTTCGCGAAGTGCCGCCGCTCTTCTCGGTATCGGGCGAACCGGTGAAAAACGCCGCCGATGCCGCGCACGCCGCCGCGCAACTGCGCGACTACAAGGCCGCACTGCCCCGGCGCGTGCGCGCGACGCGTGCCGCGCTCGAAGCGGATCCGGACTTCGCGCAACTGGAGTTCGATACCGCGACGGAACTGCTGTATCGCTTCGTCGACGACATGCTCGCCTATGCCGAAACGTATGCGTCGCTGAGCTCGCCGTCGCACGAACGCGAGCGCTGGATCGCGCGCTACGTGCCGAAGACGAACCTGCTCGCCGCGGCGATTTCGGGCCTGCGCGGCGCGATCGTGATGTTCGTCCTGTCCGCGTTCTGGATCGCGACGGCGTGGCCGAGCGGCAGCACGATGGTGCTCAACGCGGCGGCCGTGTGCGCGCTCGCGTCGTCGTCGCCGCGTCCGACGCTCATGTCCGCGCAAATGGCGCTCGGCACGATGCTCGCGGCCGTCGCCGGGATGATCGTCGTGTTCGGCGTGTTTCCGCATATCGAGGGCTTCGCGATGATGTGCGCCGCGCTCGCGCCCGCGCTTTTGCTCGGCGCGTATCTGAGCACGCGGCGCGCGCTCGCCGGCGTGGGCATCGGCTATTGCATCTTCTTCTGCTTTCTCGCGGGGCCGGACAATCTCGTGCACTACGATCCGACCGGCTATATGAACGATGCCCTCGCGCTCGTGCTGTCGATGATCGTCGCGGCGGTCGCCTTCGCCGTCCTGCTGCCGACCGATGCGCCGTGGCTGCGGCGTCTCCTGCTCGGCGATCTGCGGCGCGAAGTCGTGAGCGCGCGCCATGGACGTCTCACGCGTCTCACGACGCACTTCGAAAGCCGCACGCGCGATCTGCTCGCGCAAATCAACGCGCTCGCGACCGGACGTCCCGACTTGCAGCGCGATGCGTTGCAATGGCTCTTCGCCGTGCTCGAATTCGGCAACGCGGTGATCGATCTGCGACGCGAGATCGCAGGGCTGTCGAACGCGCCGCAGTACGCGGCGTCGATGCCGTGGCGCCGCTCGATCGACGCGACGCTCGACGCCATCGCGCGCCTTTTCGATCGCCCGAATGCGCAGCGCTTCGACGCCACGCTCGCCGCGACCGAACGCGCGATCGACGATACGCGGGATGTGCTCGCGCGGTTCGATCTGCCGCGCGAGGAAAAGCATCGGCTGCAGCGCATCGCCAGTCATCTTCATTTTGTCCGGACCGCGCTGCTCGATCACGAATCGCCGTTCGCGCCCTTCGTGCACGGTGCGCCGGTTCGGAAACACACGCCAGAAGGAGCGGACCATGTTCCCGCGTAACGTCGCGATCCTCGAAGCCTATGTGCCGACGATCCTGCTGCTCTTCATCGCCGGCGCGATGATCACATGGGTCGTCGACCGCGCGCTCGCGCTGACGGGCCTTTATCGCGTGGTCTGGCATCCGGCGCTGTTTCGCGCGAGTCTGCTCGTCTGCATTTGCGGGACGCTCGGGCTCATCGCGTATCGCTGAATCGACATCACCTTCATACAAGCTGAAAAAGAGTTCGCATCATGATTCTCAGGAAAATCATCGGGCTGGTTTTGACGATCGCCATTTTCGCGGTCGCGCTCGTCATCGGGCGCGTGCTGTGGGTGCATTACATGGACGAGCCGTGGACGCGCGATGGCCGCGTGCGCGCGGATGTCGTCAACGTGGCGCCGGACGTGTCGGGCGCGGTCGTGCAGTTGCCGGTTCGTGACAATCAGTTCGTGAAGAAGGGCGATCTGCTGATGGAGATCGATCCGTCGCATTACCGGATCGCGGTCGAGCAGGCGCAGGCGAACGTCACCGCGCGCGCGGCCGAATTGCGCATGCGCCGTGCGGACGCCGCGCGCCGCGCCGACATGGACAGCCTCGTCGTATCGAAGGAAGCGCGCGAAAACGCGATGCAGACCGCATCGACCGCCGAAGCGCAGTTGCAGCAGGCGCAGGCCGCGCTCGATGCCGCGAAGCTCAATCTCGAACGCACCAAAGTGTTCTCGCCGGTCGACGGCTACGTCACCAACCTGAACGTGTTTCGCGGCGACTACGCGACGGCGGGCGCCGCCAAGCTCGCGATCGTCGACAGTCATTCATTCTGGGTCTATGGATACTTCGAGGAAACGAAGCTGCCGCATGTGCGTATCGGCGACAAGGCATCGATTCGCCTGATGAGCGGCGGCGAGCTGAAGGGGCACGTCGAGAGCATTTCGCGCGGCATCTATGATCGCGACAATCCGCAAAGCCGCGAGCTGCTCGCCGACGTGAACCCGACGTTCAACTGGGTGCGGCTCGCGCAGCGCGTGCCGGTGCGCGTGCATATCGATGAAGTGCCGGATGGGGTGCTGCTGAGTGCGGGGACGACGGCGACGGTGATCGTCACGCCGTCGATGTGACCTAAAAAAAGCCCGCTCCGGGACCACTCCCGAAGCGGGCTTCTCACATCCGGCAAACCGAAGCCTTACTTCAACACCACCTTTACATCGAAATACTTCTGCGCGAAGCGATCGATCGTCCCGTCGTCCTTCAGCTCCTTCAGCGCGCGATTGAGCGCATCTTTGAGCGCCTTGTCGTTCTTGCGCACGCCGAAGCCGACGCCCGAACCCAGCAGCTTGTCATCCGCCACGGCCGGGCCAGCGAACGCGAAGCCCGCGCCCTGCGGCTGCTTCAGAAAGCCCTTCGACGCCGCTTCGGCATCCTGGAACGCCGCATCGAGACGGCCCGACGCCAGATCGGCATAAATCTGGTCCTGCGCCTGATACGACTCGACATCGATGCCCGCCGTCGCCCACTTCGCCTTCGCGTAGGTTTCCTGGATCGAGCCCTGCAGCACACCGACGCGTTTGCCCTTCAAACCCTCGACCGTGGGCTGAATCGCGCTGCCCTTCTTCGCGATCAGCTGATTCGGGATCGTGTAGATCGGATCGGTGAAGTCGATGGCGAGCTTGCGCTTGTCGGTGATCGTCATGTCCGAGTTGATGCCGTCGAACTTGCGCGCCTGCAACGCGGGAATGAGACCGTCGAACGAATTCTCGACCCACACGCACTTCATCTTCAGCTTCGCGCACACCGCGTTGCCGATGTCGATATCGAAGCCCTGCAGCTCGCCGCTCGGCGACTTCGATTCGAACGGGGCGTAAGACGCTTCGACGCCGAAGCGCAGTTGCTTCATGTCATCGGCCGCTTGCGCGTTCGACGCGACGACGGCGGCGCCCAGCACCGCCAGCGCGGCGAGCTTGCGACCGATCAGATGCGATTTCTTCAACTTCCATCTCCTTCCATTGCGGTTCGATACAGGTGTGATGATCCGACACCGGGGCGCGATTGTAGCGCGCACCCGCTGTGCGTCGGATAAACAGCGGGAAGTGAATCGATGAACCGTTGCCGGTCAATCGAGAGAGGCGAGCGTCGAATCGGTCGTATCGACGACCATCAAGCCGGCGCGCAGGCCCGGCTTGACCTTCGGATTCGGAAACACGATGCGCTCTTCGTCGTGCGACACGCGATAACGATAATCGCCGTCGCGCGCGAGCTCGGTGCCGGCGGCGAACGCGGTGAAGTTGGGCACGTCGCTCGCCACGTTCAGCACGAATTGCTCGCTCTGCTTGTCGATTTGCGCGACGACCGTGAACACGCGCAGCGGCGCGCTTTCCTTCGCCGCCTCGCCCGCAATCAGGCGACGCAACGCCGCATCCGATGCGGCAAAACGCGCGAGATCGTTCTGACCGAACGGGCGCACCTTGCCGAGTTCGAGCGTGCAGGCGAGCGCGCCCGCGTGCTGCGCCGTGAAGTGCGTGAACGTGTTGCCCTTCTCGCGATGCAGGAGCACCGCCTGCAGACGCGCATCGCGCAGCCAGTCGAACATCGCGCGGGCGAGCGGCGCGCCGGTGTGCGGCAGTAACGCGAACTGCTCGAACACCGACGCGCGAATCGCCGTATGCATGTCGATGTGCCATTTCCGATGCGTGACGCCATCGAAGAACTTCAACGCGGCGTCTTCCAGTTCAGCGGCGCGCGGTGCTTCGCGGCTGTCGCGCAAATCCGCATGACGGCCGCTGAACAGGCGATTCAGGTCGTCGTCGAGATAGCGGTCGGCGGCACGCATCGCGTCGATGTTGCCGAGGATCACGAGCATGCGCGCGACGAGCGGCGCGCGGCCGTTCGCGATATCCGCGACAAGCGAGCACAGCATTTCGATCGGCGCGGTTTCGTCGCCGTGAATGCCCGCCGACGCGAGCACGCTATGCGTCGGTTCTGTCGCGGGTTCCAGCAGCAACACGCCCTCGCCCTGCCAGGTCCAGCGCACGCCCGAAGGCGCGACGCCCTGTGCGACGGAAGGGCGCCCGCCGTTGAGCGTGAAGGCGAGGAAGTCTTCGAGCAAGGACGAATCAGCGCTGAAAGTCATAGACGGCACCGAGTCCGAGGATGGTCGTCAGTTCGTCGAGCGCGCCGCGCGATTCGGCGAGCAGTTTCGGATCGGCGAGATCGGCGGGCGCGAGGCGATCGCGGTAATGCCTGTCGATCCACGCGTCGAGTTGCGTGAAAAGCGCGTCGTTCATCCACACGCGCGGGTTCACCGCGGCGCGCTCGGCGTCGTTCAGCACGACGCGCAGACGCAAACAAGCCGGCCCGCCGCCGTTCTTCATGCTTTCGCGCAGATCGAAGACGAGCACTTCGTCGATCGGCGTCTTGCGGCCGCCGAGGGAATCGAGATACGCCGCCACGCGCGCGTTCTCGCGGCATTCCTGCGGCACGACGAGCACTTGCCTGCCGTCCTCGCGCGACAACAACTGGCTATTGAAGAGATACGACGAAACCGCATCCTCGACGCTCACTTCGCTGTCCGGCACTTCGAGCGCGTGAAACGGCGTGCCTTGCGCGCCGAGCTTCTCACGTAGCTCGTCGTAGACCTTGTGCTGATCGACGAACGCGCGCTCATGGCAAAAGAGCGTCGTGCGATTGCCGACCGCGATGACGTCGTTGTGGAACACACCCGCATCGATCACATCGGGCGATTGCTGCGCGAACACGGTCGCATCGGCGGATAAACCGTGCAGGCGCGCGACCGCGCGGCTCGCTTCGAGCGTCTGACGCGCGGGATAGCGCTGCGGCTGCGAACCCTGGCCGTACTCGCTGCGCCCGTACACGAAGAACTCGACGCCCTTCTCGCCGTACTCGCGCGCAAAACGCGTATGGTTCGCCGCGCCTTCGTCGCCGAGCGCGGGCGTGCCGGGCAGCGCGTGATGAATGCGAAAGCGCGCTTCGTCGGCGAAGATCGCGCCAAGCGAGCGGCGCGTTTCGCCATGCTCGATCGCGCGATGCAGCTTGGCCGCGAGATTCGCCGGCGTGAAGTGGACGCGCCCGTCTTCCGTATCCGCGGACGGACTCACGGTCGCCGCATTCGCGGTCCACATCGCCGATGCGGAGCTCGCCGCCGCCAGCAGTTCCGGCGCTTCACGCGCGGCGCGGGCGATCACGCTGGCGTCGTCGCCGGAAAAGCCGACGGCGCGCAACAGCCTGATCGACGGGCGTTCGAGCGGCGGCAACACGCCCTGCCGAAAGCCGAGATCGGCGAGCCGCTTCATCTTGCGCAAGCCCTGCTTCGCGGCGGCCTTCGGATTGGCCACCGACTTCTCGTTGTTGCGCGACGCGACGTTGCCGAACGAGAGTCCCGCGTAGTTGTGCGTCGGGCCGACGAGCCCGTCGAAATTCGCTTCGGTTGCAAGCATGTTCATTTCCGCCGCTTAGAACGTAAGTCCCGGCGATACGCTCGCCGGCATCTGCAATTGCGCACTTTCCACCGAGGCCATCGGATACGAGCAATAGTCCGCCGCGTAGTACGCGCTCGGCCGCTGATTGCCCGAACGTCCGATGCCGCCGAACGGCGCCGCCGACGATGCGCCGTTGGTCGGCCGGTTCCAGTTGACGATGCCCGCGCGGATCGTGCGCTGGAAATGCTTCCACGCGGATTCGTCGTCGGCGAGCAGGCCCGCGGACAAGCCGTAAGCGGTGTCGTTCGCGCGCTCGATGGCTTCGTCGAACGTCTTGTAGCGCGTGACCTGCACCATCGGGCCGAAGTGCTCTTCGTCGGGGACGTCGCGCGCGTTCGTCACGTCGAGAATCGCTGGCGAGACAAAGCCGAGATGCGCCGCGCGCTGCTTCATTTCAAGCGCGGGCTTCGCGCCGGCTTCGATCAGACGCGTCTGCGCATCGACGAGACGCGCCGCCGCGCGCGCCGAGATCACGGCGCCCATGTACGGCTGCGGCTCATCGTCGTATTTCCCGACGCGAATGTTCGCGCTCACTTCGATGAAGCGCTGCATGAAGCGCTCGCCGACGGCATCGTCGGGGACGAAGAGACGGCGCGCGCAGGTGCAGCGCTGGCCCGCCGACAGAAACGCCGATTGAATCGCGTGATGCACGGCGGCATCGACATCCTCGACGTTCGCGACGACGAGCGGATTGTTGCCGCCCATCTCCAGTGCGAGCACGATTTCGGGACGTCCGCCGAACTGCTTGTGCAAGAGCGTGCCGGTATCCGAGCTGCCGGTGAAGAAAAGCCCGTCGATCTGCCGATGATTCGCAAGCGCGACGCCCGTGTCCTTTTCGCCTTGCACGAGATTGAGCACGCCTTCGGGCAAGCCAGCCTGAATCCACAGCGCGACGGTTGCGGCCGCGACGCCGGGCGCGAGTTCGGACGGCTTGAACACGACCGTATTGCCCGCGATGAGCGCCGGCACGATATGTCCGTTCGGCAGATGCCCCGGAAAGTTGTACGGCCCGAACACGGCGACGACGCCATGCGGACGATGCCGCAGCACCGCGACGCCATCGGCCATCGGCGCGCGCTTTTCGCCGGTGCGCTCGTGATACGCCTGCACGGAGATATCGACCTTCGCGGCCATCGACGCCACTTCCGTGCGCGCTTCCCACAGCGGCTTGCCGGTTTCGCGGCCGATCGCGTTTGCGAGCGCTTCCTTGTTCTCGTTGAGCAAGGCGGCGAAGCGTTTGGCGACCGCGACGCGCTCGTCGAACGACAGCGCCGACCACGACGCGAACGCGCGCCGCGCCGACGACACCGCGCGATCCACGTCTTGCGCGGATGCGCTCTTGCCCTGCCACACGGTTTCATCGGTGCCGGGATTGCGCGATGCAAACGCCGCGCCCTTGCCGTCCTGCCACTCACCGCCGATATACAACTGGTTCGAAATATCCATGTCGTGTCTCATTTACTTGGCGCGCGGATGAGAAGTCAGCACGCGCACCTGATCGCCTTCCTTCACGCGCAACGCCGCGGCTTCTTCCGCCGTCAGCAGGAACGCGCCGTCCTCGACCGCGCCCGTCGTCGCGCCGCAGCGGAAATCTTCGAGCAAGGTGTTCGATACGAGGCTTTTGGCATCGCTGCCCGTGTCGCTTCGATCGCCGATACGCACGCGCGCGATCACGCTCTCGCGCACCGTGCGCAAGTCCGCGATGTGGCATTCGAGCACCGGACCGGCATCGAAGATATCGACGTGATTCTCGTAACGCAGCCCTTCCGCCTCGAGCATCTTGCGTGCGGGCGCGGTGTCCCTGTGCGTGACGCCGACCGCCTGTTGCGCGGTCTCCGGCAGCAAGTCCAGATACACCGGATAGCGCGGCATCAGTTCGGCGACGAACGACTTCTTGCCGTGCGAGCTCAGGTAATCCGCTTCGTTGAAATCGATCTGATAGAAATGCGAGCCGACCGCGTTCCAGAACGGCGACTCGCCGTTTTCGTCGAAGTGGCCGCGCAATTCCGCGCACAAACGCTGCGGAAAGCGATCCGCGAACTGCGCGATGAACATGAAGCGCGAGCGCGACAACAGGCCGCCCACGCCCGCCGTGCGATAGCGCGGGCTGAGAAAGAGCGAACAGACTTCCGCATAACCCGTCAGATCGTGCGAGATATTGAGCAGCGACATGCGTGTCCACACGCGCATGTCCTGGCTCGCGTGCACGACCGTCGATACGCGATAGTTGTAGAACGGCTGCTCCAGCCCGACTTCCGTTTCGATGCCGCACACGCCCGCGACATCGCCGGTCGCGGTGTCTTCCATCACGAAGAAATAGCCTGCTTCGAAGGCTTGCGCTTCACCGGTCAGCGTGCGGCGCGCGCGTTCGACGCGTGCCGCGAGCGCGCCGCGATCCGGCTTGAACGTGGTGAGGCCCGGGCCCGTTTCCTGGGCGAGCGCGACGAGCGCGTCGACATCGCCCGGCTGCGTGCATCGCACGACGATCATTGCAATTCTCCCGATGCCTGATGCAACGGCACGCAACGCACCGTGTCCTTGTCTTCGACGCCGAGCGCATCGCGCGCCTGTGCGGTCAATTCGGCGCCGTCCGCGCGCGTGCCCGCGAGTCCCGCGACGATGCAACGGAACGCATGCGCGCCGCCCGCCGCGACGAGATACGGCGCGCCGCTTTCGACGGCGGCATCGCGCACGGCGCGCAATTCGCCCGAACTCGCCGACGCGCTTTTGTCGACGGCGATCGTCAGCACCGGACCGGCATCGAAAATATCGACGTAACGATCCGGCTCGAAGCCTTCCTCGAGATGAATGTCGTAGGCGAGCAGCGTGCTTTCGTTCGGCTCGCCGAGCACGCGCTGCGCATCGCCGGGCAGCAGCGGCACATAGAGCGGATAGCTCGGCATCACTTCCGCGATGAACGTGCGGCTGCGTCCGCCCGATTCCGATTCGACCTGTTCGAAGTCGCGGCCGAAGAACTTGCGTCCGACCGCGTCCCAGAACGGCGACGCGCCTGATTCGTCGGTGACGCCCAGCATCAGCGAGAAGACTTCGCTGGAGAAGCGCTTGCGATTCGCCGCGATGTAAATCATGCGTGCGCGCGACAAGAGATGCGCGGCCGCTTCGTTCGCTTCGTCGCGCAACGACGGATCGATATAAAAGCCCGTCAGACGGCTCTTGCCCGTCAGTTCGTGCGACATCGTGAGCGCGTGGATTTTTCGGTTTACCTTGAGTTCGCGCGAGGCGTGAATCAGCGCATCGTTGCGAAACGCGTAGAACGGCTCGGAATACCCCGCCGACGCGACGATGCTCGACGTGCCGAGCAACTTGCCTGTCTGCGAGTCTTCGAGCACGAAGAGATAGAACTCCTCGCCGGGAAATTCCACTTCGGCGCGAAACGAGTCTTCCGAGAGCGCGACGCGCGTTTCGAGCGCGCGCCGGTCGCGCGGCAACGAGTGCAGCACGGGCAGCGCGGCGCGCGCCATGCGTTCGAGCTCGTCGAGATCGGAGAGTCTTGCGGGGCGGACGAAGAGCATCATCGGATTCCGTTGGTCACTTGACCGCAACCGTGCCGACGACCTGCTCGATCGCCTTTTCGATGCGCGCGAAGCCTTCGTCGAGATCGGCCATCGGCATGATGAGCGACGGCGCGAAGCGCAGCACGTTCGGCCCCGCGATCAGCATGATGACGCCGTTCGCGGCCGCCGCGTTGAGCACGTCCTTCGCGCGGTCCTTGTAGCTGTCGTTCAGTTCCGCGCCGATCAGCAGGCCGCGTCCGCGTATCTCGCTGAACATGCCGAAGCGCTCGTTGATGCGCTCCAGATGCGCCTTGAACGCTTTGCTGCGTTCGGCGACACCTTCGAGCAGCTTCGGATCGCTGATGAGTTCGACGACTTTCTCCGCGATCGACGCGCCGAGCGGATTGCCGCCGTAAGTCGTGCCGTGCACGCCGACCTTGAAGTGCGCGGCGATGTCGTTCGTGGTCAGCATCACGCCGATCGGAAAGCCGTTGCCCAGCGCCTTCGCGCTCGTCAGGATGTCCGGCGTCACGCCGTACTGCATGTACGCGTAAAACGTGCCGGTGCGGCCGACGCCGGTCTGCACTTCATCGAAAATCAGCAGCGCGCCGTGCTTGTCGCAGGCTTCGCGCAAGCCCTTCAAAAACGCGGGATCGGCGGGCAGCACGCCGCCTTCGCCTTGCACCGGCTCGACGATGACCGCGCACGTCTTCGGCCCGATGGCTTCCAGCGCCTTCGGCAAATCGTTGTACGGCAGATGACGGATGCCCGCCGGCTGCGGACCGAAGCCTTCCGCATACTTCGGCTGTCCGCCGACGCTCACCGTGAAGAACGTGCGCCCGTGGAACGACTGCGTGAACGAGATGATTTCGATCTTGTCGTCGCCGTGATTGTCGATTGCGTAACGGCGCGCGAGCTTCAGCGCCGCTTCGTTGGCTTCCGCCCCCGAATTCGCGAAGAACGCGCGGTCGGCGAAGGTGAGATCGGTCAGGCGTTTCGCGAGGCGCAACACCGGCGCGTTCGTGTAACCGTTGCCGATGTGCCAGAGCTTCTCGCCCTGCTCGTGCAGCACTTTCAGCAGTTCCGGATGACCGTGGCCCAGCGCCGTCACCGCGATACCGCCGGCGAAATCGACATAATCGCGGCCTTCGGTGTCCCAGACGCGCGAGCCGCGGCCCCGGTCGGGCACGAAATTGGCCGGCGCGAACACCGGAACCATTACTTCGTCGAACGTACCGCGATTCACATTGATGTCGGTCATGAGCCACTCCTCGGTTTGAGCATTACGTCGATATTAGGCAATCGCCCGCGTTCCGTCTTGCGCGTTCGCGACATGCTTCGATGAGCTTTTCCGCAGATACCGTGCAGCTTCTATGCCGCGCCGGGCGGCTCGATCAGCGCGCCGCCGCGCGGTTCGTCGATCGCGCCGCCGCGCTGCTTTTCGATCCAGTTACGGCGCTCCTCGCGCGGCGTCACGCCGAAACGGTCGCGATACGCATTGGAAAAATGCGCCGCCGATGAAAACCCGCACGCGAGACTGATCTGCACCACCGATTTGCTCGTGCGCTGCAGTTGCGTGCGCGCCTTCGTGAGACGCAGATTGAGGTAATACTTCGACGGCATCGCGCCGAGATACTGACGAAAGAGCCGCTCCAGCTGCCGGCGCGAAATGCCGACGAGATTCGCGATTTCATCGGTGGCGAGCGGGTCTTCGATATTCGCTTCCATCAGTTGAAGCGCGTCGTTCAGGCGCGGATGCCGCTCGCCCGGCGCCGTGACGAACGGAATGCGCTGACGCTCCGTGCCCGCGCGCAAGGTGCCGATGCCGAGCGAATCCGCGATGCGCTCCGCGAGGTCCGGGCCGTGTTCGCGCGCGATCATCGCGAGCATGAAATCGATGGCCGCTTGCCCGCCGGAACAAGTAGCGCGATCGCGGTCGATTTCGAAAATCTGCTGGCTGACGATCGCGCGCTCGAACTGCTCGGTGAACTGCTGATACGTTTCCCAGTTCACCGCGACGCGATATTGCGAAAGCTGCCCGGCCATCGCGAGCCACCATACGCCGTGATGAATGCCGGAAACGAGCGGCGTACGCGGCGCGACGCGCGCGAGGCTCGCGAGAAAGAGCCGGTAATCGGCGAACTGCTGATAGCGCTCCGACACGACGATGAGCCAGTCGCAACGCACGGCGTCGTTGAACGCGCAATCGGCGGGAAGCTGTGCGCCGCCCGAAAGCGGCACCGGACGGCCGTCCCACGAACAGATGCGCCATTCGTAGAGACGATGCCCGTCGATTTCATTGGCGAGCGAAAGACTGTCGATGATCGGCCCAATGCCGCTCATCGACACCGGCGGCAGCGCGACGATCGCAACTTGCAGCGTCACGTTACTTGAGGCTGCCCGACAGGAACTGGCGCAGACGCTCGCTCTTCGGCGCGCTCAGCACTTCGGACGGCGCGCCCTCTTCTTCCGTGCGTCCCTGATGCAGGAACATGACGTGATTCGACACGTTGCGCGCGAAGCCCATTTCATGCGTGACGACGATCATCGTGCGGCCTTCTTCGGCGAGACGCTGCATCACCTTCAGCACTTCGCCGACGAGCTCGGGATCGAGCGCGGACGTGGGTTCGTCGAAGAGCATGACATCCGGATGCATCGCGAGCGCGCGCGCAATCGCGACGCGCTGCTGCTGACCGCCCGACAGATGCGACGGATACTGCTTCTCGACGCGCGGCGGCAGGCCCACTTTCTCGAGATATTCGCGCGCACGATCCTCGGCTTCCTTCTTCGATATGCCGAGCACATGCAGCGGCGCTTCCATCACGTTCTCGATGGCCGTCATGTGCGACCACAGGTTGAAGTGCTGGAAGACCATCGCGAGCTTCGTGCGTACGCGCTGCAACTGCTTGTGATCCGCGACTTCGAGATTGCCGGATTTATCGGTCTTGGTGCGAACGGCTTCGCCATCGACGATGATCTGCCCCGCGTTCGGCCGCTCCAGGAAGTTGATGCAGCGCAGAAACGTGCTCTTGCCCGAGCCGCTCGCGCCGATGATGCTGATCACATCGCCCGCTTTGGCCGCGAGCGAGACGCCCTTCAGCACTTCGTTGTCGCCGTAGCGCTTGTGAATGTCCTCGGCGACGAGCTTGGTCGCGACGTCTTTGGCGGTTGGCTGCAACGCTTTCTCCTCGGGTGATGACAGGGTGTGACGCATGGCTTCGAATTTTACCGCTCGTTAATGACGCACAGCGCGCACCGCGCCCGCCGGCCGCAGATACGCGAGCCAGCGCCGCTCGGCGCGCCGGAATGCCGCGACCAGCGCGAACGAGATCGCGACATACAGCAGCGCCGCGATGCCGAACGATTCGAACGACTGATAGGTCGCCGAATTCGCATCGCGCGCGACCTTCAGGATGTCCGGCACGGTCGCGGTGAAGGCGACGGTCGTCGCGTGCAGCATCAGGATCACTTCGTTGCTGTACAAAGGCAAGGCGCGCCGCAGCGCGGACGGCAGGATGATGCGGCGATACATCGTGAAGGTGCTCATGCCGTATGCGCGCGCCGCTTCCACTTCGCCGTGCGCGATGCCGCGAATCGCGCCGGCGAAGATTTCGGTGGTATAGGCGCAGGTGTTGAGCGCGAACGCGAGGATCGCGCAATTGAAGCCGCTTTTGAAAAACGCTTCGAGCAAGGACTGCGTGCGCACGAATTCCAGGCTGTACATGCCGGTGTAGAGCAGCAGCAGTTGCACGTAAAGCGGCGTGCCGCGAAACACGTACGTGTAGAGGCGCACGGGCGTCGAAAGCCAGCGGTTGCGCGATACGCGCGCGCAGGCGAGCGGCACCGCCGCGCAGAAGCCGAGCGCGATCGACGCCGCGAGCAGCCACAACGTGACGACGAGGCCCGACGCGCGCATGCCGTCGGAATACAGGAACGGACGCCACCATTCGGCGAAGATCTGGATCATGGCTTTTTGCTCGCTGGCAGGAGTCAGAGTTCGGCGTGCCGCACGCCGATCGAATAGCGGCGCTCGAGCGCCATCAACACGAGGTTCGATGCGCTCGTGATCGCGAGATAGATCAGCGCCGCGATCAGGATGAAGAAGAACATGTTGAACGTGCTCTTGCCCGCGTCCTGCGCCGCCTTGACGACATCCGCGAGACCGATGATCGACACGAGCGCCGTCGCCTTCACGAGCACCTGCCAGTTGTTGCCGATGCCCGGCAGCGCGAAACGCATCATCTGCGGAAAGAGAATGCGGCCGAACACGCGCATGCCGCTCATGCCGTACGCACTGCCCGCTTCGAGTTGCCCGCGCGGCACCGCCAGAAACGCGCCGCGAAACGTCTCGGTGAAATACGCGCCGTAGATGAAGCCGAGCGTGAGCACGCCGGCCGTGAACGGATCGATGTCGAACTGACTCCAGCCGAAGGCATCGGTGACATTGTTGATCGCGATCTGAATGCTGTAGAAGAGCAGCAGCATCAACACGAGGTCGGGAACCGAGCGGATGAGCGTCGTGTATGCGGTCGCGACGGCGCGCAAAGGCGCGTGACGCGAAAGTTTCGCGGATGCGCCGGCCAAGCCGAGCAGCACCGATACCGCGAGAGACAGCACCGCGAGCGCGAGCGTCTCTTTGGCGCCCGCCCAGAGGAGCGGGCCGAAGCCGTACAGGATCAAGAGTCGCCTCCATCGTCTTCGTTGAAAGAAGCGGAGCGCGACTACGAGCGCTCCGGCGATTGGCGGCGATACTCGCAAGCGAAAATTAATCGCTCAATTGTGATGAAACGTCTTTGCTGCGATGCAGCACGACGACGCGGTGAGCCGTCACGCGGCCACGGGCCCGCCGCGCAACGCTGTTCGCACGCGACAGACAGGAAAACCCCGATGCGCGCGGAATCCGGAAATTGCGGTTTTCAGGTCGCATTTTCGATAGACCGCGCGCCCGTCGATCACGCCATTTACGCGCGCGCGACGTCCCGCACGCGTTGCGCGACCTGCCCGTTCGCCACGGCGATCTCCGGGCTGTCCTGCAGCAAAGGCAGGAATTGCTCGGCGAATGCCGGGTCGCGCGTGCCGGCGCTGAACATGTCGACGACGGCTTGCGCGTGCGCGATGCGCGCGTCGGCGGTGGCTTCCTCGTCGTCGAGGACGTCGTCGATGGCGGCGATGAGCGTCGAGAACGGCGTAAGCCAGCGATACGCCGATCCGTTGATCACGATCTGCAGGAATTCGCCCGGCGACGTCGGCCCGAACTCGGCCTCGTGGCGCGCGCGCAAATGCGCAAGCACGCTGCGATGAAGCACGAGCAGCGGATGCCGCACGTCGCGCAGGAAAGCGGTGGCGGTCGGGTCGTTCATCGGAGTGGTCATGATCGGGCCTCGTCAGGAAACATCGTAGATAAGGACGAATCGAGGCCGATCAAGCGGCGCGCGTCTTGCCCGCGTAGCGGATGAATTCCGCGGCCGTGAGCGGCGCCGAAAACAGCCAGCCCTGCCCGAACCGCGCGCCGCGCGCGAGCAGATACGCAGCCTGTTCCTCACGCTCGATGCCTTCGGCGATCACCTGCACGTCGAGCGTCGCGGCCATGTCGATGATGTGCGACGCGACGCTGCTCGACGCCGCGTCCTGCCCGACGGTATCGACGAACGACTTGTCGATCTTCAGGCCGTCGATGCGAAAGTTTTGCAAGTGCGAGAGGCTCGAATAACCGGTGCCGAAATCGTCGAGATAGACGGCATGGCCCGCTTCGCGAAACGCGCCGATGACTTCCTTGGCGGCATCGGCGTCGAGAAAGCTGCGCTCGGTGGCCTCGATGTGAATCTGCTCCGGCCGCACGCCCTGCTGCGCGATCGCGGGGCCGAGCACGTCGAGAAAGCGATGCGTGGTGAGATCCGGCGCGGACAGATTCACCGACACGTAGTACTCCGGGTAGCGCTTAAGAAAGTCGCCGAGTTCGAGCAGGATCGTGTCGAGCACCTGATCGGTGATCGCCTGGATCAGCCCCTGATGCTCCGCGAGCGGGATGAAATGATCGGGCCGCACGATGCGATCGTGATACTTCCAGCGCACGAGCGCCTCCGCGCCGACGCAGCGCCGCGTGGCGAGATCGACGATCGGCTGATACGCGACGATGAACTGATGCCGCCGCACCGCATCGCTCAACTGGCCGCGCGGCGAGAGCCGTCGCACGAAGAAGAACGCCGCCCAGCTCGCGAGCGCGAGCCCGACCACGACGCCGCCGAGCAGCCAGCCCCACGGCAGCGTGCGCAGGCGCTGGCGCAGCGTCTGATGCGGCGCGCTCACGACGACCGCGAGCGGCATCGACACGGAACGGCGCACGACGTACGGCGAGTCGTCGCGCACGGGCGGCTCGGTGCGATAGACGGCGAGGATCGCGTTGGCGTCGGTGGCGGGCGTGGTCGCGATCACGCGGCTCACTTCCGTGTTGATGACGGCGACGCCGCTCGCGACCTCGTCGTTCGCGTCGAGCGTGTCGACGTAAAGCGATGGATCGGCGGCGACGTAGAAGCCGTTGCGCCCCATCACGAGCGAAGACTTGCCGCCCGGCAGACGCGACAGCCCGTACCACGCCATCACGCCGTCGCGCGAGCGCCAGTCGGGCGGCGGCAGCGTGAGGCCGTCGAGCACGCCCGCCGACACCGCGCCCAGGAGCGACGAACATTGCCAGCGGCCGTCGCGATCGTAAGCGCCGGCGTCGCGCACCTGCTCGTGCGTGAGCGCGATGCGTCGCAACTCCTGCAGATACGGCGTCGAACACGGCACGGCCGCCACTTTGCCGATTTCCCCGAGCGCGCCCGACAGCCGCCGCGTGACATCTTCGGCGCGAAAGAGCGCGGCGGCCGCGACCGTGTTCAGGCGCGCGGTCTCGTCATGCCGCTGACTGCGCTGCGCGAACAAAAAGCCGATCCCCGCCGGCGCCAGCGCCGCGATTCCCACGATGACGATCAGAAGCGCCGCCAGCGCCCCACGTTGAATTTTGTTCATTGCGTCTTATGGACCGCGGCGCAAAGACTGTCGCGCGCGCGTTGTGTATTTCCTGTCCGACGTGGCCGGCGTGCGTTGCGCCGCGCCCGAGTCTCGGACAAACGACTTAGTGTAGGGGTCGCGCATCGCTCGATTCAACGTTTTCTTTGCCCGAAAACGCTGCCTTTTGGTGGTCTTCCGCACGGCCCGCGCAAGCTTTTTTTGCCGCCGATGCACCGTGCGAAAATGGCCAGACCAGAAACCGCGTTTTCCTTGCATCGAACGACAGACATGGCCTCCGACGTTTCCTCCCGACCGCTCGTGCGCGACGCCGCGCAAGGCGACTTCGACGCCATCGCGCGCATTTACTCGCACTACGTCGAAAACGCGCTCGCGACTTTCGAAGAGATCGCGCCGTCGGTCGACGACATGCGCGCGCGTCACGCGGCCATCGCGGCGGCGGGCTTGCCGTATCTCGTCGCGGAGCGGGACGGACGGCTGGCGGGCTATGCGTATGCGTCGGCATACCGGCCGCGCTCGGCTTACCGGCATACGATCGAAGATTCGGTCTACGTCGCCGATGGTTTCGGTCGCCGCGGCGTCGGCATCGCGCTGCTCACGGCGCTCATCGAACGATGCGAGCGCGGACCGTGGCGGCAGATGATCGCGGTGATCGGCAACAGCGGCAACGCCGGCTCGATCGCGCTGCATGCGCGGCTCGGGTTCGAACATGTCGGCGTGCTGCGCGACGTCGGCTTCAAGCACGGACGATGGGTCGATACAGTGCTCATGCAGCGCGCGCTGAAAGACGGCTCGGACGTGGCGGCATGACCGGCCGCGTCGAGCGGCTATGATTCGATATTTGCCTCCCGCGCGTTTTCCGCTTTGCCAACGTACACTCTCGCCGCTTCCGTCAGCGCTGAAATCGACATCCGCAAGAGCCGCTTCATCGCGCTCGCGATACCCGTCGCGGATCGCGACGAAGCCATGCGCGAGCTCGAGCGCCTGCGCGCCGAGCATCCGGGCGCGACGCATGTCTGCTGGGCGCTGCTCGCGGGCGGCCAGTCGGGCATGTCCGACGACGGCGAGCCTTCCGGCACCGCCGGACGGCCGATTCTCGAAGTGCTGCGGCATCACGAAGTCGATGGCGTGCTGGCCGCGGTCGTGCGCTATTACGGCGGCATCAAGCTCGGCGCGGGCGGCCTCGTGCGCGCCTACACCGATGCGATCGCAAGCGCGATGCAGTTGGCCGAGCGCGTCGAGCGCATCGAACGCGGGCTGATCGGCATCGACATCGACTATGCCGACGAAGCGCGCGTGCGCCGATGGATCGAGCAGCACGACGCCGAACTCGTGCAAAGCGAATATGGGATGACCGTGCGCCTCGTCGTGCGGATGGCCGCGATCGCGCGCGAGCCGGCCGCCGCCGAATTGCGCGATCTCACCAACGGCCGCGCGAACGTCGAGGTACAGGCGTGAATGACGACGAGCCGCGCGCCTTCGCGATGGTCATCGAGCCTGCCGGACACTTCGTCGCGGTGAAAGGCGGCGAGACGCTGCTCGAAGCCGCGCTGCGGGCGAATCTGTCGCTGCCGCGATCGTGCCGCAACGGCACCTGCCGTGCGTGCATCTGCCGGATCGTCGAAGGCGAGATCGCGTATCGCGTGGAATGGCCGGGACTCACCGCGGAGGAAAAAGCCGAACGCTGGATTCTGCCGTGCGTCGCGCTCGCCCTGTCCGACGTGACGATCGAGCAGGCGGACGCGCGCCGAGCCGAGCCCGATCGAAGGCCTCCTCGCTCGCGCGGATTCTGAGCGCGGGTATTCCGGGATTGTCGTCTCGATTCAACGACCTACGATGTGATTCCCGAGTCCGCATATGCATGCTTTCGTACAAAGTGCGTGCAGGGTCACGCTCAAAAAGTGTACAATTGCGTTTTGCCCTAAATTCTGGCAGGGCCAGATCAACCGAGATTTCAATGACTAAAGTACTGTTGAAAGAGAACGAGCCTTTCGACGTCGCCATGCGTCGTTTTCGCCGTACCGTCGAACGCACGGGCCTGATTCAAGAGCTCAAGTCGCGCATGGCTTATGAAAAGCCCACCACCGAGCGCAAGCGCAAGAAAGCTGCTGCTGTCGCTCGTCTGCGCAAGCAGATCCGTCGCGCGCAACTGCCGAAGAAGTTCTATTGATCGACGCAGGGCATCGCGCCCTCGTCTGCTTAGGCAAGATCGGCATCGCAACCTGAGATCGATCGGGTCGCGGTTTCACGTGCAGGTCGCGTGAAAGCTCGCGGATTCGCGCACTATCGTAGCGCCCCAATCGATTAAAGCTGGCAAGATCGCACAAAGCCTGCATGAGCACACAGCTCATGCAGGCTTTTCGTGCTTGGGAAGGAAATTTTCGGTCGGATGAGCGGTCGCGCTTTTTCGCTGCCGGACCTGCGCCATTGAGAACGAAGAAGAAACGAACGCACAAAAGCGAAGAGCCCGGCTGAACCGGGCTCTTCGCTTTTTGAAACTGGTTGCGGGGGTAGGATTTGAACCTACGACCTTCGGGTTATGAGCCCGACGAGCTGCCAGACTGCTCCACCCCGCGTCTGAAGAATTAAATTATAGACCGAAGCATTCCCCGAAGTCAAACGTTGTTTGTACTCAACGTTGCTGCCGGCGTCGCGCGTTCGTTTGCGGCGGCGTTAACGGCCTGCTCCACCGCCTGCTGATGCGCCCGCGACAGTCTGCCGAGCACCGGCAGGAGCGCCATCGCGACCGCCGCGCCGCCCGCGGCCAGCCAGCCGAGCCCGAAAAAGAGATGCGTATAAAGCGGCAGCGATTGCACCGGTTCGAGGTTGCCGGACGGCATGCGCGCAAAATTGGCGACGACGCTGCCGAGATACTGCGACACGCCCGTCGCGACGAAATACGCGCCCATCATGAAGCCGCTCATGCGCGCCGGGACGTAGCGCGCGATCATCGCGAGACCGAGGCCCGACACCAGCAGTTCGCCGAGCGAATAGAGACCGTAACCCGCCACCATGAACCACGACGACACACGCCCATCCACCGCGTAACGCCCGCTCAGACCGAACACGAAGAATCCGATCGCCACGACGACGAAGCCGAGAGCGTACTTCAAGGCCACCGACATGCCGCGGCCGCGCTGTGCCTGTCGCGTGTAAAGGAACGCGAGAATCGGGCTCAGGAGCATGATCCAGATCGGGTTGAGCGCCTGAAACTGCGCCGCGCTCCACGTGAACAGCTCTGCGTTGCCGATCGAGAACGACGGATCGACGTTGCGCAGCGCGAACAGCGTGAGCGATGTCGACATCTGCTGGTAAAACACGAAGAAGAGAATGACCTGCAACGTGAGGATCAGCGCGGCGACGAGGCCCGCGCGCTCGCTGCGGTCGCACTTGATCAACATGTAGCCGAAGATCGCCAGAATGGCCACGCCCGCCGCGTAGACACACGCGACCGCCACGGTCTTGTGCTGCAGGATGAATACGGTCGATGCCGCCAGCGCGATGCTCCCCGCCGCCACCGCGAACGCGTGCTTCCAGCGAATCGGCTGGTCGTCCGGAGCGGAACCGATGTGCGCGAGCGTGCGGCGCATCACCGCGAAATTCAGCAGGCCGAGCACCATGCCGCCGCAGCACACGGCGAACGCCGCGTGCCAGCCCCAGTGATCCTTGATCCACGGCGTCGCGAGCATCGAAAACGTCGAGCCGATATTGACCGCCATGTAATAGACCGTGAACGCGCTGTCGATGCGCGCGTCATCGCCCTCGTAGATGCGGCGCACGAGATTCGCCGCGTTGGACTTGAAGAGCCCGTTGCCGACGACGATCACGCCGAGGGACGCATACATGAAGCCGAGCGTGTCGACCGGAAGCGCGAGCATCAGATAGCCGAGCGCCAGCACGAAAGCGCCCGCGGTCATGGTGCGGCGCGCGCCGAGTATCTTGTCGCCGATCCAGCCGCCGATCGACGGCGCCGAAAACACGAGCGCGGTGAACGCGCCCCAGGTGAGGTTGGCCTGCTCATCGGCGAAACCGATCTTGTCGACCATGAACAGCACGAGCAGCGCAGCCATGCCGTAATAGCCGAAGCGCTCCCACATTTCGATCAGAAAGACGGTCGTGAACGAGCGCGTCTGCGAGGCGCGGGACGAGTGAGTTAGCATCGGAAAAAATCCTTCAAACGGCGTAAGCGAATCGGCGCATTTCGAGATACCGATTGCACGTAATGACGAAACGAGCGAATAGTCCGCGAAATGATCAGATGAATAGCTGGGCGATTATCCGCGGCAAACACGCGATTATCGCAAATCGGAGACATTCGATTGCTATCGAATCCTGAATCAGCGGCGCACGCGCGGCGTTGGCTTTCCTCGACGCGCGAGGCAAGGAAGTATCGGGTAATCGGCAAAATGCGGGCGCGCGACGTTTCGTCGCCGCTTTCTCGCATGGCGGGTAAATCAAGCGAAACGCAAAGTTCTCGGATTCTGCGATTGGCGTAATTTGTCGCGAGAATTAGTGCGCGGTTATCGACTATGACTCAATGTAATAATTCGCGCGATTAAATCGATCCCGAAAGTCGCTGAATCAGGTCGCGGGCCGCCGCACGAACGCGAGCATCACGCCGAAGCCGATCATCAGCGCCCCGCTCACGCGATTGAACCACGTGAAACCGCGCGCGCCGCGCGAAAGCGAGCCAAGGCGCGCGCCCAGCGCGGCGTAAATAAAGATCGCCACCAGTTCGAGCAGCAGGAACGTCGCGCCGAGAATGGCGAAGCTCGTCGCGTACGCGCTGCGATCGACGAATTGCGGGAAGAAGGCCGTGAATACGAGGATCGCCTTCGGATTGCCCGCCGCGACCCAGAATTCCTGTTTGATGAGCCGCGCGAGATTCATCGGACCGCGCGCCGCGCCCTCTTCCTTGACGACGAGCGAAGGTCCGGAGCGGATCAGCTTCACGCCGATCCACACGAGGTACGCCGCGCCGGCGAACTTGATCGCCGTGAAGAGCGTCTGCGATGCGAGCAAAAGCGCGCCGAGCCCGAGCCCGGCGATGGCGATCATGATCGCGAAAGCGACGATCCGCCCGAACGACGCCAGCACCGACGCGCGAACGCCATCGCGCGCGCCGTTCGACAGCGACAGCACGTTGTTCGGCCCGAAGGCCATGTTGATGGCGAAGCACGCGGGCAGGAACAGCGAGAAAGTCTGGAGCGACATGGGACACCTGCGGATCGGCGCAAACTAAACCGCAAAATTAGCACGCGCGCGACGCCCGCAGAATGGTCAGAAACGATGACGGATGCCCGTGCTCAACATCAGCTGATTGCGGCCGCTCGACGGATCGTTGGTGTTGATCACCGCCGGCGCGCCCGACGAAGCGCGCTGATAGATCGACTCCAGATACACGTCAGTGCGCTTGGAGAGCAGATAGTCCACCTGCAGCGCGCCCTCGTGCCAGTGCGCGCCGCCGCCGTTGGTGTACACGTACATTCCGGAGATCTGAATCGCCGGCGTCAGCTTGTAGATGCCGTTGATCTCGTAATTGTTGAGCGCGAGCGATGGCATCAGCTCGCCGGTGTCGGCATCGGTGACGCCGGAATTGATCGCGCGGGAAAATGCGCCGCCCAACGTGAATTCGCCGATCTCGTAGCTCATGCCGACGCCGAACGTGTTCTGCCGCTGCACGTTGGCGTTGAATATCGTGTTGCCCGGGCCGGGCAGCGCGAGCGAATCGTATGCGCCGCTCGTCGTGTTGCCGCGCCCGTTGTTGTGCAGATAGGCGGCGCCCGCGTTGAAGGAGCCCGCCGAATAGTTGGCCCCGACGCTGTACGCGCGATTGTCCGAAAATCCGCCCGCTTGATTCGAGAACGCGTAGAGACCGCCGAAACTCAGGCCGCCATAGTTTCCACTGGTGTATTTGACGGAGTTCGCCGCGAGGAACGAGTTGTTCGCGTTGTCGTTGTCGAGCAGATGCGCGAACGCCGTGCCGCCCGTGTTGCCGGTCAGCGTGAAGGTCTGGAAGTAATCGTGGATCGAGTCGTATTGATGGCCGAAGGTGAGCGTGCCGAGCGTATCGGTGCCGATGCCGACATACATCGGATGATCGTTCAGCCCCTCGCCCGTCGCGACGGACAAGCCGCGCTCGAGCCGGAAGATCGCGCGCGCGCCGCCACCGAGATCCTCGGTGCCTTGCAGTCCCCAGTAACTGCCGTCGATGGTGCCGCTCGTCAGGCGATATTGCGAGTGGCCGCCGACGTTGTTCGTATAAGCGATGCCCGCGTCGAGTTCACCGTAGAGCTGCACCGAGCTCTGAGCCCACGACGCCGCAGGCAAGCCGATGAAGGTCGCGCAAGCCGCGATGCAGCAAGTCAGCGAGCGATTGTTGCGCGCGGCAAGGCGATCAGACTCGGAGATCGACGACGCAGCTCGGGATGCTTTGCGGCGATTCGGCATGGCAGGCTCCGATGATTCTTGTTTGAGATCGATTGTCAATTTTGTGAAGAAGCTTGTCAGTCAAAAGAAGATGCCCGATCGCATCTGTGTCCAGGAACCAACGAACGACCGTATTCCCCGCTCGCTCCTGTTGCGGGGATGACGCGTTTTGGCGTAGCCGGCGCCCCGCCGCGCTTGTCGATAAAATCGGACGACTTCAGCCAACCCGACCACGCTCATGTCCGAACCGATTCGCGTCATCCTCACCGGCCACACCCGCGGACTCGGCGCCGCGCTCGCTTCGCTGCTGCTCGAGCAAGGCGCGCAAGTGCTCGCGATTTCCCGAAAGCGCAACGACGAACTCGCCGCGCGCCATCCCGGTCAGTTGCACGAAGTCGAGCTCGATCTCGCCGATCTCCCGAAGCTCACCGAATGGCTGTCGGGCGACGCCCTGTCCCGCTTCGTGTCCGGCGCGCAACGCGTGGTGCTCGTCAACAACGCGGGCCTGCTCGCGCCGGTCGGCAGTCTCGCGGATCAGAAGCCGGCCGACGTCGCGCGCGCGGTCAGTGTGAACGTCGCCGCACCGCTGATGCTTGCGTCGGCGGTGGCGCAGGCGGCCGGGCCATCGATCGACACGCGCATCGTGCATATTTCGAGCGGCGCGGCGCGCAACGCTTACCCCGGCTGGAGCATCTACTGCGCGACCAAGGCGGCGCTCGATCATC
This sequence comes from Caballeronia sp. ATUFL_F1_KS4A, assembly GCF_023630905.1. Classification (NCBI taxonomy): domain Bacteria; kingdom Pseudomonadati; phylum Pseudomonadota; class Betaproteobacteria; order Burkholderiales; family Burkholderiaceae; genus Caballeronia; species Caballeronia sp. ATUFL_F1_KS4A. The sequence goes on along the minus strand of NZ_JALQEB010000003.1, from coordinate 64,153 downwards.
ACGCGCGCGCGATCGCGCTCGACGGCAATCGCGCGCTGCGCATCTGCAGCGTCGCGCCGGGCGTCGTCGACACCGACATGCAGGCCGAAATCCGCGGCACCGCGCTCGAACGCTTCCCGATGCGCGAGCGCTTCGACGCGCTCAAGCGCGACGGCCATCTCGCAACGCCCGAGGCGTCGGCGCGCAAGGTCGTCGATTATCTCCTGAGCGACGCATTCGGCGACACCCCGACGGCGGACGTCCGCGATTTGTAATGATTCCGCAAGTCAGGCCGCTTCGACCGACGCGCGCGCCGCGTCGAGCGCCTGACGCGACAGCGCATCGGCGCGGGCGTTGCGCGCACGCGGAATCCACTGCAGACGCACATCGCCGATTTGGGCGATGAGCGAGCGCACGCGCGCGGCGTGATGCGCGAGCGAGCGGATGCCGGCGTTCTCCGATGCGCTGACGTCGTCGATGACGACGCGGCTGTCGCCGTAGATCACCGCATCCGCTGCACCTTCGCGCAGCGCCGCTTCGAGAACCGCGATCAGCGCGAGATATTCCGCCGCGCTGCTGTCGCCGATGCCCGCGGCGATGCTGATCTCGACCGTCTCCCCGAGCGGACCGACGAGCACCCCTCCCATTCCCAGCCGCCCGGGATTCGGCAGCGCGGAGCCGTCGAACCAGCCGCGCCATCCTGTCGCTTCGGGCTCGGTCCTACGCGGCCTGCTCCGTTCGGCGCGCCGGGCGTCGCGTGAGCGCAGCGCATCGGCGTTTCGGATTTGCTCGGCGCGGCGCGCATCGACGAAATCTCGCAAGGATTGCTCGCCCGCCGCCTTCTGCAACGTCCTGACGAGCGCCGCGTGCTCGGTGAGCGCCGCGCCTTTGGCGAGACGGCGGCTCTGCATGCGCTCCTTCTTGTAGGCGACGGCCAGCAATTCCTCGAAAGCGATCATGGGCAGCGGACGGAATGAACGAATTCCGAGCTTAGCAGAGCGCGATGACACGCCATGGGTACGGCCGTTGCTCACCATAACGTGTCTCACGATGGTCAAAGGAGCGGATCATGAGTCAATCGATGGAACCGGCTTCCGCGGGCGCGAAGATCGTCGGCAAGGGCGCGGCGACGGCCGCCGGCCCCGGACCCGATGTCATGGCGGCGAGCACGCTCGACGGCAATTCGGTCAGAAGCAGCGACGGCCAGGATGTCGGATCGCTGAAGGAAATCATGCTCGACGTGACGAGCGGACGGATCGCTTATGCGGTGCTGTCGAGCGGCGGCTTTCTGGGCATCGGCGACAAACTGCTCGCTGTGCCGTGGAGCGCACTCACGCTCGATACGGACAACCACTGCTTCCGGATCGACGCGACGGCCGAGCAGGTGCGCAACTCGCCGGGCTTCGACAAGGATTCCTGGCCTTCGATGGCGGATCGCGTCTGGGCGAGCACCGTGCATCAGCACTACGGACGCGAGCCGTACTGGTCGAGCGACCGGACGAGCGACGTCGGCCCGGGCGGCGCGATCCCGCCCGGCGGCGTGGATGCGCCCGAAGCGGGCGGCGTGAAGCTATAGCAAAGGGGAATCGCCGCCGATGGGCGGCGTTTAAGACGCGCGGCGCGCGGTCAATCGAGGGGCCGCTCTCCGACCTGAATGTTGACGCCTTCGGTTTCGCCCATCAGCGCGCGCAGGACATCGCCTGCGAAATCCTCGATGGCGAAGTGCCATTCGAGCGAGCCGACCGGGAAGTCGTTGGGGCTGCACTTGCCTTGTGCACGGCGAATCGCACCGACCGAGAGGCTCAGCGCGCGAGCGTGCTGAAAGTGCGGATCGTCCGAGTCGAGGAACGGGAATTGGTCTTTATCCATGACATCCTTAACGGTCCCCGCCGACGAAACTTTAGGCCTGCTACGAGCGCGCAATCGTTTGCGTACGTTCGAGTTTGAAGACACCATGCAGCCTTATCGAAATATTGCCGGCAATTCGGGCGTCGAAGCATTCGACATCCTGCACGACGGCATCAAAGTGCGCTTCGTCAACGGCGGGACATACCTGTATGACTATCGCGTGCCCGGTCGCGCGCGCGTCGAGGAAATGAAGCAACTGGCCCGCGCCGGACGCGGGCTCAGCACATACATTGCGAAGTTCGGTGGGGAGTATGCCGAAAGAATCGACTAGCTGCCCGAAGGGGCGATTCTACGCGAGATCGGGAAGTTTTCTTCGGACGATTGAATGTGGCGTCATCGAACGACAGGCAGATTCGGCACGTTCTCGTTGACCGCCGTGTTGAGTTGGTGAAGCTGGCGCTGCAGTTTGTTGAGTTGCGCCTGCGCCGCGGCGCGCCGTCCTTCGAGTTGCGCCAGCTCCTTGCGAATTTCCTGCTGCTTGAGCGCAACCTCCTGATCGTGCCGCCCGCCTCGCTGCAAATCGACGCGCACGCGCTCGATCTGCGCGTCCGATTCCGCGGTGAGACGTTCGATCTGCTCGTTCTGCGCTTCGAGATGCGCGCGCCGCATTTCGGCGTCGGCAAGCCGCATCGCCTGTTCGACGAAATGACGAAACGCCGATTCCGCCGCGCCGAGGTCGCCGGCCTTGAGCACGCGCCAGACCGCATCCTCATGATGGAGCACGGCGTAATAGATCAGATCGCGCGGATAAAACAGCAGGGTCGCGGAATAGGCGAAGCTCTGAAACGTGCGAAACGTCGAGAGCGCGCCTTGCTGAACGAGCCATTCGACTTCCGCGAGATGCGCGGCCTGCACGGCTTCCTTGCCGGATTGCTGGGTGGCGGGAACGACCCCGGGCCGCAGCGGCGTGACGCGCGTCGAAAGCTGAACCGGGACGGACTCCCCCTCGGACAGGTCTTCGGCGTGGATCTCCGGCGCGGTGAAGCCGCGTGGAATGTTGGCTTTTTGACGCACGAGAAACGATGGTGCGTTGTCGAGCAAGCTCCCTCTTCTGCTCAGCAGGCTTTTCACGATGGCTCCCTGGCCAGTCTTTTCCAGCACTGGCCGTCATGCATTGAGGTTGGTTTAAATTCGGTACCGCGACACGCGTTATTCGATTCGAATGAATACCGGCGCAACCATTCTGCATGACGAACGGAATCTGCTTTCTTTCGCTCGAATAAGCTATCGGATCAAGTATAGGCGAGACGTCCGGCGATTCAAACGATGCAGAAAATGCCGCCGACGCAGTGCGCGGATTCCGTGAGAAAGAGGATAAAAATGTAACGCGATGAAAAAATCGGAATGCGCCGAATGCAACGATCGAAAATCAAGAGTGGCGATAAAACGCTTGCGTCCCGTTCATCCTCATCCTGGCGATTTGAGCGGAGCGCGCTTTCGACATCAAGGCGACCATACGCATGATCCTGATGCCCTGAAGACCGCACGCAATGCCCGGCGTCTCAGCGACGCGCGACTCGAGCGAACCCATGACGCCATGCAGATTGACGACAGGCGTCGGCAATCCGGGCATGCCGATCTGCGTCGCGGGCCTGTGCAGCGGCGCGTGCGTCAGTGCGGCTTCGCGCCGATCGTCCGCGAAGAAATCTGACAGAACCTCTGGCGTTTCGACATGAGGCGCGCCTTCGTTTCGATTCTGAAAAAATTCGTCAATCGATTCCAAATAACGAACCGGCGTTTCTTCGACACGCCGTGCAATTGCCGCGCAGCGTTGCAGTTTCCAGTTTTCGCGCTGACTGACTGCCGCGATCGAATCCGCGATACGCGCGCGCATTTCCGCTTCGCGACGCGCAATCAATGCGTTCAGCATGTGCGCTTCCTCGCCCGACTCCTCGGGCAATTGATCGCGCCATTTCAATAATTCGCTCAGTGCGATGATCGACATGAAGTACTCCGTGGCGTGCAGACTTTCGAACGGGAAACAGGCAATTCGATATTGTTTGGATCGCGAATTGTAATAGACCCGCGCCCTGGATCGCCTGTCAAATATCCTATCCGTTTATCGGCCATTTAGCGTCGCTTAAGACATAAATAAGGACAGTCCTAATCGCGGCGCACGCGGCACGTTCGATGCTGACGGTTCTGTAAGCGGCGCGCCTGGCGCCGGCTCAAGGAGACAGATATGAAAACCACTACCGCGATCGCTGGCGCGCTCCTCGCGCTCGCCAGCACCAGCGCGCTTTCGGAGGAAATGTCGCGCGATCAGTTGATGCAGCGTCAGCAGCAGATGCAGCCGGGCAAGAATGAACCGATGCCCGCCCCGCGCACGGGCGACTCGTCGCAAGGCGGCGTGCAGTCCGGCACCTCCGGCGGCGGCACGCTGATGCAGCAGCGCGAGCAAGGGATGTCGCCGGCTCAGCCGGGTGACTCCAAATCGACCGGGACGATCAAGCAGTAACTTCCGAACGTTCGTCCACGACGCCGGCCTTGCGCCGGCGTTGTCGTTTCGGAATCGCGCGCTCGCATCGGTTGGATATGGCTCGAAGTAAAGGATCGCTTCCTTAGTCATATGAACGTCACTTGCCGCTCGTAATAATGCGCGGGCAATTCCATAGAAAGGAGACGTTCATGGTTCTAGCGCGTGCATGTGCCTTGTCGTTCGGTTTTTTAGCGTTGACCGTCGCGGGTTCGTCCGCTTGGGCGAGCGTCGATCTCATCGCGATCGGTCAGTTGAGCGGCAATGCCGTCGATCGCTCGAAGGCGACGGCCGCGCCGCTCGAAAACGGCGCGCCGGGCAATCTGCTCGGCGGGCTCGGCTCCGGACTCGCGTATGCCGGCTGCGACACGTTTCTCGCCGTGCCCGATCGCGGCCCGAACGCGATCTCGTACAACAAGGCCATCGACGACACCGCGTCGTACATCAACCGTTTCCAGACGCTGATCCTGCGCCTCCAAGCCGGCGCGAAAGGCGGCACGTTGCCCTACACGCTCGATCCGACACTCATCGACACGACGCTCCTCCATACGCGCGAGCCGCTCGTGTACGGCGACGGCGCCGCGGCGAACGTCGGCAACGGCGCGCCCGCGTTCAACGCGAAGAAGCACACGCACTACTTCACCGGCCGCTCCGACAACTTCGCGCCGACGCGGCCGTCGACGTATCCGCGCGACGCGCGCTTCGATCCGGAAAGCATCCGCGTGGCGCGCGACGGCGCGAGCGTCTTCATCTCCGACGAATACGGCCCGTACATCTATCGCTTCGACCGGCAGAGCGGCGAGCGCATCGCGGCGTACGCGGTGCCGGCGTCGTTCGCGGTGACGGCGCTCTCGCCCGTCGGCAGCGACGAGATCGGCGCGAACGCGTCGGGCCGCGTCGCGAACAAAGGCATGGAAGGCCTCGCGATCTCGCCGGACGGCGACGCGCTCTTCGGCGCGATGCAAAGTCCGCTGCTGCAGGACGGCGGCACCAATGGCGCGTACACGCGCATCCTGCGCATCGATCTGCGCACCGGCAAGTCGACGCAGTTCGCCTATCCACTCACCAACATGGGCACGGCCGACAAACCGAACTATCCGACGATCAGCGATATCGTCGCCGTGAACGACCACGAGCTTCTGCTCGACGAGCGCGACGGCAAGGGCCTCGGCGACGATTCGAGCGCGGCCGTCAAGCGCGTGTATCACGTCGATATTTCGGGCGCGCAGGACGTGAGCCAGACGAGCGGCGCGAGCGGCCTCGCGCCTTTCGCGCTGCAGAAGACGCTGTTCCTCGATGTCGTCAAGGCGCTGAACGCGCACGGCATCGCGTCGACCGACATTCCGGCGAAGCTCGAAAGCCTCGCGTTCGGGCCGGACGTGCGCGTCGGCGGCGCGCTCAAGCACACGTTGTTCATCGCGAACGACAACGACTTCGTCGGCACCGTGACGGACACGAACCATCCGGACGGCATCGATAATCCGAACCAGTTCTTCGTCTTCGCGATCGACGATGCCGATCTGCCGGGCTATGTCGCGCAACGTCTCGACGACAAGGCTTGCCGCTCCCGCCACGACGACGATCACGGCCATCGCGGTCATGACGATTGACGCGGCCCCTTCGCGCGCTTATCCACAGTTTCGGTGGACAAGCGTGTAGATAAGTCGAGGGCCGCGCGTCTATCCCGTTGATGCGACACGCGTTTCGCGGATGCGTCCGGCGAACGCGCGCCTCCTTAAACCGTATATACTGTTTTCTCCACATACGACGGGAGAGAACGGGATGAGCACACCGCAAGTCAAGGCGCCGACGAAGAAGGCGTTTCATTTCCCCAAGGGCGCAACGGAAGCCGCGCCCGCTCCCGCGAAGCGCGGGGCCAAGGCCAGCAAGAAGACGGCTAAACCAGCAGAGCAGACCAAGGCCGCGGCCACGACGCCGAAGACCGCGAAGAAGCCGGCCGCGAAAGCGCCCGTCGCAAAGAAAGCCGGGAAGACGCCGACAGTCGAAGCCGCTGCCGCGAAGAAAACGGAGAAGACCGTCGCGAGCCAGCCGAACGCCGACGCGAAAGCCCGCCGCGTGAAGAAGGAAAAAGTCGTGCGCGACAGCTTCACGATGCCCAAGTCCGACTACGCGAAGATCGCCGCGCTCAAGGAGAAGTGCCAGAAGAACGGCGTGCGCGTGAAGAAGAGCGAACTGCTGCGGGCCGCGCTCGCGATGCTCGACGCCGCGCCCGAGAAACGCCTCGTCGAAGCGATCAAGGCGCTCGAAACGGTCAAGACCGGCCGCCCGGCGAACGCCTGAACGTCACGCACTCAGAAGAGATTTCTGAACGCCCAGTAGAGACCGGCGGCGAGCGCGATCGACGCCGGCAACGTCAGCACCCACGCGAGCACGAGGCTGCGCACGGTGTTCCATTGCAGCCCCGAGCCGTTGGCGGCCATCGTTCCGGCGACGCCCGAAGACAGCACGTGCGTCGTCGAGACCGGCAGGCCGTAGGCATCCGCCGCACCGATGGTCAGCATCGCGATCAGCTCCGCCGACGCGCCCTGCCCGTACGTCAGATGCTGCTTGCCGATCTTCTCGCCCACGGTCACGACGATGCGCTTCCAGCCGACCATCGTGCCGAGCCCGAGCGCGATCGCCACCGCGACCTTCACCCACGTCGGGATAAACTTCGTCGCGTGGTCGAGCTGCTTCTTGTAGTTGTCGATCACGGCGCGGTCCGCGGGCGCGAACGCGGGCGCGTTCGCCTTCTCCATCAGGCGGATCGCTTCGGACGCGAGATACATGTTGTTGCGCACGTTATCGACAAGGTTCTGCGGCACCGCCGCGAGCGATCCCGACGCGCCGACCTGGTTCGCGATGATGTCGGTCAGTTGCTTCAGCGCGGGCAGCGTCGCGGGCGAAAGCTGGCGCGTACGCACGTAGGATTGAACGTCTTCGCGTGCATCGGCGGATGGTGGCGCATCGTTCAGATATTTCGCGAAGCTCGCCGATGCCTCGTGCGCCACGGCTACGAAGTTCTGCGTTTCGGCGGGGCTCACCGCCTTGTTGAGCGCGTAGGCAGTCGGCACCGTGCCGATCAGAATCAGCATGATGAGACCCATGCCTTTCTGCCCGTCGTTCGAGCCGTGCGCGAAAGATACGCCGGTGCACGTCAGAATCAGCAGTGCGCGAATCCAGAATGGCGGCGGATGATTTTTCTTCGGTTCCTTATAGAGCGCCGGCACGCGCACGAGCGCCTTCAGCAAAAGCAAGAGGAGTCCCGCGCAGATGAAGCCGACGATCGGCGAGAACAGCAGCGACTTGCCGACGCCCGCCGCCTGCGACCAGTCGACGCCGCTCGTGCCGTTCGGCCCGCGCAATAGCTGATTCATGAGACCGACGCCGATGATCGAGCCGATCAGCGTATGCGAGCTCGACGACGGCAGGCCGAAATACCATGTCGCGAGGTTCCAGATGATCGCGGCGATGAGCAACGCGAAGACCATCGCGAAGCCTGCGCTGCTGCCGACCTGGAGTATCAGCTCGACGGGCAGCAGTTGCAGGATGCCGAACGCGACCGCGCCGCTCGAAACCAGCACGCCGATGAAATTCCACGTCCCGGACCAGACCACCGCGAGGTTCGGCGTCAGCGAGTGCGTGTAGATGACGGTCGCGACCGCGTTGGCGGTGTCGTGGAAGCCGTTGACGAACTCGAATCCGAGCGCGATCAGCAGCGCGACGGCGAGCAGGAAATAAGGCAGTGCGGAACTCAGCCGGACGGATTCGAGATCGTTAGCCAGATGCAATCCGACATAACCGATACCGCCGAGAAGTATGAGACCGAAAACGATGAGACCGGTCCGGCGCGTGCGTTCGCTCACGCCGCCCTGCTGAGGAAATGCGATGTCCGGCATGGTTGCCCCGCGTTCACCGTAGCGGAGCAAAGGATACGGTCCGTCGACCTTTCCGACTGTGAATCTTTTGTGTCAACAGTTCATGTAAAACTTTCGCTGCGCGCATGCTGACGCGCGTACCCCTCCTTTCGCCCATGTCCGCATGCAAAGCGCGCTCCCCGCGTCATGCGGGTTTTGCGCTCGCGGAAGCACCGGCATCCTGAACGCATCGGAGTCGCGCACGTGACGCCGTTCGCCATCGATATCCGCAAAGGGGGCTGCCATGTACTTCGGGACACTCTTCGCTCGGTCGCGCGACGATCAGGAAAACGCGACCTGGCCGCGCGACATGGATGCATCACGCGTCGTCACGGCCGGCCGTTGCCGCGCGTTCTGGCGCTGGCTCGCACGATGCTTCGCGTGAGCGGAAACATCCGAAAGTAAAGGATCGTCGCGCACCCGAGGTAATAGGATTCGTCCGAGCGTTTCCAAGCGCCGGAGCGGCTTAAATGCAGGCCTTCCGTTATTACAAGAGGCTTTTCAAGATGAATGACCTGCATATTTCCGTCGATCCGAACGGCCACGCGACGCTCTCGCAGTCGGTGCAGATCAGCGAACATTGCAACAATCGGGCGCGACTGCTTACGTCGCTCGTGAACATCGTCGCTGCGCCGGGTGGCTTCGAGCACTTCTGCGCTTATCCCGAAGCGATGCGGCGCGACATCCTGAATTTGCTGCGCTCGGTGGCAGAGGAGCAATTGCCGCTTATCGCCGCACTCGAGGAGCACGCGACGAAGGCCGGTTATGAGCGAGGTGCTCAGGCGGCGCGCGAAGTGCTCATTCAGGAACAGCAGGCGGCGAACTCCGCGCTGCACTACGACGCCGAGAATCACGCCGCTCAGATGATTCTCACGCACTGAGCTTGCAATGCGATGCCCCGTGTCTTACGCGGGGCGTTTCTTTCTCGGCGGATCGGCCGCCGCGCGCAACCGTCCAAAGTCCGTTGCACCGCCGCAAAGCAAGAAGGCGACGCGCGAAGCGGCGGCACAATCCGCAGTCACCACGACGGAAACGGATCGAATTGCAGCGTTTGCCGGCAAGCCGGCGCATCGTTGAACGATTGCCGCTTACATAACGCGATTAATCCGATTTCTTTCCTGGCCGCATCGTCTATCCTTCTGAATGTCGTAAGAGATGGGCTGCATGGGCCGCTGCGCCCTGCCATGTGCGAGAGTTCATCGAGCATTATTAGAGGCGCAACCGTACCAGCGCTCATGACTCTTACGACAACTCTTCTCGCTCCCCTCCACTTGTTGTCCGCATGCTCGACGCTCGATCGACTGCGCGCCGCCATGTTTAATCAGTTATCCGAATCTATGATGTCGAAGCGCGAGGAAAAGGACGAAGCTTCCTCATTTCGATTGGAACCACTTGAGATTCGAAACAACGACGGGCGGCGTTTCGGATTTTTTCGGCATACGGGCCTTTTACAGCGCCCGCGTCAATTCTGAGAACAAAAAGAAAAGCCCTTGAAGATCAAGGGCTTGAGGGTCTGGCGGAGAGAGGGGGATTCGAACCCCCGATAGGTTTTACCCTATACACGCTTTCCAGGCGTGCGACTTAAACCACTCATCCATCTCTCCGGAAGACCGCGATTATACCAAGTTCCCGCGCCTGCGCCAGCCCCTACGGATGGCGAATGTAATCGACGAGCGCGCGCGTGTACGCATCCGGCTTCCGATCGAACAGACTCACAACGATCGCCACCGCGAATCCGGCCGGCACCCCGAACACGCCCGAGCTGATCGGCTCGATGCCGAACCAGCGCGGCCCGGCGAAACCCGTCAACTGCACGAAGAACGGATACGTCGACACGATGTAATACACGCACACGACGAGCCCCGCGATCATGCCCGCGACGACGCCGCGCTGCGTCGTGCGCTTCCAGAACACGCCGAGTACGAGCGCCGGAAAGAGACTCGACGCTGCAAGCGAAAACGCCGCGCCGACCAGAAACAGAATGTTGCCCGCATTCAGCGACGCCACATACGACGCGAGCAGCGCCACGCCGAGCAACAGAATCTTCGAGATCGTCACGCGCCGCTGGCTCGTCGCGCGGCGATCGACCATGCAGTAATACACGTCGTGCGAGAGCGCATTCGCGATCGTCAGCAGGAGTCCGTCCGCCGTCGACAAAGCCGCCGCGAGCGCGCCGGCGGCAATCAGCCCGGAAATCACATACGGCAATCCCGCGATTTCAGGCGCCGCCAGCACGACCATGTCCGGCTGCATCTGAATGCCGGCCCAGCGCACGATGCCGTCGCCGTTCACATCGCCGATGCGGATCAGATACGGCTCCACGCGCCGCCATTGCGTGACCCACTGCGGCAGATCGGCAAAGCGATGCCCGACGAGCCCCGTCAATATTTCATGCTTGATGAGCACCGCGAGCACCGGCACCGTCAAATAGAACAACGCGACGAAGAACAGCGTCCAGCCGACCGAGCGCCGCGCCGACGACACCGACGTCGTCGTGTTGTAGCGCGTGAGGATGTGCGGCAGGCTCGCCGTGCCGATCGACAGGCACAGGAGCAGCGACAGAAAGTTGATCTGATGCACGCGCGGGCTCTCGTCACCGGCCGAGCCGGGCGCGAACGCCTCGGCCATCGGCACGGGCGCGGCGACGCGCTCGATCAACGCATCGCGTTCGCGCGACCATTTGGCGTGCGCATCGGCGGCATCGCGTGGAAAAGCCGCGAGTTCGCGCTCGCGCTCGTTGATCTCCCGCAGCGGCCCGTTGTGCCGGCGCAGTTCCGCGATCTCCGCGGCGAGGCGCGCGTGCTCGGCATGGAACGACTGCGGCAGCGCGTCGATGCGTTGCTGAATCAGCGCGGCCTGCCGCTGATAATCGGCGCGCACGCGCGCTTCGTCGGGCGACACGGCGACCGCGCGTTCGAGCGATTCGACGCGCTCCATCACGCGCCCGTAGTTGAATTGCGGGAACCACCCGAGCCCTTCGCGATGCGCGATCATCGACACGGGAATCAGCATCGCGCTGATGAGGATGATGTATTGCGCGACCTGCGTCCACGTCACCGCGCGCATGCCGCCGAGAAACGAGCACACGAGAATGCCCGCGAGACCGCAGAAGATGCCGATCGAAAACTCGATGCCGATGAACCTCGACGCGATCAGCCCGATGCCCTGGATCTGCGCGACGAGATAGACGAACGAACAGAGAATCGCCGCGAACGCCGCGAGCCCGCGCACGAGGTTGCTGGAGAAGCGCGTGCCGAGAAAATCCGGAATCGTGTAGCGCGCGAGTTTGCGCACGTACGGCGCGAGCAGGAACGCGACGAGGCAATAGCCGCCGGTCCAACCCATCACGTACGCGAGGCCGTCGTAACCACTTGCGTAGATCGACCCGGCAAGCCCGATGAACGATGCCGCCGAAAGCCAGTCGGCGGCCGTCGCCATGCCGTTGAACGCGGACGGCACGCGCCGTCCTGCCACGTAGTATTCGACGAGATCCGACGTGCGCGACAAAAGACCGATCACCGCGTACACCGCGATGGGCACGAACAGGAACACATAGCCGATCCACGTTCCCGGCCCCGTCGTGCGCTCGATGCGCTCCATCAGAAAGATGAACAGCAGGAAGCCGACCGTATAGAGCGCGTAGGAGAGGATCAGCCGGTTCGTGAGCTTCATGCGGCGTCGCCCTGTTCGGCGCGGGCGGCGCGGGCAAGACGCGCATCGGCCATCTGCATCAGCACGATATAGATGAGGATCAGCGCGATGTAGACGAGAATCGCGCCCTGCGCGCCGAAGTAGAACGGCAGCGGAAAGCCGGCGACGCGGGCATGCTGGAAGCGTTGCGCGAAGAGCGGCAGGCCGAAGGAGACGACGAAGCCGATGGTCATCAGCACGCCGATCAGCGCGATATTGAAGCGCCAGTAGCGCCGATGCGCGCGCGCCATCGCCGCCGATACGGGCGGCGGCGAGGCAGGCGTCGGGTTGGAAGAATCGGACATGCGGTTTTTTAACAAAACCGCATGTCATCGGCAATAAGGATCGACCGCTGCCGCGCGAGGCAGCGGTCGCGGACGATCAGCGCGCTTCGCCGAGCTGATCCAGAATCGCGGGATTTTCCAGCGTGGAGACGTCCTGCGTGATCTCCTCGCCCTTCGCGAGCGAGCGCAAGAGCCGCCGCATGATCTTGCCGGAGCGCGTCTTCGGCAGGTTCTCGCCGAAACGGATGTCCTTCGGCTTCGCGATCGGACCGATTTCCTTGCCGACCCAGTTGCGCAGTTCGGTGGCGATCTGCTTCGCTTCGTCGCCTTCCGGGCGCGCGCGCTTCAGCACGACGAACGCGACCACGGCTTCACCCGTCGTATCGTCCGGACGGCCGACGACCGCGGCTTCCGCGACGATCGGATTCGCGACCAGCGCCGACTCGATTTCCATCGTGCCGAGGCGGTGGCCGGAGACGTTCAGCACGTCGTCGATGCGGCCCATGATCGTGAAGTAGCCGGTTTCCTTGTCGCGCACCGCGCCGTCGCCGGCGAGATACAGCTTGCCGCCGAGTTCTTCCGGGAAATAGCTCGTCTGATAGCGCTTGGGGTCGCCCCAGACGTTGCGCAGCATCGACGGCCACGGGCGCTTCACGACCAGAATGCCGCCTTGCCCGTTCGGCACGTCCTGGCCGGTTTCATCGACGATCGCGGCCATGATGCCCGGCAGCGGCAGCGTGCAGGAACCCGGCACGAGCGGCGTCGCGCCCGGCAGCGGCGTGATCATGTGGCCGCCGGTTTCGGTCTGCCACCACGTATCGACGATCGGACATTGCCCACGGCCGACGTTCTCGTGATACCACATCCACGCTTCCGGATTGATCGGTTCGCCGACCGTGCCGAGGATGCGCAGCGTCGACAGATCGAAACTCTTCGGATGAACCTTCGCGTCCGCTTCCGATGCCTTGATGAGCGAGCGGATCGCCGTGGGCGCCGTGTAGAAGATCGTGACCTTGTGGCGCGCGATCATCTCCCAGAAGCGGCCCGCGTGCGGATACGTCGGCACGCCTTCGAACATGACCTGCGTCGCGCCGATGGCGAGCGGCCCGTACGCGATATAGCTATGCCCCGTGATCCAGCCGATATCCGCCGTGCACCAGAAGATGTCGCCCGGCTTCATGTCGAAGGTCCACTTCATGGTCTGCGCGGCCCACAGCAGCGTGCCGGCCGTGCTGTGCTGCACGCCCTTCGGCTTGCCCGTCGAGCCGGACGTGTAAAGGATGAAAAGCGGATGCTCCGCGCTCACCCATTCCGGCTCGCACTTCGCCGATTCGTTCTCGACGATTTCATGCAGCCACGCGTCGCGGCCTTCGGTCCATGCGACCTTGCCGCCCGTGCGCCGATACACGATGACGTCCTTCACCTTCTCGCAGCCGCCCGCGGCGAGCGCTTCATCGGCGATGCTTTTCAGCGGCAGCGCCTTGCCGCCGCGCATCTGTTCGTCGGCGGTGATGAGCGCGACCGCGCCGACATCGACGAGACGTTCGTTGAGCGACTTCGACGAGAAGCCGCCGAACACGACCGAATGCGTCGCGCCGATACGCACGCACGCCTGCATCGCGACGACGCCTTCCACCGACATCGGCAGATAGATCACGACGCGGTCGCCCTTTTTCACGCCGCGCTTCTTGAGCGCATTGGCGAGACGCGAGACGCGGTCCAGCAGATCCTGATAGGTGACGTTGGTGACGGTGCCGTCGTCGGCTTCGAAGATGATCGCGTTGTCGTTGCCGCGGCCCGCTTCCACATGACGGTCGAGACAGTTGTACGACGCGTTGAGCTCGCCGTCCTCGAACCACTTGTAGAAAGGCGCCTTCGATTCGTCCAGCACCTGCGTGAAGGGCTTGTGCCACGTGAGCGTCTCGCGCGCAATGCGCGCCCAGAAGCCTTCGTAGTCACGTTCCGCTTCCGCTACAAGCGCCTTGTAGGCGTCCATGCCGGAGATTGCCGCACCCGCGCTTGCCTTGGCTGACGGCGGGAACACACGTTTTTCCTGAAGAACCGATTCGATCGCAGACATCGACAACCTCTCCTGATGGTGTTTCCGAAATCCGGCGGCGCGCGCATCGCTGAATGGGTTGCGCGCGCCGCATGTTTATGAGGTTCGAAAGCGGAGAACGCGCGGCGTTCCCGGCTTCGACCTTGTCTCCTTTCTACCGTACCGGAGCGGCACGGAAAAATGTCACGGCACATTCGCATACCGGCGACATCCTGCATTGAATTCAAGATAAGCCGCTCAACTTACCCGCTTCTTACGTGGCCGGGCCAACAGGCACGGGGTATACACGGAGTCCGCGCGGCTTCTACAATGCGTCCCCACAATCGTAACTGAACTCCCAGCGCGGTATCCAGCTTGAATCGCTACGCCCTTCTTTTGATTGCAGCGATGCTGCTCGTCGGAAGCAACGTCGGCATCGGCAAATCGATCGTCGCATTCGTTCCCGTTCCGCTCTTCGCGCTGCTGCGCTTCGTGATCGCGCTCGCGGTGCTCTGGCCGCTCTTGCGCTGGTCGAAGATGAAGCGCGTCGCGCGCGGCGAATGGCTCAACCTTTTCCTGCAGGCATTCTTCGGCACGTTCGGCTTCACCTTGCTGATGTTGAACGGCGTCGCGCGCACGAGCGCCGTCGCGGCGGGCGTCATCACGAGCACCATTCCGGCCGTGGTCGCGCTCTTCGCGTGGATCTTGCTCAAGGAGAAGCCGGGTCCGCGCGCGCTCGCGTCGATCGGACTGGCGATCGCGGGCGTGCTCGTCATCAACGTCGCGCAGGCCGGGGATGCGGGCGCGAGCTCCCTGCCCGGCAATCTGATGGTGCTCGGCGCCGTGTGCTGCGAATCGCTCTATGTGATCCTCTCGCGCCGTCTCACGCAGACGCTGCCCGCCATCGACATCTGCGCGTACACGCACGCGATCGGCCTGTTGCTCATGCTCCCGCTCGGCGCAACATCGCTCGCGCACTTCGACTGGACGAGCGTCGCCTGGAACACGTGGGCGCTCGTCCTGTGGTACGGGCTTTCGGCGAGCATCTTCTCGTTCTGGCTGTGGATGAAGGGCATCCGTCACGTCGACGGCAGTCTCGCCGGCGTCTTCTGCGCCGTGCTGCCGGTCGCGGCGGCGCTCTACGGCATCGCCTTTCTCGACGAACGTCCGACGCTCGCGCACGGCATCGCGCTCGCGTGCGTCGTGACGGGCATCGCGCTCGCAAGCTTGAAGGCGCGCGCCCGGGCTTCCGTTTCGGGCGAAACCGGCGCCTAAAACGGGTTCAGCGGATTCTGAAAGCATTTGGGAAGTCCGCGCGACGACACGCTACAATAGCGGGCTTCCCGACACCGCGAATGCGCCAACACCCGCCGCTCGCCGGCGGATTGCAAACGCTCCGCACGCACTTTGCACGTTCCGGTTCGTCATATTCGCCAGTCATCATTCCGGTTCGACCCGCCCCGACTGAAAAGCCGCCCATGTCCGCTCCCAAGCATTCTCCCGCCTCGCCCAAGCAGCCCGGCTCGATGAAACTGCTGCCGAAAGTCATCTTCATGAGCCGCTGGCTCCAGGTGCCGCTCTATCTGGGCCTGATCGTCGCGCAAGCCGTGTACGTCGTCCTGTTTCTGAAGGAAGTCTGGCATCTCGTCACGCACGCGATGACGCTCGACGAAACCAATATCATGCTCGTCGTGCTCGGCCTGATCGACGTGGTGATGATCTCGAATCTGCTCATCATGGTGATCGTCGGCGGATACGAGACGTTCGTGTCGAAGCTCGGCGTGGAAGGCCATCCCGACGAGCCCGAGTGGCTCGATCACGTCAACGCGGGCGTGCTGAAGGTGAAGCTGTCGATGGCGCTCATCAGCATCTCGTCGATCCATCTGCTGAAAACCTTCATCAACCCCGACCAGCACACGTTTCACACCGTGTTGTGGCAGGTGATCATCCACGTCGCGTTCCTCGTTTCCGCGCTCATCATGGCGTATGTCGACCGGCTGACCACGCATACGCATCCGCGCCATTTCCACGACGAGTCCTTTGCGCCGCCGAAAAACGCAGTCGAGTGAAGCGTCCTTCAGAACGCCCGCAGGAAAAAATTCAGTCCCCCAGAGCCCAAAGCCATGACAGTCATCAAGCAGGAAGACCTGATTCAGAGCATCGCTGATTCGCTGCAGTACATCAGCTATTACCATCCGCTCGACTATATCCAGGCGCTCGGCCGCGCCTACGAGCTGGAAGAAAGCCCGGCCGCGAAGGACGCGATCGCGCAGATCCTGACCAACAGCCGCATGTGCGCGGAAGGCAAGCGTCCGATCTGCCAGGACACGGGCATCGTCACGGTGTTCGTGAAGGTCGGCATGGACGTGCGCTGGGACGGCGCGACGATGTCGGTCACCGACATGATCAACGAAGGCGTGCGCCGCGGTTATCTGAACCCGGACAACGTATTGCGCGCATCGATCGTGAGCCCGCCCGAAGGCGGCCGCAAGAACACGAAGGACAACACGCCGGCCGTGATCCACTACGAGATCGTGCCGGGCGACAAGGTCGACGTTCAGGTCGCGGCCAAGGGCGGCGGCTCGGAAAACAAGTCGAAGTTCGCGATGCTGAATCCGTCCGATTCGATCGTCGACTGGATTCTCAAGACCGTCCCGACGATGGGCGCGGGCTGGTGTCCGCCGGGCATGCTCGGCATCGGCATCGGCGGCACGGCCGAAAAGGCGATGGTCATGGCGAAGGAATCGCTGATGGACCCGATCGACATTCAGGATGTCATCGCGCGCGGCCCGCAGGACTGGATCGAAGAACTGCGCGTGGAACTGCACGAGAAGGTGAACGCGCTCGGCATCGGCGCGCAAGGTCTCGGCGGTCTTTCGACCGTGCTCGACGTGAAAATCATGGCCGCGCCGACGCACGCGGCATCGAAGCCGGTCGCGATCATCCCGAATTGCGCGGCGACGCGCCACGCGCACTTCACGCTCGACGGCTCGGGCGCGGCGAAGCTCGAAGCCCCGCCGCTCGACGCATGGCCGAAGGTCACATGGCAGCCGAACACGGAGACGAGCAAGCGCGTCGACCTGAACACGTTGACGCCGGACGAAGTCGCATCGTGGAAGCCGGGCCAGACGCTGCTCTTGTCGGGCAAGATGCTGACGGGCCGCGACGCCGCGCACAAGCGCATTGCCGACATGCTGGCGAAGGGCGAGAAGCTGCCGGTCGATTTCACCAATCGCGTGATCTATTACGTCGGCCCGGTCGATCCGGTTCGCGACGAAGCGGTCGGTCCGGCTGGCCCGACCACGGCCACGCGCATGGACAAGTTCACCGAGATGATGCTCGCGCAAACCGGCCTCATCTCGATGATCGGCAAGGCCGAGCGCGGCCCGGTCGCGATCGAGGCGATCAAGAACCACAAGGCGGCGTATCTGATGGCGGTCGGCGGCGCGGCGTATCTCGTGTCGAAGGCGATCCGCGAGGCGAAGGTGCTCGCGTTCGAAGACCTCGGCATGGAAGCGATCTACGAGTTCGATGTGCAGGACATGCCCGTGACGGTGGCAGTCGATTCGAGCGGCACGTCGGTTCACAAGACGGGCCCGGCCGAATGGCAGGCGAAAATCGGCAAGATTCCGGTCGCGACGGCTTGATCGCCGCTTAATGGCGGTTTATCACCGTGACTGAACGACGAGAGCCGGGCGATGCGCCCGGCTCTTTTCTTTGAACCGCCGCCAGTCGAGAAGCGTTTTCATTCTCAGTTTCGTCTGAAACAAAAAATTTCTACCTAACCTTGGCATCGGCACACTCAAGGTTTATCTTTCCAACAGCCCCACGTTACGAACAGGAAACAAAATCATGCAAGGCGACGCGAAAGTCATCGAATATCTGAACGCGCAGTTGAAAAACGAACTGACCGCGATCAACCAATACTTCCTGCACGCGCGGATGTACCAGCACTGGGGCCTCGAAAAGCTCAACAAGCACGAATACGACGAATCCATCGGTGAGATGAAGCACGCCGACTGGCTCATTCAGCGCGTGTTCATGCTCGACGGCCTGCCGAACCTGCAAGACCTGCACAAGCTGCTGATCGGCGAAGAGACCAAGGAAATCCTCGAATGTGACCTGAAGCTCGAGCAGATTTCCCAGTCGACCTGCAAGGAAGCCATCGCGTATTGCGAGTCGGTGCGTGATTTCGTCTCGCGCGAAATCTTCGAAAAGATCCTGCACGACACCGAAGAGCACATCGACTGGCTGGAAACGCAGCTGGATCTGATCGACAAGGTCGGCATCCAGAATTACCAGCAGACCATGATGGGCGATCACGAATAATCGGATGTCCCGCGTAGCGCCCTCCCCGATGCCGAACGAGCGTGCCGCGTCTGACGCGAGCGCGCCGGTCGGCATTTTCGATTCCGGCCTCGGCGGATTGTCGGTGCTGCGCGCCGTGCGCGCGATTCTGCCGCACGAGCGTCTGATCTACGTCGCCGATTCACTGCATGCGCCCTACGGCGAACGCGACGACGATTTCATCGTCGACCGCACGATGGCAATCGGCGAGTGGCTCGTCGGTCAGGGCGCGAAGGCGCTCGTCGTCGCGTGCAACACGGCCACCGCGCAGTCGATCGCGCTCGTGCGCGAGCGTCTGCCGATTCCGCTCGTCGGCGTGGAACCGGGCGTGAAGCCGGCGGCGGCGGTCTCGAAGTCGCGCGTGGTCGGGGTGCTGGCGACCGCCGTCACGCTGCGCTCCGCGCGCTTTCAGTCGCTGCTCGACCGCTACGCCGGCGACTGCCGCTTCATCTGTCAGGCGGGACATGGGCTGGTGCAGGCTGTCGAGCGCTGCGACACCTCGTCGCCCGCGCTGATGGCGCTGCTCGAAAGCTATATCGCGCCGATGCTCGATGCCGGCGCCGACACGCTCGTGCTCGGCTGCACGCACTACCCTTTTCTCGATCGCGCAATCCGCGACATCGCGGGCGAGCGGCTGCAGATCGTCGACACGAGCGTCGCCATCGCGCGGCAGCTCGATCGTCTGCTCGACGCGCACGCGCTCAAAAACCTCGCCGCGCCGTCCGACGATATGCCGCGCTTCTGCTCCACCGCCGACGGCGAATCGCAGCGTCAACTCGCCGCCGCGCTCCTTCAGCTCGATGCCAAAGTCGAGCACGTCGACATCCCCTCGCGCCGAACGCGCCTCGCCGAACCCGACATCGTCTGAGGGTTTCTCACGCGCGTTGGCAGTTCCATCGCGCGCTTTGCCCCGTCAGACAAGGCTCCTAGCAATAAACCCGCTAACTTTCGCCCTCTGTTACAAAAAACACGGTCCTGCGCTTGCAAAGGCGCCAATACCGAATGATAATAATTCGCATTAACGCTAACTATTGCGAACGATCATGATTGTCTGCGTCTGCAAATCAGTGTCCGACCGAAAGATTCGAAGCGCCATCGCCGAAGGGGTGGACTCCTTTGATGAACTGCAGTTCGAACTCGGCGTCGCGCTGTGCTGCGGCAAGTGTGAAGAAAGCGTTCGCGACGTAATGGCACAAAGCGGCGTCTGCGCGTCGCGATGCGGCGTTCAGCAGCGCGAGCACGTTGCGCCGCTGACGTTCTACGAGCGCCAGGCTGCCTGAAGCAATTCGCGCGGCGTCGCCGCGCTCAACCGGCGACGCCGATGCTCCGGATGCGCCGCCCAGTCGTTTTATCGCCTCCAGCAAGCCAGGTTACCTTCGTATTTCCGGTCACTTTCAGCCAGCCGCGCAACCCTTACCCCTGGAGGGAAAGATGGAATTGCTGATTGGTTTCGTGACTACCCTGTTCATCTCCCTGCTGATTTTCCGAAAATGACGTCGTCTGGTTTCTTCCGCACCGTGCCTGTGCGCTCGTTGGACAGCGAACTCGAAGGCAGCGTTATCAGCAAGCATTCACGCAGCATCACAAGTAGCCAATAACGATGCAGTCCCCGACCACTTCTCCCGCCGCATTCCAGACCGCGCCGACAGCAAATGCGAATCCGCGCGTGATCGCGGCGTGCGTCGCCGTCGTCGCCATTCACGCTGCGTTGCTGGGCGTCGCGCTGACGATGAAGAACGAGCCGCCGCCCCGCCCGATCGAAGCCAAATCCATCACCGCGCAACTGATCAGCGAGACACCGCAGCCCGCGCCGCAGCCGGTCGCCGTCGAAACGCCGCCGCCGCCCAAGCCCGTGCCGCAGCCCGTTCCGAAGCCGCAGCCCAAGCCGAAGGTGAAACCGAAAGTCGAGCCGAAGCCGACGCCGATGCCGGTCACGGAAGCGCCTTCGCAGATCGCCGCGCCCGCGCCGGAACCCACGCCGCCCGCTCCGGCTCAGCCTGCGCCGCCGCCGGCCGCGCCCGCGATCGGCAAGCCGAGCATGGATCTCGCCGCGCCGAAGAACGTCGCGCACCTGAGTTGCAACATCGCGCAGCCCGACTATCCGGCGATGTCCAAGCGCCGCGGCGAAACGGGCACGGCCGTCATCCGTCTGACGGTAGGCCTGTCGGGCAAGATCGAAAACGTCACGCTGCAAAAGAGCAGCGGCTCGTCGCGCCTCGATGACGCGGCGCTCGACGCGGTGCGCGGCAGCGCGTGCAGCCCTTACAAGGAAAATGGCGAAGCGATTCGTGCTAGCGCCACGGTGCCATTCGTTTTCAGTCTGAACGACTGATCGTTTAATTAGATACAAGGAAGGAAACAGAAATGGAAAACTACGGGATTGCGCACGTCTGGGCGCAAGGCGACTTCGTGACGCGGGGCATCGCGCTCGCGCTCGTCATCATGTCGGTGCTTTCGTGGACGGTGATCGTCGTAAAGGCGTGGAACGTCGTGCGCCTGAAGCGCCTCACCAAGAACGCCGAACAGGCGTTCTGGCACTCCGACGACTTCAACGACGGCATCAAGAAGCTCGGCAGCCAGTCGTCGAGCCCGGCGGACAACCCGTTTCTCGCGCTCGCGCTCGCCGGCCAGGAAGCCGCCGACCATCATCATCAGACGCAGCCGCATCTGCACGACCGCATGGACGTGTCCGACTGGATCACGCGCTGCCTGAAAGACGTCATGGACGAAGGCGTCGGCCGCATGCAGGCGGGCCTCGCGATCCTCGCGTCGATCGGTTCCACGTCGCCGTTCGTCGGCCTCTTCGGTACGGTCTGGGGCATCTATCACGCGCTCTTGACCATCGGCGCGACGGGACAGACGTCGATCGATCAGGTCGCCGGTCCGGTCGGCGAATCGCTCATCATGACCGCGTTCGGCCTGTTCGTCGCGATTCCCGCCGTGCTCGGCTATAACGCGCTGACCCGCGCGAACAAGGGCATCGTCACGAAGCTGAACCGCTTCGCGCACGGCCTGCACGCGTTCTTCGTCACGGGCTCGAAGCTTTCGTCGACCAAGCGCGCGACGAACGCCGCGTCGGACAACCTGCGTCTCGCGACGCGCGCGTCGTAAGCCGGGGAGGTCCGCATCATGGCCATGAGCCCTTTCGCCGGAGACGAAGACGACGGCATGATGAGCGAGATCAACATGACGCCGCTCGTCGACGTCATGCTGGTTCTGCTGATCATCTTCCTCGTCACGATTCCGGCCATGCATCACGCGGTCAAGATCGACCTGCCGCACGCGAGCAGCCAGCCGCAGGACGAAAAGCCCGCGCACGTGAACATCGCGATCAAGGCTGACGGCACCACGCTCTGGGACGATCAGCCGATCGACGAAGCGGCGCTCAACGCGCGCATCGCGCAGGCGGCGCAGCAGAACCCGCAGCCGGAGATTCATCTGCGCGCCGATCGTCAGGTGGCGTACGAAAAGGTCGCCGATCTGATGTCGGCGGCGCAGGCAGGCGGATTGACGAAGATCGGTTTCGTCACCGAGCCGAAGAGCGGCAAGTAACAGCCCGACGCGCCCTCTTCCGGGCGCACAAAGTAAAAGGCCTTCATCGTCGGATGAAGGCCTTTTTTCGTGCGCGCTCGGCGCATTCGGGTGAGGCGGTCACTTTGGGTTCGAATAGCCAGAACCGGAAGTTCCGTCGCATGCAGCAGCCGTGGTCGACACGGACAGTGCAATCAACCCTATCAGGCTAACTATCAGAGCAGCCGTCAGTTTTCGCATAAGGAGCTCCTTAGCGAAGGAGGCTTCAATATACCGCCACAAATTGTGACGATCAATTGAATCTGTCCATCGCAAGCGCGCGCTTCAATGCCATAAACCAATGACAAACGCCGATGCGGTCAAACTGTTTCCCGTTCCGGCTGTTCGTGAACAGGACATTCTCCCGGAAAGCGCTGGCCGCTACCGATCGACTCGACGAGAAAATCGACGAATGCGCGGACGGCCGGGACCATGCCCTGACGCGACAAAAACACCGCGTAGAGTTGCGGCGACGGAAACGTCCAGCCGGGCATCACCGGCGATAGCTGCCCGGAGCGCAGCGGCGCGCCGTACATCATCTCGGGCAGCGCCGCGATGCCGACGCCGCGCATGACGGCCTCGCGGATCATCGACAGATCGGCCGTGACGAGGCGCGGCTCGTGCTCGAACTCATGGCGCGTGCCGTCCGGCGCGATCAGGCGGTAGACGTGGCGGCCGTCCGCCGACGGCGTGTCGATCGTGTCGTACTGGGCGAGTTCGGCGGGTGTCATCGGCGGCGCATTCGACTTCAGCAGCGATGGCGCCGCGACCAGCATCTGCTCCGTGCGCCACAGCGGCCGCGCGACGACGTTCGAGCTCGCGGGCGGCTCCGAGCGCACGCGCAGCGCGACATCGACGGCATCTTCGAACAGATCGACGACACGGTTCGTCACGCGCATGACGACGCGCACTTCCGGATAGCGGTGCATGAAATCCGGCATCACGGCGGACAGGAACGTCTGCGCGATCGTGACCGGAACGCTCACGCGCACCGTGCCGCGCGGCGAATCGCGCAGGCTTTGCACGACGTTGACGGCCGCCTGTGCCTCGGCGAGCATCGCCTGACAATGCTGATAGAAAAGCTGCCCGGCCTCGGTCAGCGCGAGCTTGCGCGTCGAGCGCTGCAACAGACGCACGCCGAGCGACGCTTCCAGCTCCGACACGCGCCGCGACAGCCGCGACTTCGAGATGCCGAGCACGCGCTCGGCGGCGGAAAACCCGCCGTGCTCGACGACGTGCGAGAAGTACATCAGATCGTTCAGGTCATGCGAGTCGGCTTTCATGAGTCGCCCGGTGGGACTGGAAGAGATGAACATCGACGCGGTTCGTTATCCCCAGCGGGACAATCCATTGCGCCGCGACGGCTTTTACCGCGAAATGCGGCCCATATAATAGCTCTGTGTTTCAAATTTATCGCTATTCCCCTCTTTTCCGTATTCCCGACGCGAGGCAATAATGTCCACCAGCCGCAGCATCGAACGCATCATTCCGGCGACCCGCACTGTCGAAGGCGGCGGATTCGTCGTGCATCGCCCTTTCCCGACCCGTCTTCTGATGGATTTCGATCCGTTCCTCCTTCTCGACGAGATGGGCCCAGCCGACTACGCACCCGGCGAGGCTAAAGGCGCGCCGGACCATCCGCATCGCGGCTTCGAAACCGTCACGTACATGCTCGAAGGCGAGTTCGGTCACAAGGATTCGGCCGGGCATTCCGGCACGCTGCGTCCCGGCGACGTGCAATGGATGACCGCGGGCGCGGGCGTGGTGCATAGCGAGATGCCCGCCGAGGAATTCACGCAACGCGGCGGCCGCGTGCACGGCCTGCAGCTTTGGGTCAACCTGCCGCAGCGCGACAAGATGATCGCGCCGCACTATCAGGAGATTCCGTCCGTGCAGATTCCCGTCGCGACGAGCGAGGACGGCAAGGTCAGCGTGAAGGTCATCGCGGGCGAGGCGCTCGGCGTGAAGGCCGCGATCGAGACGCGCACGCCGATTCTGTATCAGCACTTTTCGCTCAAGCCGGGCGCGAAGGTCGAACTCGCCGTGCCGCGCGATTACCGCGTGTTCGCCTATCCGCTGTCGGGCACCGCGCTGTACGGTCCGCAAAGCCAGCCGGTGCGCGCGCAGCAGATGGTGATTTTCCGCGACGACAGCGATACGATCGCGCTCGCCGCCGGCGATGAGCCCGTCGAGCTGCTGCTGATCGGCGGCGTGCCGCTGAAGGAGCCGGTCGTGCGCTACGGCCCGTTCGTGATGAACACCGAGGACGAGATCCGCCAGGCCGTGATCGACTATCAGGCGGGCCGGATGGGCGCCATCGCGCATTGATCTGGTCACAGCGAAAACCGCGCAACGGTGCGGCACGAACGGACACATTGCGTCACAATGACCGTTCTTGCCGCGCCGTTTCGGCTTTGTCGTCAATCTTGCAGTCTCAACTTCAACCAGGAGCACGCATGGCCGGACCTTCCGTGACCGCCAGCATCGGCAACATCGACTATCAGGTCCGCCTCGGCGACGGAACGCATTCGTGGGTCGCGGACGAGCCGGCGGGCATCGGCGGCGGCGATACCGGACCGGAACCCGCGTCGCTGCTGCTCGCGAGCCTCGGCGCATGCACGTCGATCACGTTGAAGATGTACGCGAAGCGCAAGGAGTGGCCGCTCGAAGGCGTACACGTCGAGTTGTCGATGACAAGCACCGCCGACGGCACGAACATCGACCGGCGCATCGCGCTCACGGGCGCGCTGTCCGATGACCAGCGGGAACGGCTCTTGCAAATTGCCAATGCGTGCCCGATGCACAAGGTCCTGTCCGGCGCGATTCACATCGAATCCGGACTCGCGCCGCAGTGACGCATCGCGGGCACCACGAACGTCCAAGGGAAACGTCGTCTTGAATTTCGAACACCTGATCCAGATCAACGATCCGCTCAATCCGCTTCTCGAATCGCTGACGCGCGAGCAGCTCTGGGAAGGCCTCGTCCTCCGCGCCGAGCAGCCGCAACTATTCGTGATCGGCCTGGATAGCTGCGACATCCTCGCGCGCGATGGCGACACGATGGAACGCGAACTCCACTACGGCCAGGCGACCGTGCGCGACCGCGTGACGCTCACGCCCGGCACCAGCGTGCGCTACGACATCCTGCCGACCGCCGATTACGTCGGCGGCTCGCTCACGATGGCGATCGAGCAGCCCGATGCGGTCCAGCTCTTCCTGCGCTTCACCTACGCCACGACGCTGCCCGAGAACGAAAACGCCACGCCCGATGAGCGTCAGACGCAGGAAATCGTGAAGTCGGCGTATCGCGAGTCGGACATCGACACCGTGCGGCTCATTCGCCAGTTCGCGCACGGCCGCAGGGACGAGAGTCCGCTGCATTGAGCCTCTGACGGATGCGGTGGCGAATGTTTCGCGGCCGCATCGAGACTGGCTATCGAAAGAGGCGCTTCAATCGGAAAGTCTAGTTGCAAATAGGAATAGTTATCATTTACTATAGACCCATCGAATCAACGAACGCACATTTTCCGACATGACCGATACGCCGCGATCCTCCACGCTCAGGCTGCGCCGCCCGGCTGTCCGCGACGCCGCGATCACCCGCCCGAAGGCGACGACCGTGACCACGGTTCACGTCGCGCACGCGGGGGACAGCACCGGCGAGCGATCGCTGAAAAGCGACGCGCTGCTGCAGGGACGCAGTCACGTGAGCATCGTGCATAACGGAGAGACGTACCAGTTGCGTGCGACGCGTTTGGGCAAACTGATCCTGACGAAATGACGCGCAGGCAAGAACAGCCGTAGTACCGGGTATTGTGGGGACCACCTCGCCAAGAGGTGTTTGGCCTTAGCCAGCGAGGACGACTTGCACGCGAGAAATTAGACCCCTTCGTGCAAACACCAGCCAGTCGTCGATAGCAAGCGAAGCCGCTTTTTTTTGGTTCCTGCTTGGGTCACGATGCATGCCGACGAGCGCTGCATCCGAAAACAGAATGGCACGTCTTCGTTACGAGGACGTGCCATTTTTATTGCGCGAATGCTTCAGACGTTCTCGATGCCGAGCGCCGCGATGCCCGCCTTCGCGATCTGCGCATCCTGATCCGATTTCACGCCCGACACGCCGACGGCACCGACGATGTCCGTGCCCACGAAGATCGGCACGCCGCCTTCGAGCATTGCGGTCATCGGCGCGGAGAGGAACGCCGTGCGGCCCTGCTTGATGGTGTCTTCGTAGACCTTGGTTTCGCGACGGCCGAGCACGGCGGTGCGCGCCTTGCCCGTCGCCATTTCGGCGGTGCTCGCGCCTGCGCCGTCGAGACGATGCAGATGCAGCAGATGTCCGCCATCGTCGACGATCGCAATCGTCACGTTCCAGTTGTGTTCTCTCGCATGCGTCTCGGCGGCCGCGGCCATCGCCTTGACGTCTTCGTCGGTCAGTACGGGTTTGGTTCTCACTTCTCGCTCTCGTTGCCGCGCTTGACGGCGTGGACGGTTTATCGGCTGAAGCCCCAGAACATCAGGTACCACGCGCTGTCCGCAACGGCCAGCGCAGCGACAAACCATACCATCGCAAGAAGGCGCGGAACAAGTGACGATGCATGGCGCCCCGTCACGCGCCACGCAAGCCACGCGCTCCAGAGATTCGCGGCCGCGAGCAAGCCGAGCCGCAGACCCGGCACCCACCACAACGGCAGATGCTCGGCGCGCAGCAGCGATACCGTCGTCGCGGACAGGCCCAGGAACACGCCGACGCCCGCAATCGGGATCAGGGCGAGCGTCAGGTGATGCAGGCGCGTCGCGTTCATCTTGCCGAGCATGCGCGTGCCGATGGCGAGCAGCCCGAGCAGCGCCGTGCCGTACACGAGCCCAGTCGCGACGATATAGCCGATGACCATGGTGCCGTCGAGCCACGAGAAGACGTCGTTCTGTTCCGGGTAATGCGTGAACAGGAACCACGGCGCGTTGGTGTCGAGCGGCCAGAGGATGTCGTGATCGATCAGCCAGGCGGCGAGAAATTGCTTCAGATCGACGAACCAGGTGCTCACGGTCCAGTGGAACGCGCCGATCGCGATGCCGAGCAGGCCGTAGAGAATGAGCGCGGTGTCCCACGGATTCGCGGCCTTGTCGCCGAGCTTCACGACTTCCTCGGACGGCGAGCGCCACGTGAGCGCGATGGCGTCGCGATGGCCGCTGCATCGGCCACACATGTGGCAGTCCTGTGCGCCCTTCATGTTGCGCAGCGGGACGAGCGGCGCGCAGTTGATCGGAATCACGCGATGGCCGTGCTCGCCCTTCGTGTACGAACGGCGCCACGCTTCTTCGTCGACCTTGTAGTGAAACGGCGAGAGGCGCGCGAGCAGCGAGAACACGCCGTTGACCGGGCACAGATACTTGCACCACACGCGCTTCTCGCGGCCATACAGCACGCCGATGATCATCGCGCCGACGGTCGAGCCGCCGAGCACGAGCAGCACCGCCTTCGGATACTGATAGACGCTGACCATCTGCCCGTAGATCGTCGTGAGCCCGAATGCGACGAAGGGCCAGCCGCCCCAGCGCATCCAGCGCGGAATCGCCCAGCCGCGGCCGAACTTGCTCGCGAACTCCGACAGCGCGCCTTCGGGACACAACACGCCGCACCAGACGCGCCCGAGCATGACCATCGACAGCAGCACGAATGGCCACCAGATGCCCCAGAACACGAACTGCGCGGCGAGCGTGAGATTGCTCCACAGATGCGCGGCGCCGTCCGGCAGCGGCATCACGGCGGGAACGATGATCAGAAATGCATACACGGCAACGACGACCCACTGAATCATGCGGATCGTGCTGCCGTGACGTTGCATCCAGTGGCCGGCTTGTTGAAGCCGGCCCGGTCTACGCATTACGGAACTCATGCTGGACGGCTTGCCGCCTTTTGTTTTTGCGCCATCTGGGTGTTCGAACGGCGCAGCAGAAGATAGATGACGACCCAGTACACCGCATACGCGACGAGATTCATGCCCGCGGGATGCGCGCGATAACCGGTGAGCGTAGCAACGAGCGATCCGAACGTACTCGAATCATCGAGCAGCCACGACGTGTTCCACACCTGATTGACGATGACCGGCAGCACTTCCATGTCGATCAGCTTGTCGACGCCCGTTTCGAAGAGGCCGGCCGCCAGGAACAGCAGCATGATTTCGGTGACGCGAAAGAACGAGCGCCACGAGAAGATCTTGCCGCCGAGCTGCAGGATATAGAACGTCAGCAGCGCGAGACCGAAGCCGAGAATGATCGCGATGTACTGCGACGCGTCGACGTGCCCCGACTGACCGAAGCCGACGCCGTAGAGAAACACGGCCGTCTCGCTGCCTTCGCGCGCGATCGCCAGCGCGACGAGCACCGCGATGCCCCACCAGTGCCCGTCCTGCGTGCTCTTTTGCAGCGACGTTTCCATGTCGCGCTTGAGCGTGCGTCCGTGGCGCTTCATCCACAGGACCATCTGCACGATCAGCACGCAGGCGATCAGCACCATCGCGGTCTGGAAGTAATCCTGTGCATCGCCCGACAGCACTTCCGTGAAGCCGATGAGCGCGGCGCCCAGCGCCACCGCCGCAAGCAGGCCGATGACGACGCCGGCCCACAGATAAGGCAGGCCCCGGCGCGCCTGGTGATCGCCGTTCTTCAGCCACGCGTAGAGAATGCCGACGACGAGCAACGCCTCGACGCTCTCTCGCCACACGATGAAAAGTACCTGCCCCATACCCGACCTCCAGCAATTCCACTTCAAGCGGCCGCGCGCGGTGCGAACATCGCGCGGCACATTCCGTTACTTCGCGACGATCACGCCTTGCGCGGACTGATGAAAATCGTCGAAGAACTTGTATTCACCCGGATCCAGCGGTGCGATCACCACGAACGAATCCGCCCCCGGCGCGAGCACTTTTTCCTTGCGCAACTGCACGCTTTCGAACTCGGCGGCGCCCTTGCCGACGTTATGCACTTCGATCTTGATGCGCTGCCCCGCCGGCACTTCGATGCGCGCCGGATTGAGCTTGCCGTCGTTCATTTCGAGCTTGAACGTCGGCAGGTCGGCGGCGTGCGCCATGTTCATCCCGGCAAAGGCAAACGCGGACATCGCGAGCGCGGCCACCTGATTTTTCAGCTTCATGCGTACTTCCTGAGAGTGAATGCGCCCGGTCCGGGATGCCGGGCGCCACGGACGATCAGTAACCGCCCTTCTTTCCGATGCCCGCGAACGGGAAGTCGTACTCGATCGTGAACGGCTTGAACCACGGACCGACGCCCGTTTCCTTGTCGGTGTGACGGCCGAACGCCATGTGGCCTTCCTGCGACGGCGGCGAAATATGCAGCTTCAGGTGATACTTGCCCGGCCCGAAGAGCTTGACGTTGTCGCCGTAGTGCGGGCCGTCGCTCGCGACCATCGGCATCAGGTCGCCCTTGATGGTCTGCGTCGTGCCGACCTTCGTGAGTTCATACGTGACTTGCAGATACGGCATCCAGTCGCCTTCGGCGAATCCGGTCGGGTTGTTCTTGACCGCGTGGATATCCGCCTCCAGGTGGATATCCGAATCCGACGCCTTGCGCATCATGCCTTCCGGCGACATCGTGATCGGCTGCAGATACACGGCGCCCGTTTCCATGCCCGCCTCGATGTGCTGCTTGCCGATCGGATATTCGGCTGCCGACGCTGCCATCATCGCCGTGAGACCTGCGGCGGCGACAAGGCCGCGCATCAACGTTGAACCCATCAGAAAACTCCTTGTTGTTATCGATTGGCACGCGTGCCA
This sequence comes from Caballeronia sp. ATUFL_F1_KS4A, assembly GCF_023630905.1. NCBI lineage: Bacteria > Pseudomonadati > Pseudomonadota > Betaproteobacteria > Burkholderiales > Burkholderiaceae > Caballeronia > Caballeronia sp. ATUFL_F1_KS4A. Next base: position 34,151 of record NZ_JALQEB010000003.1, on the reverse strand, counting down.
CGCGAGCCTTGCCACTGAGATACCGGAGCGCCGCTCGGTCGGCGGCGTTAGCACAACTCTGTGAACGTTAATACGAACCATTCTCAATGTTCGTCAGTTTAGCATCGTTCGATTCCCGCAACAATTTGAGCGAGCTTACAGACCTAGGCGCAGTAAGGCTTTTCGCCGACTCGCACGATCGCGGCGGGATAAAAAAAGGCGCGGCGAACCGTCCGATTCGCCGCGCCTTTCGAATTAAGCCTTGAAAATCACTTACATATTGCTTACTTACCGCCGATTCCGCTCACGTGATCGCCCACGTTCGCCCCGAACACGCGCTGCCGCAGAAGCGCCAATTGGTCGCGGGTCTGCGCCGCTTTTTCGAATTCGAGATTCTTGGCGTGATCCATCATCTGCTTCTCGAGGCGCTTGATTTCCTTCGCGATCTGCTTCTCGGACATGTCTTCGAACTTCGCGCGCGCCTGCGCTTCCTTCAGCTCGGCGCGGGCGTCGTCGGCGTTGTAGACGCCATCGATGATGTCCTTGATGCGCTTCTCCACCCCGCGCGGCGTGATGCCCATCTTCTCGTTGTGCGCCATCTGCTTGGCGCGGCGCCGCTCGGTTTCGCCGATGGCGCGCTTCATCGAGTCGGTCATGTTGTCGGCGTAGAGAATCGCCTTGCCGTTCACATTACGCGCCGCGCGCCCGATGGTCTGGATCAGCGAGCGCTCGGCGCGCAGGAAGCCTTCCTTGTCGGCGTCGAGGATCGCGACGAGCGAGACTTCGGGAATATCGAGACCCTCGCGCAGCAAGTTGATGCCGACGAGCACGTCGAACGTGCCGAGCCGCAGATCGCGGATGATTTCCACGCGCTCGACCGTGTCGATATCGCTGTGCAGATAACGCACCTTCACGCCGTGATCGGCGAGAAACTCGGTCAGCTGCTCGGCCATGCGCTTGGTCAGCGTCGTGACGAGCACGCGCTCCTGCACCGCCACGCGCGCGTTGATTTCCGAGAGCACGTCGTCGACCTGCGAGCGCGCCGGACGCACTTCGATTTCCGGATCGACGAGACCCGTCGGCCGCACGAGCTGCTCGGCCACCTGCCCTGCCTTCTGCTGCTCGTAGTCGGCGGGCGTCGCGGAAACGAAGATCGCCTGGCGCATCTTGCGCTCGAACTCGTTGAACTTGAGCGGCCGGTTATCGAGCGCGGACGGCATCCGGAAACCGTAGTCGACGAGATTTTCCTTGCGCGCGCGGTCGCCGTTGTACATGCCGTTCAACTGGCCGATCAATACGTGCGACTCGTCGAGCAACATCAGCGCATCGGGCGGCAGATAGTCGACGAGCGTCGGCGGCGGCTCGCCAGGCGCCGCGCCCGAGAAGTGCCGCGAGTAGTTCTCGATGCCCTTGCAGAAACCGAGTTCCTGCAGCATTTCCAGATCGAAGCGCGTGCGCTGCTCCAGCCGCTGTGCTTCGACGAGCTTGCCCTCGCTGTGGAAGAATTCGAGCCGCTCGCGCAATTCGAGCTTGATGGTTTCGATCGCGCGCATGACGGTGTCGCGCGGCGTCACGTAATGCGACGACGGGTACACGGTGAAGCGCGGAATCTTGTTGCGCACGCGTCCGGTGAGCGGATCGAAGAGCATCATCGATTCGATTTCGTCGTCGAATAGCTCGACGCGCACCGCCATTTCCGCGTGCTCGGCCGGAAAGATATCGATGGTGTCGCCGCGCACGCGAAACGAACCGCGCTGGAAGTCGGCTTCGTTGCGCGTGTACTGCATCGCGATCAGGCGCGCGATGACGTCGCGCTGGCCGAGCTTGTCACCCGTGCGCAGCGTGAGAATCATCTTGTGATATTCGGACGGATTGCCGATACCGTAAATCGCGGACACCGTCGCGACGATCACCACGTCGCGCCGTTCGAGCAGGCTTTTCGTGGCCGAAAGCCGCATCTGCTCGATGTGCTCGTTGATCGACGAGTCCTTCTCGATGAAGAGATCGCGCTGCGGGACGTACGCTTCCGGCTGGTAATAGTCGTAGTACGAGACGAAATACTCGACGGCGTTGCGCGGAAAGAACTCGCGGAATTCCGCGTAGAGCTGCGCGGCGAGCGTCTTGTTCGGCGCGAAGACGATCGCCGGACGGCCGAGCCGCGCGATGACGTTCGCCATCGTGAAGGTCTTGCCCGAGCCGGTCACGCCGAGCAGCGTCTGAAACGAGAGACCGTCCTCGACGCCTTCGACGAGCTTCGCGATGGCATCGGGCTGATCGCCCGCGGGCGGATACGGCTGATACAACTGAAACGGCGAGCCTTCGAACGTGACGAACTTCGATTCGTCCAGTTCTTCGGGGGATGCGATGAGAGTGTCGGACATGAGAAATCGAGAAAGTCAGCGCCTGAGGCAAACAATCATTCTAGCGTCGTACGCAATGCGCGCGCTCGCCTGCACGTGACCGGGATGTGGAAGCGTAGTCTCCATCAGATTGGGCATGGTTCGCCGATCTCAAGCGCACCGGCTCACGCCCTTTTTTATCGCGCGCTTTTGGCGTGTTCGCGGAATTAAGGGCCAAAAAGCACGCGCATTCGCGCCATATTCGGCCGAAAAGCCGCGCCGGATTCGCTACAATGTGCGACTGGGCTCGACGGCATGATGCCGTCGTCGCCACGCTTCCCCGCCGCACGTCTTTCCTCCACTGCCGATAGATCATGTCTCTTTTCTCTGCCGTCGAACTCGCTCCCCGCGACCCGATCCTGGGCCTCAACGAAGCCTTCAACGCCGATACGCGCACGACCAAAGTCAATCTGGGCGTCGGTGTGTACACGAACGAAGAAGGCAAGATTCCGCTCCTGCGCGCCGTGCGCGAAGCCGAGAAAGCGCGCGTCGATGCCGCGCTGCCGCGCGGTTATCTGCCGATCGACGGCATCGCCGCCTACGACGCCGCCGTGCAGAAGCTGCTCCTCGGCAACGATTCGCCGCTGATCGCCGCGGGCCGCGTCGTGACGGCGCAGGCGCTTGGCGGCACGGGCGCGCTCAAGATCGGCGCGGACTTTTTGAAGCGCCTGAACCCGAACGCAGTCGTCGCGATCAGCGATCCGAGCTGGGAAAACCATCGCGCGCTCTTCGAAGGCGCCGGTTTCGAAGTGGTCCACTACCCGTACTACGAAGCCTCCACGCACGGCGTGAACTTCGACGGCATGCTCGCCGCGCTGAACAGCTACGCGGCGGGCACCGTCGTCGTGCTGCACGCGTGCTGCCATAACCCGACGGGCGTCGATCTGTCGGACGAGCAGTGGAAGCAGATCGTCGAAGTCGTGAAGGCGAAGAACCTCGTGCCGTTCCTCGATATGGCGTATCAAGGCTTCGCGGAGAACATCGACGCGGACTCCGCCGCCGTGCGTCTCTTCGCGGCATCGGAACTGAACGTGTTTGTGTCGTCGTCGTTCTCGAAGTCGTTCTCGCTGTACGGCGAGCGCGTCGGCGCACTGTCGATCATCACGACGAGCAAGGAAGAATCGGCACGCGTGCTCTCGCAACTGAAGCGCGTGATCCGCACGAACTATTCGAACCCGCCGACGCACGGCGGCTCGATCGTCGCGGCCGTGCTGGCGTCGCCGGAACTGCGCGCGACCTGGGAGCAGGAGCTGGGCGAAATGCGCGATCGTATCCGCGCAATGCGCAACGGTCTCGTCGAGCGACTGAAGGCGAGCGGCGTCGATCGGGACTTCTCGTTCGTCAACAAGCAGCGCGGCATGTTCTCGTACTCGGGTCTGACGGCTGCGCAAGTCGATCGTCTGCGTGAAGAATTCGGCATCTACGCCGTGAGCACGGGCCGCATCTGCGTGGCCGCGCTGAACACGCGTAACCTCGACGCCGTCGCGAACGCGGTCGCCGCCGTGCTCAAGTAAGCAGTTCGGCCGCGTCCAAATGAAAATGGCGCCCGTTGCGGGCGCCATTTTTTGTGTGCGTCGAAAACCGGCGAATCAGAGCGTCTTTTCCGCCGAGACGGCAGCGGGTTGTGCGTCTTCGTCGTCGACGAAGCCGAGCGAAATCGCGCGCGCCAGTTCTGCGCTCACGCCCGCCACGCTGGTTTCTTCATGGCGCATTGCCGCGCCGCTGTCCTCGCCGGCGTGCATGCAGAACGCGAGCGCGATCGGAAGCAGGATGGCGACGGGCCAGTAGGTCGATATTGTCTTTCTCATGGGACTGCCTTTGGTCGATGTGTCGCAGTGGGCATCGGATCAAGGGAACCCACTGATGGACATTTCGAATTTTACGGACTTGTCCCGACCTTAAAAAGCCGTTGAAAAGCAAAGGATTGTTGCGCCCGGGACAACAAGCCGTTTTGATGAACGGTCGCGACCGCTCGCGCCTTTATGACAGCTTGCCGTCATAAAGGCTTACAAAGTTGTTCGCGACATCCACGCGCCGATGATGTCTTATTCAGTAATGGTTCTACAGAATTTCCCACGATCATGAAATCCGCAGTCGCTGGTGTCTTGCTTGCTTCGTCTGCCGCACTTCTCGGTGGTTGCGCGGCGTATCCCGATGCGTCGGCCTATGGCGGCGGCTACCCTGCTGTCTACGACGACCCGGGCTACGGATACTACGGTGGCCCGCCGCCGGGCGTCGTCGTAGGCGGCGGTTACTACTCCGGGCCGGGCCCGATTTACTACGGTCCGCCTAACCGATATTGGGACGATGGTCCCGGCTGGCGTCGTCCGCCGCCGGGCGGATGGCGCGGCGGGCATCCGCCGCGCGACCGGGGTCCGGGCGGCCCGCCTCCGCAGGCGGGCGGCGGACATCCGAGCGGTCCGCCACCGCAAGCAGGCGGCGGCCGTCCTCCGGCAGCGCAGCCCCCGCAAGCAGGCAACTCGCCGGCGCCGCAGTCCGTGGGCGGTCGGCCGCCGGGACCGAATCGCGCCCCGCCACCATCCGCGAATGGCGGTGGGGGCAATTCGCAGGGCGGCAATTCGCGCGGCTTCCTGGGACGGTACGGCGGATAAAAGCGCTTCGACGACAAAGGCCGCGCCCGATCGAAAGATCCGGCGCGGCCTTGTTTTATCCGAGATGCGAATGCTGCGCCTTGTACAGCTCCCGGAATGTGCGCCCGACTGGCGCGGGCATGTCACGCGTGTCGGTCCATCCGGCGCCGAACGGCAGTCGTGAAATCGTCTTCTTGTTGCCGCCGATGCGTTCGAGCACGCGCACCGCGAGCTTCGTGAAAAGGGCATAGGCGAGCGGCCGCTTCGCGAGATAGCCCCACGCCGCGAGCGCGGCGCGCTCGTTCCACGGACGCAGCCGACGCTCCATCTGCTTCTCGCGCAGCTTGCGCAGCAGATCCGACAACGGAATGCCGACCGGACAAACACTGTTGCACTCGCCGCAAAGCGTTGCGGCTTGCGGCAGATCGAGCGCCTTGTCGATGCCGACATAAGCCGGCGTCAGCACCGAGCCCATCGGTCCCGGATACACCCATCCATACGCATGTCCGCCGATCTTCTGATAGACCGGGCAATGATTCATGCACGCGCCGCAGCGGATACAGCGCAGCATCTCCTGAAACTCGCCGCCGATAAGCCCGGTGCGGCCGCCATCGACGAGCACGAAGTACATATGATCGGGCCCGTCCGTCTCGTCGGCCGAGCGCGGTCCGGTCAAGAGCGAAAAGTAATTCGAGATCGTCTGGCCGGTCGCCGAGCGCGGCAGGAGGCGCATCGCGGTCGCGAGATCTTCGAGCGTCGGCAGCACTTTTTCGATGCCCGTCACCACGACATGCACGCGGGGCATCACGGTGCACATGCCTTCGTTGCCCTCGTTCGTGACGACCGCCACCGACCCCGTCTCCGCGATCAGGAAATTGCCGCCCGTCACGCCCATGTCCGCCGACATGAAATGCGGCCGCAACACTTCCCGCGCCTCGCGCGTCATCTCCGGGATGTCGGTGAGGCGTGGCTTGTTGTGCGTCTTCGCGAAGAGATCCGCGATCTGCTCCTTATCCTTATGCACGACCGGCGCGATGATATGGCTCGGCGGCTCGTTGTCGTTGATCTGCAGAATGTATTCGCCGAGATCGGTCTCGATCGACTGCACGCCCATCTCGCCGAGCACGCGATTCAGCTGCATCTCTTCCGAGACCATCGACTTGGTCTTGATGACCTTCTTCACATCGTGTTTGCGCGCGATGTCCGCGACGAGCTTCGCCGCGTCCTGCGTCGTTTCGGCGTAAAGCACGGTCGCGCCGCGACGCGTCGCCTCGCGCTCGAAGGTTTCGAGCCACACGTCGAGATTCTCGAGCGCGCGATTGCGGCGCTCCTTCAACGCGGCGCGCGTTGCCTCGAAGTCGATGTCGCGCACCGCGCTCGCACGCGCGCTGACGAACTTGGTCGAGAGCTTGGTGAGATTCTGCTGCAGGCGCTCGTCGGCGAGCTTGCTTCCCGCGCGCGCCTTGAAGTGCATCGTCTGGACTTGCATCCGTTTGTCTCCTTCAGGCGCGACGCGCCGCGTCGCCCGCGAGCACTTGCGCGATATGCAGCACGCGCGTCGACGTATCGCCGGTGCGGCGCAGGCGCCCTTCGATGTTCAGCATGCAGCCGAGGTCGCCGAGCACGACGGTATCCGCGCCGCTCGCCTTGATGTTCGCGCATTTCTCATCGACGATCGCCGTCGAAATGTCGCCGTACTTCACCGCGAAGGTGCCGCCGAAGCCGCAGCAATGCTCGCATCCGGCCATCTCGGTCACGGGCACGCCTGCCTGGGCGAGCAGCTCGCGTGGCTGCGATTTCACGCCGAGTTCGCGCAAACCCGAGCAGGAATCGTGATACGTCACCATGCCGTCGAACACGCCCGGCTCGATGCGCGCCTTCGCGACGTTCACGAGAAAATCGGTCAGTTCGAACACGCGAGGCTGAAGGCGCGCGAAGCGGCTCATCAATTGCGGATCGTCGCGAAAGAGATCGCCGTAGTGCGCGCGGATCATGCCGCCGCATGAACCGGACGGCACCACGACATAGTCGAACTGCTCGAATTCGCGCAGCGTTTTTTCGGCGAGATCGCGGGCGAGCGGCCGATCGCCCGAGTTGTAGGCAGGCTGGCCGCAACAGGTCTGCGACGGCGGCACGACGACTTCGAAACCCGCCTGCTCGATCAGCTTAATGACCGAGAAGCCGATTTCCGGGCGCATCATGTCGATGAGACATGTCACGAATAATCCGACTCGCATTGGGGCGTTTCCTGTTTGTGGAGTGATGTGAACGCAGCGCCGATTATCCTTGATAAGTCCCGCGCGACGGGCTTCTCGCTGGCCATCGATGTCATCGACGAGCGCATTGTTTTGGCGAAGCGTTCGCTTTTTTCACATTATGAGATACAATCCCCATTCCGCTGTTTGACGCATCAACCGATTTTTCACGATGAGCGATACGAACCCGGAATCCAAAACCTCCATTCAGGTGATCGAGCGCATGATGCGTCTTCTCGACGCCCTCGCCGATCACACTGACCCCGTCAGCCTGAAAGAACTCGCCCAGAGCACCGATCTGCACCCATCCACGGCGCATCGCATTCTGAACGACATGGTGCTATGCCGGCTCGTGGACCGGTCGGACCCCGGCACGTATCGCCTCGGCATGCGCTTGCTGGAGCTCGGCAATCTCGTCAAGGCGCGTCTTTCGGTGCGTGAAGCCGCGATGCCGCCGATGCGCGAGTTGCATCGGCAGACCGGGCAGACCGTCAATCTTTCCGTGCGGCAAGGCGACGAGATCGTCTATATCGAGCGCGCGTACTCGGAGCGCTCGGGCATGCAGGTCGTGCGTGCGATCGGCGGCCGCGCGCCGTTGCATCTGACTTCGGTCGGAAAGCTGTTTCTCGCCGCCGACGAAGCCGCGCGCGTACGCGCGTATGCGATGCGAACCGGTCTCTCCGGCCACACGCAGAACAGCATCACCGATCTCTCGAAACTCGAGCGCGAACTGTCGCTGGTGCGCCAGCAGGCGTGCGCGCGCGACAACGAGGAACTCGAACTCGGCGTGCGCTGTATCGCGGCGGGCATTTACGACGATACGGGACGCCTCGTCGCCGGCTTGTCGCTGTCCGCGCCCGCCGATCGTCTGCAGGACGCCTGGCTGAAACAATTGAGCCACACGGCGCTCGAGATCTCGCAATCGCTGGGATATCACCCGGAAGAGGCAGCTTCCGACGCGCAACAACACGCGCATCGCTGATTTCTTCGCCGCATGTCAAAACGGGATTCGTCTTTCGACGAATCCCGTTTGCTTTTGCATCAGCGAAGATCAGGCGCTCAAGGATTTGCGCCGCTGCCCATGTCCGCGCTCATGATATGCGGCTCGCCGAGCGTATCGAGATACGAACGCAGACGGCCCGCGTCGGCGAAGCGCGAATACTTGCCGTACGAATCGAGCAGCACGATGACGACCGGACGGCCGTTGACGGTTGCCTGCATCACGAGGCACTCGCCCGCTTCGTTGATGAAGCCCGTCTTCTGCAAGCCGATGTCCCACGAAGCATTGCGGATCAGCGCGTTCGTGCTGTTGTAGGCGAGATTGCGCTTGCCGGTGAAGACGTCGTAGCTGCGGTCGGTCGAGAACTTGCGGATCAGCGGATATTGATACGCCGCGTTGACCATCTTCACGAGGTCGCGCGCGCTCGACACGTTCTGGCTCGTGAGTCCCGTGGAATTTTCGAAGTGCGTGTCGACCATGCCGAGCGACTTGGCCTTCGCGTTCATCGCGGCGATGAACGCCGGACGGCCGCCCGGGTAATAGCGCGACAGTGCCGCCGCCGCGCGATTTTCCGACGCCATCAGCGCGATGTGCAGCATGTCTTCGCGATTCAGTTGCGATCCGACCGCGAGGCGCGAACCCGTGAACTTCTCGTAGTCGCGGTCTTCGTCGGTGACGGTGATTTCATCGGTCAGCGGCATGTGCGAATCGAGCACGACCATCGCGGTCATCAGCTTCGTGATCGATGCGATCGGCACGACGGCGCGCGAGTTCTTGTCGAAGAGCGTCTCGGACGTGTTCTGGTCGACGACGTAAGCCACGCTCGAACGCAGCGCGAGGCTGTCGGGGGTATCGTGCAGTCCGAACGCCTGACCAACCGACGTCGCGCGCGGCTGGAACGCAACCGCGTGCACCGCGGCGCGTCGCGAATGCGCTTCCATGCGATACGACGCGCGACGCTTGCGCGATGCGCGCGGCGCGTCATCGTCGTCATCGGCCGCGGCGACTTTCGCCGCTTTCGCGGGCTTCGGCGCTTTCAGCGTGGTCTTGGCGACGCGCGCGGGCTTTTCAGCCTTGGCGGTGGATTTCTTTGCGGTTTTGGTTTGGGTGGCGGTCTTCGCGAGGGCTTCAGCCGGAGCCGCTGCGAAGGACGTCGCTACTGCGATGGAGACGGCGATGGACAATGCCGAGCGCACTGCCACGCCATGCACCACCTTCAACGACGAAAACATTTCGGTTTTCATTAGTGTTCTGTTGGGCGGCTGGAGGGTACCGCCAAGTGTAGTGAAGCTACGAAATTTAAGCAATATTAAGCACTTATCGGCACTCGTTAAACCGAGTTGTAAGCCGTGATTGCGTATTGCTGAACAAAAAACCGCCTCGATCGGAAAAAACGATCGGCCCGGCGAAATAGTGCTGCCCAAAATGCGCTTTGCTACACCGCGACAAACGCACTATCGGCAAAACTTTCCACGACTTTAGTGAAACGTGAGGATCGGATCAGACAAAACGCAGAGATACGAACGGGAGTCAGCACCAACGGAGCGCACAGACGATCACGAGACAACTCGGACAGCCGAAATGTTAACGTTTCTTCAACAATTTGGTGTACGGCGACATCCTAAAAATAAGACGACCTTCAGAAATATCTCGCTTCCGCATTGCCGCAGAAGCCGCGCTGTCCGCGTCGCCGGAACATCAAAGTTTCATCGAGCCGTGCTTTGATCGTGTTGAACATGCGGCCCGATGCGTGTCGGAAGCCATGCCCAGCTTGAGTGCATAGGGTTTCCACGGACGTTTATTTCGACCACGCAATCGGCATGTAAGTTGTTGTTTAACATACGGTTTCTGCCTATTGTGCGGCGCACAAAAAGTGCTTGACATCCATCGGAATATCTCTAAAATGGGTCTCATGTTGCGACGCACCAATCGCAGTTGCACCTAGCCGGCAGGTATATCGCGCCGGATCTACCCAAACCACGACCCGCGTTGATGGGTCTGCCATCAGGAGCCTGAGATGACGCTGTTGACCCCCGAGCAAATCGCCGCTGCACAGAAAGCCAACTTCGACACGCTGTTCGGCCTCACGAACAAGGCGTTCGAAGGCGTTGAGAAGCTCGTCGAACTGAACCTGCAAGTTGTGAAGTCCACGCTGGCCGAAAGCCAGGAAAACGCACAGCGCGCGCTGTCGGTGAAGGACGCGCAGGAACTGCTCGCCCTGCAAGCCAGCCTGACCCAGCCGGTCGCGGAAAAGGTGCTGTCGTACGGCCGTCACCTGTATGAAATCGCGTCGGCCACGCAAGCCGAATTCGCCCGCGTCGCGGAAGCGCAGTACGAAGAGCAGAACCGCAAGGTCCAAACGCTCGTCGACAACGTCGCGAAGAACGCACCGGCCGGTTCGGAAACCGCCGTCGCCGTCATGAAGTCGGCCATCACCGCCGCCAACACGACGTACGAAACGGTTCACAAGGCAACGAAGCAAGCTGTCGAAATTGCTGAAAGCAACTTCAACGCTGCCGCTACGGCTGCGACGAAGGCCGCTACGCAAGCGACCGAGCAAGCTGCCCGCGCCACCAAGAAGTCGGTTGCGTAAGTTTGCCGCCGGGCCCCTGCCCGGCCGATGCAGCAAGAATCGCGAAGAACCCGGCCATCGCGCCGGGTTTTTTGTCGTCTATTGCTCGTGAATCCCACAAACAAAAAGGCGCGCTCCGGTCAAGGAGCGCGCCTTTCTTCTGTAACCGCGGACGCTTACTTCTTGCGCTGCGGCGGCAAGTCCGTGCACACGCCTTCGTACAACTCGGCGGCCATGCCGACCGATTCGCCGAGCGTCGGGTGCGGGTGGATCGTCTTGCCGATGTCGGTCGCATCCGCGCCCATCTCGATCGCGAGACACACTTCGCTGATGAGATCGCCCGCATTCAGACCGACGATGCCGCCGCCGATCACGCGATGCGTCTCTTCATCGAAGATGAGCTTGGTGAAACCTTCGTCGCGGCCGTTGGCGATCGCGCGGCCCGACGCGGCCCACGGGAACACCGCCTTGCCGAACTTGATGCCTTCGGCCTTGCACTGCTCTTCCGTCTTGCCAGCCCACGCCACTTCCGGATCCGTATAAGCGACGGACGGAATCTGCAGCGCGTCGAAATACGCCTTCTCGCCGTGCGCCGCTTCCGCCGCGACGTGGCCTTCGTGCACGGCCTTGTGCGCGAGCATCGGCTGGCCGACGAGATCGCCGATCGCGAAGATGTGCGGCACGTTGGTACGCATCTGCTTGTCGACGTTGATGAAGCCGCGATCCGTCACCGCGACGCCCGCCTTGTCCGCGCCGATCTTGCCGCCGTTCGGGCTGCGGCCGACCGCGAGCAGCACGAGGTCGTAGCGCTGCGGCTCGGCCGGCGCCTTCTCGCCTTCGAATGTCACATAGATGCCGTCTTCCTTGGCTTCCGCCTTGGTCGTCTTGGTCTTGAGCATCACGTTCGTGAAGCGCTTGGAATTGAACTTCTCCCAGACTTTCACGAGATCGCGGTCCGCGCCGAGCATCAGGCCGTCGAGCATTTCGACGACGTCGATGTCCGCGCCGAGCGTCGAATACACCGTCGCCATTTCCAGCCCGATGATGCCGCCGCCCACCACCAGCATGCGCTTCGGAAGCTGGCGCAGTTCGAGCGCGCCGGTCGAATCGACGACACGCGGATCGTCCGGGAAGAACGGCAGCTTCACCGCCTGCGAACCCGCCGCGATGATCGCCTGCTTGAACTTGACGACCTTCTTGCCGTCCGCGCCGTTCACTTCCATGTGATTCGGATCGACGAACGCGCCGACGCCCGTCACGACCTGGACCTTGCGCGCCTTCGCCATGCCCGCGAGACCGCCGGTCAGCTTCTTGACGACGCCTTCCTTGAAGCCGCGAAGTTTGTCGAGATCGACCTTCGGCTCGCCGAAACTGATGCCGTGCGCCGCGAGCTCGGCCGCTTCGTCGATGACGAGCGCCGTGTGCAGCAACGCCTTCGACGGAATGCAGCCGACGTTCAGACACACGCCGCCGAGCGTCGAATAACGCTCGACGAGCACGGTCTTCATGCCGAGATCGGCGGAACGGAATGCCGCCGAATAACCGCCGGGACCGGCGCCGAGCACGAGCATGTCGCATTCGACATCGGCCGCGCCGGCGTAGCTGCCTGCTTGCGGCGCGGGCGTCGGCGCGGCTGCCGGCGCCGCTTTCTGGGGCGCGGGAGCAGGCGCCGCAGCGGACGCGCCGCCTTCGAGCGTCAGAACCAGCGTGCCTTCCGACACGTTGTCGCCGACCTTCACCTTCACTTCCTTGACCGTGCCGGCGGCAGGCGACGGCACGTCCATCGTCGCCTTGTCGGATTCGAGCGTGATGAGCGACTGCTCCTTTTCGACCGTATCGCCCGGCTTCACATGCACTTCGATGACGGGAATGTCCTTGAAGTCGCCGATATCCGGCACCTTCACGTCCTGCACGCCGCCGCCCGAAGCCGCAGCCGGTGCGGGCGCAGCGGCGGGAGCCGGAGCCGGCGATGGCGCGGCCGCAGCGCCGGCGGTTTCGATCATCGCGATGACCGAGCCCTGGCTCACCTTGTCGCCCTGCTTGACCTTCACTTCCTTGATGGTCCCCGCGACATCCGCGGGCACTTCCATCGTGGCCTTGTCGGTTTCGAGCGTGATGACGCCCTGTTCCTTTTCGATGACGTCGCCGGCTTTGATATTGACTTCGATGACATCGACATCGGAGAAGTCGCCGATGTCGGGTACTTTTAGTTCGACGAGACTCATGTTGTCCCCTAAGAGATATGCGGATGGAACCTCGGACGAACGTCCGAGGTTCCGCCGTCGGCCAGATCAGCAGATCAGAGAATGACGCGACGGAAATCGCCCAGAATCGCCGACAGATAAGCGTTGAAGCGCGCCGCGGCCGCGCCGTCGATGACGCGATGGTCATACGACAGCGACATCGGCAGCGTGAGGCGCGGCACGAACTGCTTGCCGTCCCACACGGGCTTCTGATAGCCGCGCGACAGACCGAGGATCGCGACTTCGGGCGCGTTGATGATCGGCGTGAAGTGCGTCCCGCCGATGCCGCCCAGCGACGAGATCGAGAAGCAGCCGCCCTGCATCTGATCGGGCTTCAGCTTGCCGTCGCGCGCGAGCTTCGACAGTTCCGCCATTTCCTTGGCGATATCGACGAGGCCCTTCTTGTCCGCGTCGCGGATCACCGGAACGACGAGGCCGTTCGGCGTATCGGCCGCGAAACCGATGTGGTAGTACTGCTTGAAGACGAGGTTGTCGCCGTCGAGGCTCGCGTTGAAGTCCGGGAACTTCTTCAGCGCCGAGACCACGGCCTTGATGACGAACGCGAGCATCGTGAACTTCACGCCCGCTTTCTCGTGCTCCTTGTTGAGCTTCACGCGCAATTCTTCGAGCTCGGTGATGTCGGCTTCGTCGTTGTTCGTGACGTGCGGGATCATCACCCAGTTGCGATGCAGGTTCGCGCCCGAAATCTTCTTGATGCGCGAGAGCGGCTTCGGCTCGACCGGACCGAACTTCGTGAAGTCGATCTTCGGCCACGGCAAGAGGCCGAGTTCGCCGCCGCCACCGCCAGCCGGCGCCGCAGCCGCAGGCGCCGCGCCCTGTCCCGACATCACGCCCTTCACGAACGCGGTGATGTCCTGCTGCGTGATGCGGTTCTTCGGCCCGGTGCCGCGCACGCGCGACACATCGACGCCCAGTTCCCGCGCGAACTTGCGCACCGACGGCGACGCGTGGCTCGACGTGCGCGAGCCGTCGCCGGCGGGAATGACAGGCGCCTGCGCGAGCGCGGACGGCGCTTCCTTCGGCGCGGGCGCGGGCTTCGCGGGCGCATCCGAGGGCACTTCCTTCGGTGCCGCCGGCGCGGGCGCGGGCGCCGGTGCGGCCGCGCCGCCTGCGCCGCCTTCCAGCACGACGATGAGCGAGCCTTCCGACACGTTATCGCCGACCTTGACCTTCACTTCCTTCACGACGCCCGCTGCCGAGCTCGGCACGTCCATCGTGGCCTTGTCGGATTCGAGCGTGACGAGCGACTGCTCGGGTTCGACCGTATCACCCACCTTGACCAGCACCTCGATCACGGGGATGTCCTTGAAATCGCCGATGTCCGGCACTTTGACTTCGATCGCTTGACTCATTATTAGTGTCTCCTGGGTCGCACGCGGGCCTCCTTCCGCTTCGGAAAGAGGCCGCGTCACAACGCACGGGGGCGATGCCTTTAGACGGTCATCGGGTTGGGTTTGGACGGGTCGAGGTTGTACTTCTTGATCGCCTCGGCGACGACCTTGCGCTCGATCGTGCCTTCGTCGGCCAGCGCGTTGAGCGCAGCCAGCGTCACCCAGTAGCGGTCGACTTCGAAGAAGTGGCGCAGCGCTTCGCGCGTATCCGAGCGGCCATAGCCGTCGGTGCCGAGCACCACGAACTTCTGCGGGACATAGCCGCGAATCTGGTCGACGAGCGCGCGGATGTAATCCGTCGATGCGATCACCGGGCCCTTCGCGTCCTTCAGCAGCGCCGTGACGTGCGGCAGCTTCTTCTCTTCGGTCGGATGCAGCAGGTTCCAGCGCTCGCACGCCTGACCGTCGCGGGCCAGTTCGGTGAAGCTCGGCACGCTCCACAGATCGGCGCTGACGCCCCAGTCGTCCTTCAACAGTTGAGCCGCGGCGATGACTTCGTTGAAGATCGTGCCCGCGCCCATCAACTGAACGTGCGCCTTGGCCGGCGCATCGGCCTTCTTGAAGGCGTACATGCCCTTGATGATGTCCGAAGCCACGGCATCGCCTTGCGGGATCGCCGGATGCTCGTAGTTCTCGTTCATCACGGTGATGTAGTAGTACACGTCCTCCTGGTCCGCGACCATGCGGCGCAGGCCGTCCTGCATGATGACGGCGAGTTCGTAACCGAACGTCGGGTCATAGCTCACGCAGTTCGGAATCGATGCCGCCCACAGCAGCGAGTGGCCGTCTTCGTGCTGCAGCCCTTCGCCGTTCAGCGTCGTGCGGCCAGCCGTGCCGCCCAGCAGGAATCCGCGCGAACGCATGTCGCCCGCGGCCCACGCCAGATCGCCGATGCGCTGGAAGCCGAACATCGAGTAGAAGATGTAGAACGGGATCATGATCTCGCCGTGCGTCGAGTACGACGTCGCGGCCGCGATCCAGTCACACATGCCACCCGCTTCGTTGATGCCTTCCTGCAGGATCTGCCCCGTCTCCGATTCCTTGTAGAACATCAGCTGGTCGGAGTCTTCCGGGATGTACTTCTGGCCGTCCTGATTCCAGATGCCGATCTGGCGGAAGAGGCCTTCCATGCCGAACGTGCGCGACTCGTCCGGGACGATCGGCACGATGCGCTTGCCGAGCGCCTTGTCCTTCAGCAGGATGTTGAGGATCCGCACGAACGCCATCGTCGTGGAGATTTCGCGGCCTTCGCCCGTGCCCTTCAAGAGCGGCTCGAACGCGGACAGCGCCGGCACCGGCAGCGATTCGGCCTTCTCGCGGCGCGTCGGCAGATAGCCGCCCAGGTCCATGCGCTTCTGGCGCATGTATTCGAGTTCCTTCGAGCCTTCCTCGAACGTGAGATACGGCACGTCGGCGATCTGCTCGTCGGTAAGCGGCAGACGGAATTGGTCGCGGAATTTCTTCAGCGTGTCGATCGGCAGCTTCTTCTGCTGGTGCGTGATGTTCATCGCCTGACCATGCTCGCCCATGCCATAGCCCTTGATGGTCTTGGCGAGGATGACGGTCGGCGCGCCCTTCGTCTTGGTCGCTGCGTCGAAGGCCGCGTAGATCTTGTGCGGATCGTGGCCGCCGCGGTTCAGGTTCCAGATGTCGTCATCGGACCAGTCGGCGACGAGCGCCTTGAGTTCCGGCGTGTTGAAGAAGTGCTCGCGCACGAACGCGCCCGACTCCGACTTGTACGTCTGGTACTCGCCGTCGACGACTTCCATCATGCGGCGCATCAGCGCGCCGGTCTTGTCGCGTGCAAAGAGCGCGTCCCAGCGGCTGCCCCAGATGACCTTGATGACGTTCCAGCCGGCGCCGCGGAATTCGCTTTCGAGTTCCTGAATGATCTTGCCGTTGCCGCGCACCGGGCCGTCCAGTCGCTGCAGATTGCAGTTGATGACGAACACGAGGTTGTCCAGACGCTCGCGGCCGGCCATGCCGATCGCGCCGAGCGATTCCGGCTCGTCCGTTTCGCCGTCGCCGAGGAAGGCCCAGACCTTGCGGCCTTCGGTCTTCGCCATGCCGCGCGCGGCCATGTACTTCATGAAGCGCGCCTGATAGATCGCCATGATCGGGCCGAGGCCCATCGACACGGTCGGGAATTGCCAGAAATCCGGCATCAGCCACGGATGCGGATACGACGAGATGCCCTCGCCGCCCACTTCCTGGCGGAAGTTGTTCAGTTGCTTTTCGGTCAGGCGGCCGAGCAGGAACGCGCGCGAATAGACGCCCGGCGACGAGTGGCCCTGCACGAAGACGAGGTCGCCGCCGTGATCTTTCGAAGGCGCGTGCCAGAAGTGATTGAAGCCGACGTCGTAGAGCGTCGCGGCCGATGCGAACGAAGCGATGTGACCGCCGACGTTCGTGTCCTTGCCCGCGCGCAGCACCATCGCGATGGCGTTCCAGCGGGTGTACGAGCGGATGCGGTGTTCGATGTCCTGATCGCCCGGAATCTTCGCCTGCGAAGCGACGGGGATCGTGTTGATGTACGGCGTGTTCGCCGAAAACGGCAGGTGCTCGCCATGCACGCGAGCGAATTCGATCTGTTTCTCGATCAGGTAGTGCGCGCGATCAGGACCGACCGCGGAAATCACGCCGTCGAGCGCATCGAGCCACTCGGCGGTTTCCTGAGGATCGTCGTCCTTGGCGTTGGCGACATATTTGAGAACTTCGTCGGGTACAGCGGACATGCTCGTCTCCTGATGTGAGGAACACTCGATGAGAACCGCCGGCACACGCCCGCGAACACACGCGGAAAAGCGGGCACTGGCCGCGTGCCGGCAATTCTAAAGAGGGTCCAGACCATGACGCAAGGAATTTTTCAAATCATGAGAGCTAATCTCACCATGCGAAAAATTGCTGCAACGCACCGTCCGATAAGACTTTTTTGTTCAGATGTTTCTCCTCCTTTTCCTGCAACTGAGCACGCTTTACCGTCTTTTTACGCCATTTAACAATCAGGTGGTGCGTTACAATCGCTCCATGTTGACCGAACGGCTGATCAAACGCTCGGCGAGGTCCGCGCGCAAGCCGACCGACGCCTCGCCCTCCCGCTGGCACCACGGACCGTGGTGGTCGAACTCCTATTTACTCACGCCGCTCATTTCGATCCTGGTGTTTCTGATCGTGATGAGTCTGATTCTCTGGAGCCTGAACCGGCGCGAGCAACAGCAGCAGGAAGACACGCTTTATCGCAACGTCGCGTGGGCTCAGCAACAAATTCGCCTGTCGATGACCGGTGCGCAGGAGCAGATCCAGGCGCTCGCGCGCGACATCGCGACAGGGCACGGCGATCCGCAAACCTTCCAGACTTCGTCCACCGACATCATGCAGGGGCATCCCGAGATCCTCTACATGAACTGGTACACGAGCGAGCATAAGCCGCGCTGGCCGAATACGCCGCTGCCCGTGCTCGGATCGCGCCTCGCCAAGCCGAACGACACGCAGATGGACGAGGCCGTGCAGGCCGCCTTCGACGAAGCGCGCACCACCCGCCGCCAAGTCTACTCGCCGTTGCTGTACGACGATCTCGGCAACGGCTACATCACGCTGCAGACGCCGGTTTTCCGCGACCGCGAATTCCTCGGCTCGATCGCGGCCGTGTTTTCGATCGAAGGCATACTGAAGCACGACATTCCGAGCGAATTGTCGGCGAAATACAAGATTTCCATCACCGATCTGAACAACCGCGAGCTCGCGACCACATCGAGCCGCCCGCGCCTGCCGCGCGACATGTTCTACGACCTGCCGCTCGACCCGCCCGGACAAGGCCTGTCGGTGCGCGTGTACTCGTATCCGCAGCTCACGAACTTCACCAACAACACGCTCGTCTGGCTCGTCGCCGGTTTGTCGTGCTTCGTGCTGTGGAGTCTCTGGAGTCTGTGGAAGCACACGCGCCAGCGCTTCGAGGCGCAGCAGGCGCTCTACGCCGAGGCGTTCTTTCGTCGCGCGATGGAAAACTCCGTGCTGATCGGCATGCGCGTGCTCGACATGCACGGCCGCATCACGCACGTGAATCCGGCGTTCTGCCGGATGACGGGCTGGGACGAAAGCGATCTCGTCGGCAAGAACGCGCCGTTCCCGTACTGGCCGCGCGACGCGTATCCGGAGATGCAGCGCCAGCTCGACATGACGCTGCGCGGCAAAGCGCCCTCTTCCGGTTTCGAACTGCGTGTGCGCCGAAAAGACGGGTCATTTTTCCACGCGCGACTCTATGTCTCGCCGCTCATCGACAGTTCCGGCCGTCAGACGGGCTGGATGTCGTCGATGACGGACATCACCGAACCGAAACGCGCGCGTGAGGAACTCGCCGCCGCGCACGAGCGCTTCACCACCGTCCTCGAAAGTCTCGACGCCGCCGTCTCCGTGCTCGCCGCCGACGAAGCCGAACTGCTGTTCGCGAACCGCTATTACCGGCATCTGTTCGGCATTCGTCCGGACGGCCATCTGGAACTCGCGGGCGCGGCGTTCGACGGCGGTTCGCAGAGCTCGTCCGACACCATCGACATGGTCGATACCTACGCGGGCCTGCCCGCCACCGCCCTCACGGAAAGCTCGGCGGACGCGCAGGAGGTCTACGTCGAAGGCATTCAGAAGTGGTTCGAGGTGCGCCGCCAGTACATTCAGTGGGTCGACGGCCATCTCGCGCAGATGCAGATCGCCACCGACATCACGCAGAGGAAGCAGGCGCAGGAACTCGCGCATCAGCAGGAAGAAAAGCTCCAGTTCACGAGCCGCCTGATGACGATGGGCGAAATGGCGTCGTCGCTCGCGCACGAGCTGAATCAGCCGCTCGCCGCGATCAACAACTATTGCTCGGGCTGCGTCGCGCTCGTGAAATCCGGCCGCATGACGCAGGAAACGCTGCTTCCGGTGCTCGAAAAAACCGCGCAGCAGGCCGTGCGCGCGGGCATGATCATCAAGCGCATCCGCGAGTTCGTGAAGCGCAGCGAACCGAAGCGCCAGGCGGCGCGCGTCGCGGATATCGTCGCGGACGCGGTCGGTCTCGCCGAGATCGAGGCGCGCAAACGCAAGATCCGCATCGTCACCGAAATCCGTTCGCGGATGCCCGTCATTTACGTCGACCCGGTTTTGATCGAACAAGTGTTGGTCAACCTGTTGAAAAACGCGGCCGAGGCGATGCATGATGCGAAACCACACGCCGTCGATCCGGTGATACGCGTAGTCGTGCAGCGCATGGACGGCGGCTTCGTGTGCATCAGCGTGGTCGACCAGGGTCCGGGCGTGGACGAAGCAACCGCCGAGCGTCTCTTCGAGCCGTTCTACAGCACCAAGTCCGACGGCATGGGCATGGGGTTGAACATCTGCCGTTCGATCATCGAGTCGCATCGCGGGCGCCTTTGGGTGGTCAACAACGTCGAAGCGGACGGCCACGTGACCGGCGCGACTTTCCACTGCAGCCTGCCTATCGGCGAAGTGGAAGGCGGCTCGGGCACGGGCGGCACGGATGCGCAGGACGAACATACGAGACAACAAACAGTTACGGGAGAACTATGAGCACAGTCACCACTCAGGAAACCGTCTTCGTCGTCGACGATGACGAAGCCGTACGTGATTCCTTGCGCTGGCTGCTCGAAGCAAACGGCTATCGCGTTCAGTGTTTCTCCAGCGCGGAATCGTTCCTCGACGTCTACCTGCCGATCGCCCATTCCGGCGCGATTTCCTGCCTGATCCTCGACGTGCGCATGGCCGGCATGACGGGGCTCGAACTGCAGGAGAAGCTCATCGCCGAGAACTCGCTCTTGCCGATCATCTTCGTGACGGGGCACGGCGACGTCCCGATGGCCGTCTCGACCATGAAGAAGGGCGCGATGGACTTCATCGAGAAGCCGTTCGACGAAGCCGAACTGCGCAAGCTCGTCGAGCGCATGCTCGAAAAGGCGCGCAGCGAGAGCACCAGCGTGCAGCAGCAGCGCGCGGCCGCAGAGCGCTTGGGCAAGCTGACGGCGCGCGAGCATCAGGTGCTAGAACGCATCATCGCCGGGCGGCTGAACAAGCAGATCGCCGACGATCTCGGCATCAGCATCAAGACGGTCGAAGCGCATCGCGCGAACATCATGGAGAAGCTTTCCGTGAACACGGTGGCCGATCTGCTGCGTCTCGCGCTGTCGAACAAGCCGCAGCAATAAGCGCTTCGGCTCTCCCCTTCGCGGCCGGCATCGTCATGCCGGCCGCGCGTTTATCGGCGCGCTCGCGAGCGAATGCGCCCGAATCTCCTTCCCGCCAAAGTTCGTTGAACGCCGAACTGAAAAGTGATATTGGCTGAATCACGCCGGATCACTACCCGATTTCCTCGCTTCAATCCCGGCTACGCGCAACGATCTCGCAACGTCTCGCACGGGGGGATTCGATGTCGAAACGAATGGGTGTCATTGGTTCGCAAATCGGCACGGCAAGAGCGATCGCGTTCGCCGTCACGCTCGCCGCGATGCCGCTTTTCGCCGCGCATCCGCTCGACGCGCAAGCGCAGAACGCCGCGCCGGCCGGCCAGAAACTCACGAACCAGCAACTCGACGCGCTGACCGCGCCGGTCGCGCTCTATCCGGATGCGCTGCTCGCGCAAGTGCTGATGGCGTCGACGTATCCGTCGCAGATTACCGAAGCGGCCGACTGGTCGAAGGCGAATCCGAACCTCAAGGGCGACGACGCCGTGAAAGCCGTGCAGACGCAGCCATGGGACCCGAGCGTGCAGTCGCTCGTCGCTTTCCCGCAGGCGCTCGCGACGATGGCCTCCAAGATCGACTGGGTGACGCAGCTCGGCAACGCGTTCATCGCGCAGCCGAGCGACGTGATGGACTCCGTTCAGCGTCTGCGGCGCGCGGCGCAAAGCGCGGGCAATCTGAAGACGAACGAGCAGCAGAAAGTCACGAGCGCGCCCGCGCCGGCGGGCAGTACGACCACCAGCACTACGGTGATCCAGATCGAGCCCGCCAATCCGCAAGTCGTCTACGTGCCGACCTACAACCCGACGGTCGTGTACGGGACGTGGCCATATCCCGCGTATCCGCCGGTCTATGTGCCGCCGCCTCCGGGATATGCGATCGGGTCGGCGTTCATGACCGGCATGGCGTTCGCAACAGGCGTCGCGGTCGTGAATTCGCTGTGGGGCAACTGCAACTGGGGTCACGGCGATGTCAACGTCAACGTGAATCGCTACAACAACATCAACACGGCCAACCGCATCAATGCGAACAGCAATAACGTCCGCTGGAACCGCAACGATCCGCAGTTCAACCGGACGAACGTCGCCGCGAACCGCCAGAACCTGAACAACGCCAATCTCGGCGCGAACGGCAACCAGTTCCGGGGCCGCGAGGATGCGCGCGCGCAAGCCGCGCAGACCTTGCAGCAGCGCACCGGCCAGAACCTCAACGAATCGGCGAGCCAGCGCGCGCAGAGCATCCGCGAGGGCGGCGGACCGAACGCGCGCACGACGAGCGATCTTCGTCAGCGCTCGCAGGACGTAAATCGCGACAACGCGCTGCGCGGCGCGGGCGATGGCAACGGCGCGCGCCAGGACATGCAGCGCGGACAGGCGAGCCGGCAGTCGTTCAATCAGTCGCATGAGCGCGCCGGCGCAGGTGGCGGCGGTGTTCAGCGTCAGGCGGGCGGCGGCGGTGGCGGTGGCGGTGGTTTGGGCGCGGGCGGAGGCGGCGTGCAACGTGGCGGCGGCGGATTTCAAGGCGGCGGCGGTGGCGGATTCCACGGCGGTGGCGGAGGCGGCGGCGGGTTCCATCGAGGCGGCGGCGGAGGCTTCCGCCGTTGATGATCGATTCCATCGTCAAACGCCGCGAATGCGGCGAACGCCAGATCCAGGAGCCCGACATGAAACCATTCGCCTCATCGAAGAAGCTCGTCCTGCGCGCGTTCGCGGTCGCGTCGCTCGTGCTCGGCGCGTCGCTCGCGCACGCGCAGGCCGTTTATCCGACGCCCGAAGCGGCGGCGCAAGCGTTCACCGACGCCATCGCCACCAACGACGAAGCCGCGCTCGCCAAAGTGCTCGGCAAGGACCATCGCCGATATGTGCCCGAAGGCAGCATCGGCCGGGAGGATATCTACGCGTACCTCGGCGCGTGGGCGCAGCAGCATCGCATCGTCGAGGATGCGCAAAGGGTCGACGGACATCCTTCAGCGCGCATCGAAGCGGGCACGGACGGCTGGACGCTGCCGATTCCGCTCGTCAAGGTCGCGAACGGCTGGCGCTTCGACATGCGCGCCGCGCGCGACGAGCTGCTGACGAGGCGCATCGGGCGCAACGAGCGATCGGCGATGCAGGTCGCGCTCGCGGTCGTCGCCGCGCAGGACGACTTTCGCAAGACGGCGGGGCGGTACGCCGACCGCTTCGTGAGCACGCCCGGCAAGCACGACGGCCTTTACTGGGACACGGCGCCGGGCGAGCCGGAAAGCCCGCTCGGTCCGCTCGCCGAGACGATGCCGAACAAGCCGACCGACAAGGACGGCTACTACGGCTATCACTACCGCATTCTGACGTCGCAAGGCTCGAACGCACCGGGCGGCGCGAAGAACTATCTTCAGGACGGACGGCTGACGCAGGGTTTCGGCGTCATCGCGACACCCGCGCGCTACGGCCAGACGGGCGTGATGACGTTCATGGTCAATCAGGACGGACAGATCTACGAGAAGGATCTGGGCCCGGCTTCCGCAAGCAAGGCGGCGGCAATCAAGTCGTTCAACCCGGATTCGTCGTGGAAGGTGGTGACGCCCTGAGCGGGCGCGGGGTGGCGCGCGGCTCAGGGCGAGAGGACTATTGTTTCGTCAACTGGCCGTAGGCATAACGAAGTTCGTTCAGGTTATGCACGTTGTACAGAACCGTTCGGCGATAACCATTGCTGCCGGTGATCGGCACGAACAGAATGGCCGCGTTGCCGGTATAGGTCGTGCCGGCAGGCACCGAGCAGGAAGTGGCGGGCGCCACGCTCATCGTCACGGCGTACATGTTGCGATTGCTGCCGGGGGTCGCCAGCAACATTTTTCCGCTGACGTCGCAACCGCTTAGTTTGCCTGTGAAAGAGCCGTCGTCGGCGATCGTCAGCGACGTCGACGATTGCGTCCAGGTGCCCGCGACGCTCTGCTGCGTGACACTCAATGCGTTCGCTGCATCGTAGTTCGACGAGAACTCCGTGGTCGCTCCATTCGCGACGTAGCTCCCGCTGAAAGTGTTTCGCGGCGAGTAGGTTCCGCTTCCCGAGCTCGTCGGATACGCGAACAGCATGTTGTTGAAAGACAGACCGGACGTCAGCGTCCAGGCCTGCGGCGAGTATGAGATGACGCCATAGAGTGCGCTGGTCACGATCGACCCAATCGCATTGAGCGACGAGACATTGCCGTCCGGATCGACTAGCGCGATGGTGCGGTTCGTCAGCGAATTCGTCGTCCAGATTCCTTCGGCGT
This sequence comes from Caballeronia sp. ATUFL_F1_KS4A, assembly GCF_023630905.1. Classification (NCBI taxonomy): domain Bacteria; kingdom Pseudomonadati; phylum Pseudomonadota; class Betaproteobacteria; order Burkholderiales; family Burkholderiaceae; genus Caballeronia; species Caballeronia sp. ATUFL_F1_KS4A. The sequence goes on along the minus strand of NZ_JALQEB010000003.1, from coordinate 10,223 downwards.
TCGTTCCTGTTTGCGCCGTCGATCCTGCTTGCGGATTCGCGAGGCTCGGCAGTGCTTCCCCCACCGTTGCCGGCGAAGACGCCGCAGCAGGCGCGCTGGCGCTGGTCGGCAAATCTGTCGAAGGGACCGTCGACGACGCCGCGCTGGCCGGTGCGGCCGCGGCGGGCGCGCTGGCGGGCTGACGGTTCTCATCCGCGCCGCCGGAGCCTCCGCCACCGCAGGCGGAAAGCAAAACGACACTGCTAAACGTCAATGATATGACTGCACATTTTCCGAAAGACATTCTTGATTTTCTCCTGCAAGCATCGGTAAATAACGCGGCAGGGAGTATCCCGGAAGAACGGTGGTTTACTGGTAAGCGGCAAGTAATTTGACAAGCGCTGGGCGAAGACTCATCGGCACGCAGCGGATCCGAGATTCTGGTTTCACGTCGGTGACCCGCCGAGACTCCCGAGCGCGCCCGGCGGTATAATTTCGCCCTTCCCAAGGGCGCATTTGCCGCACAGCGGCCAAGCAAGCGCCCAGCACCTTGCGCGAGCGCCGCGCACCGTCGCCGATCAGAGCGGCGGGCACGGCGTCGGCTTCACGCCCTCGCGCGCCCTCGCCCATCCTCGATCCGATTCGCCATGACCGCCCAACTCATCGACGGCAACGCCCTATCCAAGACCCTTCGCGCCGATGTCGCCCGGCGCGCCGCCGCCCTCTCCGCCCGTGGACATAAGCCGGGCCTGGCCGTCGTGCTCGTCGGCGACAATCCGGCGAGCGAAGTCTACGTGCGCAACAAGGTGAAGGCCTGCCAGGACAACGGCCTGCACTCGGTGATGGACCGTTTCCCCGCGACGCTCGCCGAAAACGAACTGCTCGCGCACATCGAAAAGCTCAACGCCGATGCGTCGATCCACGGCATCCTCGTGCAACTGCCGCTGCCCGCCCACATCGACAGCCACAAGGTCATCGAGGCGATCGCGCCGGAAAAGGACGTCGACGGTTTTCACGTCGCCAATGCGGGCGCGCTTCTGACCGGCAAGCCGCTCTTTCGCCCGTGCACGCCCTACGGCGTGATGAAGATGTTCGAAGCGCACGGCATCGACCTGAAAGGCGCGAACGCCGTCGTGATCGGGCGCTCGAACATCGTCGGCAAGCCGATGGCGCTGCTCCTGCTCGAAGCGGGCTCGACCGTCACGATCTGCCACAGCAAGACGCGCGACCTCGCCAAACATACGCGCGACGCCGATGTGATCGTCGCCGCGGTCGGCCGCCGCGACATCCTCACCGCCGACATGGTGAAGCCGGGCGCGACGGTCATCGACGTCGGCATGAACCGCAACGACGAAGGCAAGCTGTGCGGCGACGTCGATTTCGCGGGCGTGAAGGAAGTGGCGGGCTATATCACGCCGGTGCCGGGCGGCGTCGGCCCGATGACCATCACGATGCTGCTCGTCAACACGATCGAAGCGGCCGAGCGCGCGGCGCAGGCTTGAGCGGCGCGGGGCGGCCGCGGGTTGTAGGGGAATGCCGGGCATTGCCTTAATCGGCCCCTTAAAAACAAACGATTGGAATTTGCCGCGCCCGCCCCAATAATCTCCGAACGAGCCGGCGCGGGGCGCGACACCCGTGCGGCGTCATCCAATATCAGCACGGGAGAGCCATGAGCGATACCACGTCAGCCATCACGTCCGAAGCGGCAGCGGCCAATCCGCTGCTCGACTTCTCCGATCTTCCGCGTTTCGGCGAGATTCAGCCGGCGCACGTCACGCCCGCGCTCGATGTGCTCCTTGCCAATGCCAAGGCCGCCGTCGACCGTGCAAGCGCGCCCGAGACGCCTGCGACGTGGAAAGACGTCGTCGAGGCCGTCGAGCAGGAATCGGAAAAATTGTCGCGCGCGTGGGGCATCGTCGGCCATCTGAACGCCGTCGCCGACACGCCCGAACTGCGCGCCGCCCACGCTGAAAACCTGCCGCGCGTGACCGAATTCTCGGCGAGCGTCGGACAGAATCTCGCGCTCTACGAAAAGTACAAGGCGATCGCCGCCGGTACCGAATTCGCGGGCTTGTCGGCCGAGCGCAAAAAAATCCTCGAAAACTCGCTGCGCGATTTCCGTCTCTCGGGCGCCGAATTACCCGAAGACCGCAAGCCGCGTTTCGCGCAGTTGCAGGAAGAACAGGCGGCGCTGTCGAAGGCGTTTTCGGATCACGTCCTCGATTCGACCAACGCCTATGCGTACATCGTCACGCAGAAGAGCGATCTCGCCGGTCTGCCCGACGACGTGATCGAAGCCGCCCACGAAGCCGCGCAACGCGACGGCAAGGAAGGCTGGAAGTTCACGCTGCATTTCCCGTCGTATTTCCCGGTGCTGCAGTATTCGGAGCATCGTCCGATGCGCGAGGCGATGTATCGCGCGTACGTCACGCGCGCGTCCGAACTCGGCGCGACCTATGGCAACGGCAAGGCCGAATGGGACAATACGGCGAACGTCGTCGAGCATCTGAAGCTGCGCGAGGAAGAAGCGAAGACGCTCGGTTATCAGAACTTCGCGGAAGTGTCGCTCGCGCCGAAGATGGCGGAATCGCCCGCGCAGGTCATCGCGTTCCTCGAAGACTTGGCGAAGCGCGCCCGCCCCTACGCCGAAAACGACTGGATGGAACTGCGCGCGTTCGCCGCGACCGAGCTCGGCATGCCCGAGTTGCAGCCGTGGGACATCGCGTACGCGGCGGAGAAGCTGCGTCAGAAGCGCTATTCGTTCTCGGAAAACGAAGTGAAGCAATACTTCCCGCAAGAAGCCGTGTTGAAGGGTCTCTTCAAGGTGACGGAGACGCTCTTCAACGTGTCGATCCGCCGCGACGAAGCCGCCGTGTGGAATCCGGACGTGCGCTTTTTCCGCGTCGAGAACAAGGACGGCACGCTCGTCGCGCAGTTCTATCTCGACCTCTACGCGCGCGAAGGCAAGCGCGGCGGCGCATGGATGGACGACGCGCGCTCGCGTCACAAGCGCGGCGAAGGCGGCGTGCAGACGCCGGTTGCTTATCTCACCTGCAACTTTTCGGCGCCGGTGGGCGGCAAACCCGCATGCTTCACGCACGATGAAGTCATCACGCTGTTCCACGAATTCGGGCATGGGCTGCATCACATGCTGACGCGCATCGACGAACTGGGCGTGTCGGGCATCAACGGCGTGGAGTGGGATGCGGTCGAACTGCCGTCGCAGTTCATGGAGAATTTCTGCTGGGAATGGGACGTGTTGACCGACATGTCCGCGCACGTCGAAACCGGCGCGCCGCTGCCGCGCGAACTGTTCGACAAGATGCTCGCCGCGAAGAACTTCCAGAGCGGTTTGGGCACGCTGCGCCAGATCGTCTTTTCGATGTTCGATATGGTGCTGCACACGTCCTACGATCCGGCCAACGCGACGCAGAACGTCAACGATCTCGCACGCGCGATCAACGAGAAGTTCCATGTGATCCCGCAGGCGCCCTTCTCGCGCTGGCCGAATACGTTCAGCCATATTTTCGCGGGCGGGTATGCGGCGGGGTATTACAGCTACAAGTGGGCGGAAGTTTTATCCGCCGATGCGTACGCCGCGTTCGAGGAAGCCGCGAAGGCCGGAAGCGGTTCGGTGCTCGATGCGACCACGGGTACGCGTTATCGTCGCGAGATTCTGGAAGTCGGCGGCAGCCGTCCGGCGATGGAATCGTTCAAGGCGTTCCGTGGGCGCGAGCCGGATATCGACGCGTTGTTGAGGCATAACGGGATGTCGGGCGCGACGGTGCATTGACGCCTCCTGCCGATTGATGCGAAAACCCGGTCCGCGAGGACCGGGTTTTTTATCGCCTCTCAATCCTGAAATCCACCTCCCCCGGCCTTCCTTCCAGCGCCAGCGTCGCGCGCACGGCCGGACTCCGGCTCACCACCTTTCCGCGCCTGACAACAACCGTTCGCGCCGCCCGCAGCCGAATCGCTTCGACAGGATCGCGCGCATCCAGCACCACGCAATCCGCGTTGCAGCCCACTTCGATGCCATACCCTTCGAGCCCGAGAATCCGCGCAGGATTTTTCGTGACCGCATCGAAGCACGCGCGCATCGCGTCGACGCCCGTCATCTGCGCGACGTGCAAGCCCATGTGCGCGACGTCGAGCATGTCGCCCGAACCCAAGCTGTACCACGGATCCATCACGCAGTCGTGCCCGAACGCGACCGTGATGCCCGCCGCCATCAGTTCCGGCACGCGCGTCATGCCGCGCCGCTTCGGGTAAGTATCGGAGCGCCCCTGCAACGTGATGTTGATGAGAGGATTCGCGATTGCATTCACGCCCGCCTCGCGCATCAGCGGAATGAGCTTGCTGACGTAGTAGTTGTCCATCGAATGCATCGACGTGAGATGCGAGCCGGTGACGCGTCCATGCAAGCCGAGCCGATGCGTCTCCGCAGCGAGCGTTTCGATGTGGCGCGACATCGGATCGTCGGACTCGTCGCAGTGCATGTCCACGCGCAAGCCCTGCTCCGCCGCGTATTCGCACAGCAGTTTCACCGATGCCGCGCCGTCCGCCATCGTGCGCTCGAAGTGCGGAATGCCGCCGACGACATCGACGCCCATCGCGATCGCGCGCTTCAGATTGTCGAACGCGCCCGGGCTGCGCAACACGCCGTCCTGCGGAAACGCGACAAGTTGCAGATCGAGATACGGCTTCACGCGCCGTTTCACTTCGACGAGCGCTTCGACGGCCAGAAGCCGCGGATCGCACACATCGACGTGAGAACGGATCGCGAGCAATCCGCGCGCGACGGCCCAGTCGCAGTACTGCAGCGCGCGCTCGACGAGCGCTTCCTGCGTGAGATCCGGCTTCAATTCACCCCATAGCGCGATGCCTTCGAGCAGCGTGCCGGACGCATTCACGCGCGGCAGGCCGTAGGAAAGCGTCGCGTCCATATGGAAGTGCGCGTCGACGAAAGGCGCGGTGACGAGCGAGCCGTTCGCATCGATTTCCTCGCGCGCGGTGGCCGCAAGATGCCGCTCGATCGCGGCGATGCGCCCCGCCTCCATGCCGATGTCGACGAGTTCGCGCGAGTGAGCGAGCGCCGCGCGGCGAATGATCAAATCCATGTGCGAAACCTCCGTGCCGGGCTGTTCGTCCGATTGTATCGGGACATAAAAGCCGTGCGGAGGCGCGATTCAACCCGTCAATCGATGACGGCCGACGATCGCGAAACTGAGCGGCAGCGAACCGCGCGGCATCGTGCGTTCCGTCGTGCGCTCCGTCGTGCGCTCCGTCTCGTGCGCAAGCGGATGCGCGTCGAATACGCCGAGGCGATTGCCGCTGTGCGAACCGCGCCGCGCCGCACTCGGCATGCGATGACGCACGCGCGCGCCGCCGGGAAAACATATCGCGTAGCTGTCGAAGCGCCCGCCGTCTTCGGTGCGCTCGATCCAGCCGACGCCCGCCGCGACGCCGCTTTCATCGACGGCGGCGGCGATCGCGTGAATCGACGGATCGTCGAACGGATCGGCGCGCGAATCGTCGATACCCGAAGGGGAAAACAGCGCGAGCCACACGCCTTGGCGCGCGGCATAGGCGAGCTTTGCGGCGATGAATCGACAGTCGAGCGCGGCATCGCCCTTCCGCGATTCGAGCGCGATGACGGCGACACGAAACGATGCGGCATCCAAGTGGAACTCCCGATGTGACGAGTGAGTATCCTCATTGAAGCGCTCGGCAATCGATAAGTAAAATGAATGTTTCGACGTGTTCGATCGCCAAATGGAATTGAAACTCCTGCGCTCCTTTCTCACCATCGCCGAATTGCGTCATTTCGGCCGTGCCGCCGAAGCGCTGCACTTGAGCCAGCCTGCGCTCAGCAAGCAGATTGCGTCGCTCGAAGAAAGCCTCGGCGCGCGCCTCTTCGAACGCGGACGCCACGGCGCGGATCTGACGACGTTCGGCGCGGGCTTCATCGGCGATGCGCAAGCGCTCGTGCGCGACGCCGACGCCGTGCTGGCCCGCGCACGCGAAGCCGCGAGCGGCGCGCGCGGATTTCTGCGCGTCGGCTTGTGCCTGTCGACGCTCACGCATGTGCCGAAGCTGATCGCCGAATTCGGCGCGCTGAATCCGGACGTGAGCATCACGCTGCACGATCTCTCGTCGCACGAACAGACGCGCCGCATCCTCGCGAACAAGCTCGATGTCGGATTCATGCGGATGCCCGCGAGCGCCGGGCTTTCCGGCTTCACCGTGCTCGATGAAACGCTCGCGCTCGCCGTGCCCGAGCACACGCGCTACAAGCGTCTGCCCGCGAATCTGAACGAACTGAACGAACCGGGATTCATCGCGCTGTCGCGTGGGCGCGGGCCGGGGCTTGCTGCGCAGATCGATCGCTGGTGCGCGGAGCACGATTTCGCGCCGCGCGTGATTCAGGAAGCGGACGATATCCAGTCCGTGCTCGCATCGGTGGCGGGCGGCGTGGGCGCGGCGTTCCTGCCATCGCGCGCGCAGTACTTGCTGCGCGATGCGCGCGTGCTGACATTGCGCGATCGAGCGGCGCGCTGGCGCGTCGGACTTGCATGGCAAGACGAACGCGACGACACCGTCACGCGCCGCTTCGTCGCGTTCATGAAGGCGCGCGTGAAAGCGCTGAAGGCGCGCGCTACGCTCGACGCGTGAGCTTGGCGAGCAGCATCGCTTTGACGTCGGGCCATTCGTCGTCGATGATCGAAAAGCGGACCGAATTGCGCTTGCGGCCATCGGGCATGATGCGCTCGTGCCGCACGATGCCTTCCTGTTTCGCGCCGACGCCGAGTATCGCCGCGCGCGATTTCGCATTGAGCTCGTCGGTGGTGAACTGCACGCGCACGCAACGCATTGCTTCGAACGCGTGCGCGAGCAGCAGAAACTTCGCTTCCGTGTTGATGCCCGTTCGCTGCGTCGATGCCGCGAGCCACGTATGTCCGATTTCGAGCTTGCGGTTCACGCGGTCGATCTTCCAGTAACGCGTGCTGCCGACGACGCGCGCATCGCTGGCGCGCACGATCACGAACGGCATCACGGTGCCGGCATCGCGGCCCGCGAGGGCGGTGTCGATATAACGATCGATGGCGTCTTCGTTCGGCACGACCGTCACGCTCAGATTCCAGAGTTCGCCGTCGGCGGCTGCATCGAGCAAGGCGGCGCGATCCTCGCGTTGCAGCGGACGAAGCTGCACGCGCTCGCCGTTCAAAGTCGGTTGGCTCATCGTTGGTTTGCAGTTTGCTCGTGAGCCGACATCATAATTCGCCGCGTCAGACATCGTCCGTTCCCGGCGCGGCCGCCTTCGAGTCGACATCCTCGTCGGGCGGCAATTCTTCGGGCGGCGCATCGTTGGCCGGCAGCGTGAACCAGAATCGTGCGCCGAGAACGCGCCCGTTCGCGTCCGCGCGATTCTCGACGCCGATGTGCCCGCCATGCGCCTCGACGATCGCGCGGCAGATGGCGAGACCGAGCCCGATGCCCGGTTGCGCCGATTCCTTCTCGCCGCGCGTGAACTTGTCGAAGAGACGGTTCTGCATGCCGGCCGGCACGCCCGGCCCTTCATCGTCGATGCACACGCGCACGAAGCGCGCATCCCCGTCGTGCGCGAGCGCGGCGCCGATGCGGATCGGCGTCGCGGGCGGCGTGTACTTCGCGGCGTTTTCCAGCAGGTTGGCGAAGAGACGCTCCATCAGCACGGCGTCGAGTTGCAGCAAGGGCAGGTCCGCCGGCACGCGCGTCTGTACGGGACGCCCGGCGAGCACGCGGCGCGAACTCGCGAGCGCGGCGCCCACGGTTTCTTCGAGCATCGACCATTGACGATTCAGCCGGATCGCGCCCGCCTGCAGACGCGCCATGTCGAGCAGATTGATCACGAGGCCGCTCATGCGCAGCGCTTCTTCGTGGATCGCGTGCACGAGTTCCTGCGATGCCTCGCTCTGGCCGCCTGCTTCCCGCGCCTCTTCCTCCAGCACCGAAGCGAAGCCGACGATCGACGTGAGCGGCGTGCGCAGATCGTGCGATATCGCGGATAAAAGCGAGTTGCGCAGGCGCTCCGATTCCATGTTGACGAGCGCGTCCTGCGCGATTTCGACGTAATGCACGCGTTCCAGCGCAAGCGCGATCTGCGACGCGAACGTGTCGACCATGCGGCGCTGCTCGGGCACCGCGAGTTCGGCTTCGCGCCCGGTCACGAGCGCGAGCACGCCGCGCGTGCGCATCGGCGCCTTGAGCGGGAGATAAAGCGCCTGGCTCGCGGGCAAGGTCTCGGTGCCGCGTCCGGCCGGTTTCTGCTGGTCATAGACCCATTGCGCGATGTCGAGATCGAGACGCGCGGCATCGAGCGTCACATCGGGATTCGGTTCGTCCACTTTCTGCCGCACTTTCTCGGCGGCGTCGGGCAGGAGCATCGCGACCTTCGCCTGAAACACTTCCGCGACGTGGCGCGTGCCGATCTCGATGATCTGCTCGGTCATCAACGCGGCGCCGAGTTCCTTGGTCATCGCGTACATCGCGCCCGTGCGCCGCTCGCGTTGCGATGCGATGCGCGCCTCGCGCCGCAGGCTCGACGTCAGATGACTGATCGTGAGCGAGGTCAGCAGCATGACGAGGAACGTGAGCAGATACTGCGTGTCCGTCACGGAGAAAGACAGCTCGGGCGGCACGAAGAAGAAGTCGAACGCGGCGACCGACAGAAACGACAGCATCACGCCGGGACCGCGCCCGAGCCGCACGGCCGCGAAGATCACGCCGAGCAGATAGAGCATCACGAGATTCGTGATTGCGAACTGACGGGCGGCGAGCATGTCGGCGACGAGCGTGATGCCGCCGCCGATCGCGAGCGCATGAAGATAGGCGCGCGGCGGCGAGTGCGCGCCGTCGCGCCAGGTGCCGAAGGCTTGCGTGATCGTGCGGCGTGGCGCGTCGCGTGTGCCGGTCGACACGAGCGTCACGTCGATATCGGATCCTTGCCGGATGATGCGCTCGCTCACCGGCCGAGCGATGAGACGCCGCCATCCCGCGCTCGCCGACGCGCCCGCCACGAGCTTCGACACGTTGCGCATGTGCGCGTAGTCGATGAGCGTCGCGGCGGCATCGGCGCCATCGAGCGTGACGGTTTCCGCGCCGAGTTCGGAGGCGAGCTTGAGCGCGTCGAGCGTGCGGCGGCGCTGATCGTCGGAGAGGCGCTGCAGCTTCGGCGTCTCGACGTACACCGCGAGCCAGTCGGCCTTGAGCGCCGTGGCGAGCCGCGCGGCCGCGCGCACGAGCGTCGCGCTTTCCGGTCCCGGGCCGATGCACGCGATGAGCCGTTCGCGCGCGCGCCAGATGCGTTCGATCGACTGATCGGCGCGGTATTCGCGCATTTGCGCGTCGACGCGATCGGCCGTGCGGCGCAAGGCGAGTTCGCGCAGCGCGATCAGATTGCCCTTGCGAAAAAAGTTGCGCACGGCGTGCTCGGCCTGCGCCGGCAGGTAGACCTTGCCTTCGCGCAGACGGTCGAGCAGTTCTTCGGGCGGCAGGTCGACGAGCGTGACTTCATCGGCGAGGTCGAAGATGCGATCGGGCACGGTCTCCCAGACCCGAATGCCGGTGATGCGCCCGACGATGTCGTTGAGGCTTTCGAGGTGCTGGACGTTGACGGTCGTATAGACGTCGATGCCCGCGTCGAGCAGTTCTTGCACGTCTTGCCAGCGCTTCATGTGGCGCGAGCCGTGCACGTTCGAGTGCGCGAGTTCGTCGACGAGGATGAGTTGCGGTTTTCGGGCGAGCGCGGCGTCGAGGTCGAATTCGGCGAGCAGACGGCCGCGGTGTTCGATGCGCGCGGGCGGGAGCGTTTCGAGGCCTTCGACCAGTGCAAGGGTTTCCTTGCGGCCATGCGTTTCGACCACGCCGACGACTACTTCCACGCCCTCATCGCGGCGGCGGCGTGCGGCCTGCAACATCGCGAAGGTCTTGCCTACGCCCGCCGATGCGCCGAAGAAAATCTTCAGTCTGCCGCGCTCGCGTTTTTCTTCCTCGCGGTGGAGTTTGTCGAGGAGTTCTTCTGGGGTTGGGCGGGGCATGGTTTTTTTTGGGGTTCTTGCTGGCGCTTGTTGTGGTGGTTCGCTTGCGATTTCGCTGGATCCCGTTTTCGTGTCGGTCTATTAGCACTGCCCCTGTGCGGGGCGGCAGTCACTTTCTTTGCTGCTGCAAAGAAAGCAACTGTATTGAGCGTCAAGGGTTGAGTT